>JBBSCK010000077.1:0-13272 GCA_038250335.1 Caulobacterales bacterium
GCTGCTGGCGGCCAGCATGGCGACCGGCGTACCGCTTATTCACGGTCGCACCTTCCGCGGCTGCAGACTGGTCGGACCGGCGATCGTGATGGCGGCGCTGGGGACGACGTTCGACGACACGAATTTCGGCGATCCCCGGGGCGACAACCGCAATCTGGTACTGCGGCCGCTCGGGGTGCGAGCAACCGGCGCGATTGTGATGCAGGACTGCGTGGTTGACGGGTGCGAATTCTCGGAAGTGGGCTTCACGGGATCCGACAGCTTCATCGACTGGATCATCGGCCTGAAGACCACCCCCGAGTTCGGAAGCCTGTCGTGAAATTCACCCTGTCCTGGCTCAAGGACCACCTGGAAACGACGGCCTCGATCGGCGAGATCGCCGAGGCCATGACCATGGCCGGGCTGGAGGTCGAGCATGTCGCCGATCCAGCGGCCGCCCTGGCCCCCTTCACTGTGGCCAGGATCCTTGAGGCGGTGCAGCACCCCGATGCCGATCGCCTGCGCGTCTGCCAGGTCGAGACGGTCGACGGGATCAAGGAGATCGTCTGCGGCGCGCCCAATGCCCGTGCAGGCCTGACCACCATCTATGCGCCCATCGGGGCCTTTGTGCCCGGTCTGGGTGTCACCCTGGTCGAAAAGCCGGTGCGCGGCGTGGTCTCGAACGGCATGCTGTGCTCGGCCGCCGAGCTGGAACTGGCCGACGAGTCCGACGGCATCCAGGAACTGCCGCCGGAGATCCCCGTCGGCACCTCTGTGGCGGTGCTGTTCGGGGCCGAGCCGGTGATCGATTTCGAGGTGACGCCGAACCGGCCCGATTGGCTGGGCGTCGCCGGCATCGCCCGCGATCTGGCCGCCGCCGGGGTCGGCACGCTGAAGCATTTCGATATCGCCACGGTGCGGGGGGCCTTCCCCTGCCCGATCACGGTCCGGCTCGACGCGCCGGGGATGTGCCCGGTCTTTGCCGGACGGCTGATCCGGGGCGTGAAGAACGGGCCGTCGCCGGAGTGGCTGCAGCGGCGTCTGACCGCCATCGGCTTGCGCTCGATCAACCGGCTGGTCGATGTGACCAATCTGATCGCCTACGATCGCGCCCGGCCGCTGCACGTCTATGATGCGGGCAAGCTGGTGGGCGGCGAGATCGTCGTACGCGGCGGAGGCTTCTCGAATCTAACATCGGGCGGCGAGATCATCGAAGGCACAGCTCGGCCGGAGATGCTCAAGGCAGTCGTCGGAGGCGACTACATCATCCAGCCTGAGATGTGCGTCATCGCCGATGATGGCGGCACCCGTGCGATCGGCCTGGGCGGCGTCATGGGCGGCGCATCAACCGGTTGTTCGAACGAGACCACCGACGTCTTCCTCGAATCGGCCTGGTTCGATCCCATCGTTACGGCCCAGACCGGTCGCACCCTCACGATTGCCTCCGACGCCCAGTACCGGTTCGCGCGCGGCGTCGATCCGGCCTCGGTTGTGCCGGGGCTGGAGCTGGCCACCCGGCTGATCCTGGATCTGTGCGGCGGCGAGCCGTCGGAAATCGTCGTGGCGGGGGAGGCTCCGGCCAGTCCGCTGCCCTTCGCCTTCGATCCTGCCTATGTGAAGCGGCTGTCGGGCATGGACCTTGAGACCGACCGGATCGGCGCGATCCTGGGCCAGCTCGGCTTTCTCGTGACCCCGGGCGCTGCCGGCCAGACCGAACCCTGGACCGTCACCCCGCCGTCCTGGCGTCGCGACGTCGAGGCCAAGGCCGACCTGGTCGAGGAGGTCACGCGGATCCACGGCTTCCAGCATCTGCCGCAGACGCCCTTGCCGGATCAGGGCTCGCCGTCCCGGGGCGTGCTCAATGCGCGGCAGGCCCGCGTCCGGATCGCGCGCCGGGCGCTGGCCGCGCTGGGCTATGCAGAGGCGGTCACATGGTCGTTCACGCGACGCGACATCGCAACCCTGTTCGGCGGCGGCGATGAGCGGCTGGTGGTCGAGAACCCGATCGCGGCCGATCTGGACTGTATGCGTCCCTCGGTGCTGCCCAACCTGATCCAGGCCGCAGCGCGCAATGCGGCGCGCGGCCATGCCGACGTCGCCCTGTTCGAGATCGGCCCGATCTATCTCGGCGACCAGCCGGGCGATCAGCGCACCGTGATCGCCGGTCTGGTCAGCGCGCGCACGGCCCGTCACTGGGCCGGGCCCGGCGAGGACGCCCTGTTCGCGCTCAAGGCGGACCTGATGGGCGTAATGGAAGAGATCGGCGCTCCGGTGGATGCGCTGCAGCTGGCGCAGGGATCGAACCGCGACTGGTGGCATCCCGGACGATCGGCGCGGCTTCAGCTGGGGCCCAAAAACGTCATTGCCGAGTTCGGGGCCGTGCATCCGCGCGTGCTCAGGGCGCTGGACGCCGACGGTCCACTGCTGGCGTTCGAGATCGTGCTGGACGCCGTACCGGAGCCCCGGGTCAAGGGCGCACCAACCAAGGCGCACGGACCCGCCGACCTGCCCAACCTCATGCCGCTGACCCGCGACTTCGCCTTCGTGGTCGACGAGGACCGCACGGCGGGCGATCTGGTCCGGGCGGTCCAGGGCGCGGACAAGACGCTGATCGCCGAGGTGCGGGTGTTCGACATTTATCGCGGACCCGGCGTGGCCGAGGGCTCGAAGTCCGTCGCGCTGGAGGTCGTCATCCAGCCGCGCGAGGCCACCTTGACCGAATCCGGGATCGAGGCACTGTCAGCGCGGATCGTCGGTGCCGCCGAAAATCTCGGGGCGCGTCTGAGGGGATAGGCCATGGGAGTGAAGCCGCGCATCGAGACCGCCTTCGAACGGCTGCTGTTCCGGTCGCGCTGGCTGATGGCTCCCTTCTATATCGGGCTGGCGCTGGCACTGCTGATGCTGCTGGCGGTATTTGTGACAGAGCTGTTCTACTATCTGCCTCAGGCGTTTGTGATCGGCGAGCGGATGGATTCCAACGCCGCCATCCTGGCGGTGCTGACGCTTGTGGATCTGTCGCTGGCGGGCAATCTACTGCTGATCGTGATGTTCTCGGGCTATGAGAATTTCGTCTCCAAGCTGGACCTCGATGGCGAGACTGACCGGCCGCCATGGATGGGCAAGGTCGATTTCTCGGGCCTGAAGATGAAGCTGATCGCCTCGATCGTGGCGATCTCGGGCATCCAGTTGCTGAAGTCCTTCATGAACATCGGCAAGCCGGACTATGCGCTGGACGAGGCCGCGATGATGTGGGGAGTGATCATCCACCTGACCTTTGTGGTGTCGGGCGTGCTTTTGGCCCTGATGGACTGGCTGACAGCGAAGACCGACAAGTCTTGAACGTAGGCTAACGTTCGCGACGCTGCGCGTTGAGCGGTCGCACACAACGCGGTAAGGTCTCGTTAACGGCAAGGCCCCAAGGCTGCCGCAAAACCCGGTGACCCTGCGCCATCGCCCGCGTCGCCGGCGACCAGATTTCGGGAACTTTCCGCCATGCACCGTCGCCACCTGATCCAGACCGGTTTCGCCGCTGTCGCCGCAGGCGCGCTGTCGGCCTGTGCCACCAGCCCGCGCCAGCCGACCGAGCCGAACTATCCGATCGCGTCAGACAGCGCTGCGCGGGCCTATAGCGCCGACGAACTGGTTGCGGCCGGGTCGCGCGAACTGGGGATCGCGGCCGAGGCCATGGGCGGTGCCATCGAGCGCATCTTCCGCGACCAGGGCGATGCGCCGACCGCCTATATCGCCGGCGAGGAGGCCGCCGGAGCCGCCGTCATCGGCCTGCGCTACGGCCGGGGTGCCCTGCACATGAAGGACCTGTCGGCCTCCCAGGCCGTGTTCTGGCAGGGCACGTCGATCGGCTGGGACATCGGAGGCAACGCCAGCCGGGTCTTCACCCTCGTCTATGGCCTGTACGCGCCCGACGCCATCTATCGCCGCTATCCCGGGGTGGAGGGCACGGCCTATCTGATCGGCGGACTGGGGGTAAACTATCAGCGGGCGGACGGCATCGTCCTGGCCCCCGTCCGCACCGGCGTCGGACTGCGGCTGGGGGCCAATGTCGGCACCATGGCCTACAGCCGCCAGCGGAACCTGCTGCCGTTCTAGCCACACTCGCCGTCTTGAGGCTCAGTTCGTCCCGCGCCGGAAGGCGACCAGGGCCTGGTCGCGGACCCGGGCGTCGCCAACCGCGATGATGCGGCCGTCGCCGTTGACCGGCCCGCCACGCCAGTCGGTGACCTCGCCGCCGGCGGCCTCGACCACCGGGATCAGGGCAGACCAGTCCCACACCTTCAGCCCCGTTTCGGCCACCATGTCGATCCGGCCAAGCGCCAGCATGGCGTAGGCGTAGGCGTCGCAGCCGTAGCGGGCCAGCCGGGCGGCGGCCATCACCTGGGTCCAGGCCCCCAGTTCGGGCGCAGTAAAGATTTCGGGGGCCGTGGTGGCGATGACGGCGTCGGTCAGTCGCTCGCAGGGCCGGACGCGGATCGGCCGGGTCTGGCCCCGGCTCATCAGCGCGGCACCCGACGGCCCGCCCAGAAACAGCTCGTCGATATAGGGCTGGGCGATGACGCCCACGGTCGGCCGCCCGCCTGTCCTGAGCGCGATCAGGGTCGTCCACATCGGCAGGCCGGCGATGAAGGCCCGCGTGCCGTCGATAGGGTCCAGGATCCAGACGTGCTCCGCGTCCGGGCGGTCCTCGCCATACTCCTCGCCAATGACGCCGTGGTTGGGGTAGCGGGCGGCGATCAGGCGACGGATCGCCGCCTCCGCGCCCCGGTCCGCCTCCGTCACAGGATCGAAGTCCCCCGGCCCGGCCTTGTTCTCCTCGGCATTGTCCGCGCGAAAGAACGGCAGGGTCACTTCTGCGGCCCCGGCGGCCAGTTCGACGGCAAAGGATTCAAACTCGGTCATGGGTCGAGGACTAAAGGGTGAAAAGTGCCAGTGCTAGTGAGCAATCATCCTTGCACGTCGGTCACCGGCCAGCCTCACCAACACCCCATCCTACACGCTCAGGAAGCGACCGGATCGCCCTCGGCGTGCAGGGACTTGGCCAGGTCCAGCAGACGGCGCCGCGGACGCTCGCCCAGCTGATAGTAGGCCTGGATCAGGTCGAGGGTTTCCTTCCTGGAAAACATCTCCCCGCCGTTGGCCCCTGCCGCTTCCTTGCGCTCCATGGCCTCGGCCAGACCGTCATAGAAATAGCTGATCGGCGTCTCGAGTGCCTCGGACAACTGCCACAGGCGGGCCGCCGATATGCGGTTGGCCCCGCATTCGTATTTCTGGATCTGCTGGAAGCGGATGCCGACCTGGATGGCCAGTTGCTGCTGCGTCAGACCCAGCAGGCGGCGGCGGCGGCGCAGACGGCGCCCCAGATGAAGATCGATATCGGTAGCCATGACCCATTCCCCTTGGTCTGCGGGCTGTGCCGAAACGGCACGGCTCGCCCGGCACGCCGCAATCACCATGCCGTCTTCCCGTGACGGGCGAGCGATGGTGAACGCGGGTCGGGGAACTTCCGTACAGGGCGACGCAACCTCGACGGGGCGAACGCATTATCTGGCCACATCCACTTTGGAAGGAATGGAACTATGGGTCTCGGAATCATCGGCTGGATCGTCATCGGCATCGTTGCCGGCTGGCTGGCTGAAAAAGTCATGGGGCGTAGTCACGGCCTTATCACCAATCTGATCGTGGGCGTCATCGGTGCCCTGATCGGTGGTTTTATCGCGGGCAACCTGCTCGGCATCGGTGTTGGCGGCTTCAACCTCGTGACTCTTCTGGTCGCGTTCGGCGGTGCGGTTCTGCTGCTGTTCCTGCTGGGACTGGTCAAGCGTCGCGCCTGATCACCAAAGATCAGGACTGCAAAAGGGGCGGCCGGATGGCCGCCCCTTTTGCACGTCTAGAACATCGCCGGAATGACGCGGTCCGGCGGTCGGTGGCCGTTCTGATAGGTCATCACGTTCAGGATCACCCGGTCGCCCATGTCCTGTCGCGCCTCAAGGGTGGCTGACCCCAGATGCGGCAGCAGCACGACGTTGGGCAGGCCGATCAGACCGGGATGGATGGCGGGCTCGTGCTCGTAGACGTCCAGACCGACTCCCGCGAGGGCCCGCCGCGCCACGGCGTCCGCGAGGGCGGCCTCGTCGATCAGCTCGCCCCGGGCCGTGTTGACCAGAATGGCGTGGGGCTGAAGCAGGGCCAGTCGGCGGGCGCTGAGCAGATGGTACGTCTCCTTCGTCGCCGGGCAGTTCAGCGAGATCACGTCCATCCGGGCCAGCATCTGGTCCAGATCGTCCCAGTAGGTGGCCCCCAGTTCCTCCTCGATCCGGGGGCTGACGGCCTTTCGGTTGTGATAGTGGACCTGCAGACCGGAGGCCTTTGCGCGGCGCGCCAGCGCCTGGCCGATGCGCCCCATGCCGACAATCCCCAGCCGTTTGCCCCAGAGCTTGCGCCCGCACATCCAGGTCGGGGTCCAGCCCTCGAACCGCCCCTCCGCGATCACCTGGGCCCCCTCCACGATCCGCCGGCTGACCGCCAGAATCAGGCTCATCGCCAGATCGGCCGTGTCCTCGGTCAGAACACCCGGCGTATTGGTGACGAGGATCTGGCGGGCCATCGCCGCGTCGATGTCGATGTGGTCCACCCCGGCCCCGAAATTGGCGATCATCTTCAACTGATCCCCGGCCCCGGCGATCAACGATGCATCGATCTCGTCGGTTATGGTGGGCACCAGCACGTCCGCGCGTTGAACGGCGGCTTCCAGCGCCGCCCGGTCCATCGGGGTGTCCTTCAGGTTCAGTTCGGCGTCGAACAGCTCGCGCATACGGGTCTCGACCGCGTCGGGCAGTCTTCTGGTTAAGACGACCTTAAGCCTGGCGTTGGACATTGGGACCTTCGGTTTTCACGGGCTGCGCCTTTGCTGCGCCCGCGCGCGACGGGTCAATGCCGGTGTCTAGCAAGTCTCGCAGCCGCTTCCAAAGCCTCTCGCGCCGCCTCGGCAGCCTTGCCGCGGTTCTGGGCCTTGGGGTCCTCGCCGGCGCGGGCGCGACCATGCCTGACGGGCGGCCGACGCCGACCGGGCTGGAGGTGCCGCGCTGGGTCTCGCTGAAGTCGTCCGAGGTGCGTGCGCGGCAGGGCCCCGGCCTGGACTACCGGATCCTGTGGGAGTACCGCGTCGCCGGCCTGCCGGTCCAGGTCATCGCCGAGACCCGCGAGTGGCGAAAGATCTGCGACCCGGAAGGCTCCGTGGCCTGGATCCACCGCAGCGTGGTCTCGGGTCGCCGCGGGGCCTTCAACGCCTCATCCGGGGAAACCCCCGTGCGGGCACGGCCGGCGGCCGATGCGCCGCTGAAGGCGCGGTTCTCGGCCCGTTCGGTGCTTGCCCTGGACGACTGCAAGGCCGGCTGGTGCGAGGTCCGGGCCCGCAAGCTGCGCGGCTGGGTCGCCCAGGGATCCGTGTTCGGGACAGAGACCCGCGCCCTTTGCGATGCGCGCTGGCCGGCCGGCGAGGCAGAACCTATCCGTCCTTCCCGCTGAAGCGGACCGGAACGGTGTGTGGCAGTTGAGCCTCCCGCTCCCCTCGTGTAACCCCGGCCCAACACCGCTGGAGTTCCGCGCCTTGAACCCGTCCCAATACCCGTCCTCGTTCGATCACGCCGCGCTTCTGGCCTCGGGTCGGGGCGAACTGTTCGGGGCCGGAAACGCCCAGCTTCCGGCCCCGCCGATGCTGATGTTCGACCGGATCACCACCATCACCGGCGATGGCGGCGAGCACGGCAAGGGCTATATCGAGGCCGAACTGGATATCCACCCGGACCTCTGGTTTTTCGGCTGCCACTTCATCGGTGATCCCGTCATGCCCGGCTGTCTGGGCCTCGACGCCATGTGGCAGCTGGTCGGCTTTTATCTGGGCTGGATCGGCGGACAGGGCCGGGGCCGGGCGCTCGGCGTCGGCGAGGTCAAGTTCAAGGGCCAGGTCGAACCGCACATCAAACGGGTCACCTACAAGATCACCCTGAAACGGGTGATCAACCGCAGGCTGGTCATGGGCATCGCTGACGGGGTTCTGGAAGCCGACGGCGTGCCCATCTATACCGCGACCGACATGCGCGTCGGCCTGTTCCAGCCCGGCGAGAAGCCGGTCGAGGCCTGAACCACAGAATAACCGCGGTCAACGCGGACAAGGTACAAGAGAAGGAAGCTGCATGCGGCGTGTCGTCGTCACGGGTCTGGGTATCGTCTCCTCCATCGGCACCGGTGCCGCAGAGGTCACCGCGTCGCTGCGCTCGGCGAAATCCGGCGTGGTCTCTGCCCCCGACCACATCAAATACGGCTTCCGCTCGCAGGTCTGGGCCCCGCCGTCGCTGGGCGTGACGGCCGAGGACTGGTCTCCGCTGGTGGATCGCCGCGCCGCACGCTTTCTCGCCAACGGCACGGCCTGGGGCCACATCGCCTTCGAGGAGGCGCTGAAGGATTCCGGCATGAGCCCGGAGGAGATCCGCGACGACCGCATCGGCCTGATCGTCGGCGAAGGCGGTCCCTCGACCCAGGTCATCCTGCAGGCGGCGCAGACCACGATCGAAAGAGGCGCGCCCAAGCGCATCGGTCCCTTCGCGGTGCCCAAGGCCATGGCGTCGGGGCCCTCGGCCGTGCTGTCGACCTGGTTCCAGATGCGCGGTGTCAACTATTCGATCTCCTCGGCCTGCGCGACCTCGGCACACTGCATCGGCGCGGGGGCCGAGCAGATCCAGTGGGGCAAGCAGGACGTTGTCTTCGCCGGTGGCGTGGAAGACATCGACTGGTCCATGTCCAACATGTTCGACGCGATGGGGGCCATGTCCTCCGACTTCAACGCCACGCCGTCGGTGGCCTCACGCGCCTATGATGTCGCCCGCGATGGCTTCGTCATCGCCGGCGGCGCGGGCATTGTGGTGCTGGAAGAGTATGAGCGGGCGGTGGCGCGCGGCGCGAAAATCTACGGCGAGATCGTCGGCTACGGGGCCAACGCCGACGGCTATGACATGGTCGCCCCCTCGGGCGAGGGGGCCGAGCGCTGCATGAAGATCGCGCTGGATCAGGCCGGCAATCGCAGGATCGACTATCTGAACCCGCACGGCACCTCGACCCCGGTGGGAGACTCCAAGGAAATGGGGGCGGTCCGGAACGTGTTCGGCGACGCCATGCCGCTGATCTCCTCGACCAAGTCCCTGACCGG
The DNA here is from genome assembly GCA_038250335.1 of Caulobacterales bacterium. Taxonomy (GTDB): domain Bacteria; phylum Pseudomonadota; class Alphaproteobacteria; order Caulobacterales; family Caulobacteraceae; genus Brevundimonas. The sequence goes on from JBBSCK010000077.1 coordinate 9,197, forward strand.
CCACAGCCTGGGTGCCGCCGGCGCGCAGGAGGCGATCTATTCCCTCCTGATGCTCCAGCACGGCTTCGCCTGTGAAAGCGCCCACATCGACACTCTTGACCCCCAGTTCGAGGGCATGCCGATCCTGCGCGAGCGCCGCGAGGTTGAACTGACCACCGTCATGTCCAACAGCTTCGGCTTTGGCGGCACCAACGGAACGGTGATTTTCTCGAAGGTTTAGGGGCGCGATGCCGCGCTGGTGTCCCGCAGCGTCCGGTAGGCCGTTCCCGCGGTCCACGTCGGCCACCGGCCGCTGTCGGCGATCTCGCGGCCGAGCAGATAGGCGACCGTGCCTTCCTGGGCGGCGGCGACCATGTCCCAGGACGGGTCGAACTCGTCCGAGCGCTGGTGATAGTCGCGGCTGTTGTAGGCGCGGATGCTCGCCATTCCCGCCTCGCGCCCGCCCTCGACCAGATCGGACCCGGCGCGGAAATAGATCACCGGCACACCCTGTTCGGCATAGGTGAAATGGTCCGAGCGCCCGTACCAGCCCGCCGCCGGATCGTGCTCGGCCTCGATCGACAGCCCTTGCGTCGCCGCGACCCGCGCGAGGTCGGCCTCAAGGTCCGTGCGGCCCGCGCCGATCAGTTCGAGTGATCGCGTCATCGGCAGGGCCAGATGGGGGTCGAGGTTGAACATGGCCGCGGTCGTCTCCAGCGGACGAAGGGGTCGCAGGGCGTACTCATAGGCCCCCAGCAGGCCGTCCTCCTCGGAGGTGTAGCCGATGAACAGCACGGTCCGCTGCGGCGGCGGCGCGGCGGCATAGGCGCGGGCGACCTCCAGCAGGGTGGCGGTTCCGATCCCGTTGTCGACCGCACCGTTTCTCAGGGTGTCGCCGTCCGCATAGGCCGGGCCGATGCCATAGGCGTCCCAGTGGGCCCCGTAGATGACCGTCTCGTCGGCCCGGGTCGTGCCGGGGCGCATCGCGATCACGTTGCGGGTCACCATGGGCGAGGCGACGATGGAGAAGGCGGCGCTCATCGTCGCCCCGGAGACCTCGACGGCACGGAACCCGGGCGTCCGGGCGGTCAGCGCCAGGGCCGGCAGGTCCAGCCCGGCGCGGCGGAACAGGTCCGTCGCGACCTCCCACCGCACCGTCCCGGTCAGGTCGGTGCCGCGCTCGGGGGCGAATCCGCGCACGAATTTCGGATCGGGGTCGGAGTTACTGATCTGCTGGAACGGCCAGCTGGCCGTCTCGAACTGATGGATCTGCAGCACGGCGACCGCGCCGCGCGCAAAGGCGGCGCGCTTCTTGGCCCCGATGCCGCCCTGGGGGCTGCGGTTGCGGGCATTGAAGGGACCCGTTTCAGAGGCATAGTCCGGGTCGTTCATCAGAAAGACCGCGACCTTGCCGGTCAGGTCGACACCGCCGAACTGGTCATAGCCCAGCCCCGGCTCGTCCACACCGAAGCCGACAAACACCAGCGGCGCATTCCAGATCGCGTTTTCGCCCACAGACATGGAGGTGACGCTGATGTCGGTCGCCAGCGTCACGGGCAGGGCTTCGCCGTTTATGGCCAGGAAGGCGCGCGCCCCGTCGCGCTGAAACCGGGTCAGCGCCACGTCCTGGAACCAGGTCCCGTTCTCGCCGCCGGGCTGAAGCCCCGCCGCGCTGAACCCGGCCACCAGATAGTCCAGCGTGGCGATCTCGCCGGGCTCGCCCGGGCCGCGGCCGAAGAAGGCGTCGCTCGACAGGATTTCCACGTCCCGCTTGATCGCCAGGGGATCCAGGAGCGGGGCCGCCGGTGTCTGGGCCGCCAGCGGGCCCGCCATCGTCATCGCCAGCATCGGCACGATGCCCGACATCGCAAACATCAAACGGTTCAGGGGCATGGCGATCTCCGGCGTTAGGGTTCATCGTCCCAGAGGCTGGATACAGTGTCCAGCGTGACGGGTCCAACCACGCGCCTGCGCGTTCATCCACCCTGACGGAGACCGGGCCCCTGGACGCCAACCCCTATTTTGTTTTCCTGCTGGGCCTCGGCGCCATGGTTCTGCTGGTGTCCTGGGCGCCCAAGGGGCTGCGCCGGTTCCCGCTGTCACTGGCGATGATCTGCGTCGGGCTGGGGTTCGCGATCTTCAGCCTGGACGTCCTGTCCTTCAACCCGGACCCGCGCACCTACGACACCCTGACCGAGCGCCTGACCGAGCTGGTGGTCATCATCTCGCTGATGGGAGCGGGTCTGAAGCTGGACCGGCCGGTCAGCCTGAGGGGCTGGGGTCCGACCTGGCGGCTGCTGGCGATCGCCATGCCCCTGACCATCGCCGCGACGGCCTGGCTCGGAGTGACCGGACTGGGCTTCAGCCTCGCCATGGCCCTGCTGCTGGGAGCCGCAATGGCCCCGACGGACCCGGTGCTGGCGTCCGACGTCCAGACGGGCAAGCCCCGGACCGGCGAGGCGAACGAGGTGCGGTTCAACCTGACCGCCGAGGCCGGGCTGAACGATGCCCTCGCCTTTCCCTTCGTCAACCTCGCCATCCTCGTCTCGATGGCCGGAGCGGCGGCCCTGACCGGCGTAGATCTGGGTCGGTGGGTGGCGATCGATGTCGTCTGGAAGCTGGCGGCCGGGGGGGCCATGGGCTGGGTCGTCGGCAAGGCCATGGGCTGGCTGATCTTCCGGGCGCATCGCTCGGGCATTTCACGCCACGCCGACGGCCTTGTGGCGATCGGGGCGACCTTCATCGCCTATGCCGCAACCGAGGTCGTCCACGGCTACGGCTTTCTGGCCGTCTTCGTCTGCGCCCTGACGATAAGAGCCTCGGAACGCGAGGATGACTTCCACGCGGAGATGCACGACTTCGCCGAGCAGATCGAACGGCTGTTGATGATGCTGCTGCTGGTCCTGTTCGGCGGTGCCCTCGCCAACGGCCTGCTGGACGCCCTGACATGGACCGATGCCCTCGTCGGGCTGGCCGTCCTGTTCATCGTCCGCCCGGTCGTGGGCTATCTGTCGCTGATAGGATCTCCGCTGCAGAAACGGGACCGGGTCCTGCTGGCCTATCTGGGCATCCGCGGGCTGGGATCGGTCTATTACCTGGCCTACGGCCTGAACCACGGCGACTTCGGCGATTCCGAGCGGCTGTGGGCGATCACCGGCTTTATCGTGCTGGTGTCCATCGTCGTGCACGGGATGACCGCGACGCCCCTTATGGCGCTGATCGAGCGTCTGGGCGGCCGCTCTTTGCAGCGCCGCACGGCCCCTGCTAACCCTCCGCCGAACGAACAACCCGGCTGAAGGCCAGGACAGGGGACACGAGACCATGGCGAGCGAGAGCAGCTGGAACATGCCTGCGGGCGAACTCATGAAGGGCAAGAAGGGCCTGATCATGGGGGTGGCGAACGCCAACTCGATCGCCTGGGGCATCGCCTCGCAGCTGGCCGCCCAGGGAGCGGAACTGGCCTTCACCTATATGGGCGAGGGGCTGGAGCGCCGGGTGCGGCCGCTGGCCGAGAGCGTGGAGGCCAGACTGCTAATCCAGGCCGACGTCACCGACGACGCCTCGATGGACGCGGCCTTCGAGGCGCTGGAAGCCGAGTTCGGCACGATCGACTTCGTCGTGCATTCGGTGGCCTTCGCCAACAAGGACGAACTGAAGGGCTCCTTCATCGATAACACCTCGCGCGACAGCTTCCTGCTGGCCATGAACATCTCCTGCTTCAGCTTCGTCGATGTGGCGCGCCGGGCGTCGAAGATCATGCCCAACGGCGGGTCGATGATCACCATGACCTATCTGGGGTCGGAGCGGGCCATCCCGAACTATAACACCATGGGCGTGGCCAAGGCGGCGCTGGAGGCCGCGACCCGCTATATCGCCCGCGACCTGGGCCCGCGCGGCATCCGCGTCAACGCCATCTCGGCCGGGGCCATGCGCACGCTTTCGCTGGCGGGCATCTCGGGCGGCCGGGGCATGATCGCCCAGGGCCGTGCGATGTCGGCGATGAAGGAGGACACCTCGATGGAAGGCGTCGCCGGGGCCGCCCTGTGGCTCTGCTCGGACCTCGGCCTGTCGACCACCGGCGAGGTCATCCACGTCGA
>JBBSCK010000078.1:0-13227 GCA_038250335.1 Caulobacterales bacterium
CGAACTGCCGCTGCCGGTCTTTGGCGAGCCGGAATACCCCGAGGAAATCCGCCTGAAGCACCGTTACCTCGACCTGCGCCGCGAGACTCTGCACAAGAACATTGTCCTGCGTTCGCGGGTGATCTCCTCGATCCGCCAGCGCATGGTCGGTCAGGGTTTCCTCGAATACCAGACCCCGATCCTGACGGCCTCGTCGCCCGAGGGCGCGCGCGACTTCCTGGTCCCGTCGCGTCTGCACCCCGGCAAATTCTACGCCCTGCCGCAGGCTCCGCAGCAGTTCAAGCAGCTGCTGATGGTCTCGGGCTTCGACCGCTATTTCCAGATCGCGCCCTGTTTCCGCGACGAAGACCTGCGCGCCGATCGCTCGCTGGAGTTCTATCAGCTCGACGTCGAGATGAGTTTCGTTACGCAAGAGGATGTTTTTGCGGCGATCGAACCCGTCATGCACGGCGTGTTCGAGGAGTTCGCCGACGGCAAGACCGTCGATCCCTATCCCTTCGTCCGCATCCCCTACCGCGAGAGCATCGCGATGTTCGGCACCGACAAGCCGGACCTGCGGAACCCGATTGAGATGGCCGACGTCAGCAGCCATTTCCGCGATGGTGGCTTTGGTCTGTTCAACAAGATCCTCGCGGCCGATGCCAAGAACGCCGTCTGGGGTATCCCGGCCCCGACCGGCGGGTCGCGCGCCTTCTGCGACCGCATGAACAGCTGGGCTCAGGGCGAGGGCCAGCCCGGTCTGGGCTATATCTTCTGGTCCGAGGATCAGGGGGCCTGGGGTGGTCCGATCGCCAAGAACCTCGGTGCCGAGGCTACCGACATCCTGATGAAGGCGCTCGGCATGGGCAAGGGCGACGCCGCCTTTTTTGCCGCAGGAGACCCCGCCGTCTTCTACAAATTCGCCGGTTCGGCCCGCACCAAACTGGGCCAGGACCTGAACCTGATCTCCGACGCGGAATTCCGTTTTTGCTGGATCGTCGACTTCCCGATGTTCGAATGGTCCGACGAAGAGAAGAAGGTCGATTTCAGCCACAACCCCTTCTCGATGCCGCAGGGCGAGATGGAGGCCCTGACGACCAAGGACCCGCTCGATATTCTCGCCTATCAGTACGACATCGTCTGCAACGGCTATGAGCTGTGCTCGGGCGCGATCCGGAACCACAAGGCCGAGATCATGCTCAAGGCCTTCGAGATCGCCGGCTACGACGCCTCGGTGGTCGAGGACCAGTTCGGCGGCATGCTGAACGCCTTCCGCTACGGCGCACCGCCGCACGGCGGTCTGGCCCCCGGCATCGACCGGATCGTCATGCTGCTGGCCAACCAGGTCGCGATCCGCGAGGTCATCGCCTTCCCGTTGAACCAGCAGGGTCAGGATCTGTTGATGAGCGCCCCGGCCGAGGCGCAGGAGCGTCAGTACAAGGAACTGCACATCCGCCCGAGCCTGCCCCTCAAATAAGGCGGGCTCCCGCGCTGGCGTCCTAGTCGGGGTCGGACCGGGCGAAATCACGCCGCTGGGAGGGCGGTGCCGGAGGCGCGGGTGCCGCAGGCGGAGCGGGCGCGCGCGGCGCGACCATCATGAGGCGCGATCCGCAGTTGCGTGGGGTCAATCCTCGCGGCAGCCGGGTCGCGGCATCGCCGCAGGCCTCGGACACCTGGGACTGGGTCAGACCGCGGGCCCCGGACAGGTCGGCACCGCGGATATCGGTCCGGCTCAGCGAGGCGTCGTTGAAACTGGCCCCGCCCAGCCGGGCTCCGCTCAGCCGGGCGCCGTCCAGGTCCGCGCCATTGAAGTTGGCTGATCCGAAGTCGCCGCCGGCCATGTTGGCTGCGTTCAACTGGGCTCCGGCGAACGAGGTTGATCGCGCGCTGATGTTGGCCAGGGTCGCACCGAACAGTTCGGCCCCGGAGGCGTTGGCACCGTCGAGCACGGCACCGTTCATGTTGGCCCCGACCAGTTCGGCCCCGGAAAGATTGGCGCGGCTCAGATTGGCGCGGGTGAAATTGGTGCCCTGCGCCTCGACGCCCGTCAGGGACGCCGCGGTAAAATTGGCGTCCGTGAAGTTCGATCCCAGGATCTCTGCACCCCGCAGGTCGGCGCGGCTGAAGTCGCTGGATGAAAAGTTGGAGCCGATCAGTTCGGCTCCGCGCAGGTTGGTTCCGACCAGGGTCGCGCTGATGAAGTTGGCCCCGGTGAAGGCTGCGCCTGACAGGTTCCGCCCCGACAGCTCGCAGCGATTGCACGATCCGCCCAGCGAGACCATTCGCGCCACGTCTCGATCCTGCGCCGAAAACGCGACCTCGGCCGCCGCAGGCACCGCCGTGGCCGACAGTCCGGCCAGAAGGGCCAGTGCGGCCAGGCTGGCGCGGGGGCTCGGAACAGGGAACACGGACTGTTTCACGTTCTCCAGATGACCCTTGTTGTCGGCAAACCCTACTTAAATCGTCGTAAGGATGGCGTCCCTCAGCAGGCGGGAATGTGCAGGCGACCGGGCAGGGCGGTCGAGGCGTCGCCGCAGGCCCCGTTCAGCTGGCTCTGGGTCAGTCCCGACGCTCCGGTCAGGCGGGCCCCTGAAAAATTGGCTCCGGTCAGGGTCGCTCCGGTAAAGCTTGACCCCTCCAGAAAGGCCCCGACGAAACTGGCGTTGGTCAGGTCGGCGCGGTTGAAGCTGGAGCTGGAGAAAACGCCGCCATAGGCCTCCACGTCGCGCAGGTCGGCGTTGGAGAAGGCCGTCCGGTTCATGACCGACAGGCTGAGGTCGGCCTGACGCAGCCGCGACCCCGACAGATTCAGGCCGCGCGCCTCCAGTCCGGAAAAGTCGCCCTGGAACAGGTTGCAGCCGGAACAGCTGGCCCCGTTATGCACGCGGGCGATCTGGCCGGCGTTCTGGGCGACAACGGGGCCGGCCAGCGCTGCAAGCGTGGCGACGAGAATCAGGCGTTTCACGGCAGCGGCGCTCCGGAGCCGGCAAACCGCCAGCTATCGGGTAGATAGTGGCGCACAGGTGCTTACGATCTGCTGAACCGCTGCCGGCGAGGGGGCCGGGGTTTCCAGACGGGCCAGAATGGACCGGAAGCCGTCGGACAGAGGCAGGGACTGGCCGTCGACCGCACGGACATAGGTCAGCGAGACGGTCGTCAGGATCTGGTCACCGCGTCGGATCTCGACCTCAAGGGCGTAGCTGGAGCGGCCGATACGCGGCAGGGAGACGCGAACATCGAGCAGATCGTCGAACCGGGCGGAGGCGCTGAAACGCGCGTGGGCGTCGACCACATAGCTCTCACTCATGTCCGGATGGGCGGCAGTCAACACGCCGGCGGCGCGAAAAAACTCGGTCGCGGCAACGTCGGCATAGACGAAATAGTTGGGATTGAAGACGACGCCCTGGGCGTCTACCTCGCCCCACCGGACCCGGATCGGGCAGCTGAACACCGCCACGGCCAACGCCTAGCCCCGCATCTGAGGGGCCACACCGCAACTGTCGCAGATCCAGCCACCGCCACGCTTCTGCAGGGTGAAGTCGCCGCAGGCCGGGCAGGCCTCGGCTTCATTCCGTTCCCCTGCGGTCGACGGAGACTCGGCCCTGCGGCCGAACGGCACCACCACCAGGTTGTCGGTGGCCGCGCCGCGCGCGAACCCCTTGGAGATGAAGCGGGCGGCGGGCACCGCCTCGTCCGCCTTGCCCGACCCCAGCCCGTCAGCGTGGAGCGGCTCAGTGTCGGCGTTGCCGAGTTCGGTCCGGTCCAGATAGGACACGCCCAGTTCGCGGAAGATGTAGTCGAGGATCGAGGTTGCCGATCCGACGCGATCGTTGCCGGTCACCCGCCCCGCCGGCTCGAATCGGGTGAACACGAAGGCGTCCACAAACTCGTGCAGCGGCACGCCGTACTGGAGGCCGATCGAGATCGCGATGGCAAAATTGTTCATCAGGCTGCGGAAGGCGGCTCCTTCCTTGTGCATATCGATGAAGATCTCGCCCAGCTCCCCGTCTTCATACTCGCCGGTGTGGATATAGACCTTGTGCCCCCCGACGGCGGCCTTCTGGATATAGCCCTTGCGGCGGTCGGGCAGCTTCTTGCGGGTCCGCACGCGCTCGATGACCCGTTCGACCACAGTCTCCATCGGGGCATGGGGCGCGACCGGGGATGGCTCCGGGCTCGACCGGGCGGGCTCGGGTTCGGGCAGCACCAGCAGCGTCTGGGGCGCTGCCTCGCGACGGGACAGGCAGAGGGCGCGACGGCCCCCGGCTGCAGCCTCGGCGATCAGCGCTGCCGCAGCCTCGACCCCCGCATGGCTGGGCAGCTGGATCGGGGTCAGATCGGCAACGTCGCTGAACGGCTCCACGGCGCGGGTCAGAGCCGAGGCTGCGCCGTCCAGATCGGCGAGGAGTCGCTTCAGCGGGCCGGCCGTGCCCGGCCAGCCGGAAAGCTCGCGGCGGCCAAAGACGTGCGCCGCCGCCGCGGCCGATTCTTCCGGTGAGGCCAGCATGGCCAGCAGGTCTCCGCGCGCCGCAGTATCACGGTCGACCCCCAGCACGTCACGAATGAAACCGGCCTCCAGCACGGGCGGTGAAAAGGCGTCTTCCAGACGCTGCACCCAGGCCAGCGCGCCCTCGACCGCCTCCAGTTCGGTCTCGGTAAAGCCCCGGGCGGCCAAGGCTGCGTGGCCGAGAGCAGGAGAGTCCGCCAGGGTGCGACGCCCCAGCAGCCAGCGCTCCGCATCCTCGACATCCCCGCCCTGGGCCGCGATGGCAGAGGCGATCCCGGGATGCAGCCTGCGGACCGTCTGGCCGTCCCGCGTCTGGAACAGGTCCACGGCGGTCAGCGGCGCGACGCCCAGTCTGAGGTCGCGTTCAGCGTCCGTCGCGAGGGTCGCGATGACCGAGTTCCGGCGCCCCGAGGTGCGCGCCGCGGCATACGCCTGGGCAGTCCGCAGGGCCGCCGCCCGGCCGAGGTCGCCGTCCATCCCGGCGAAGCTCGTCTCGCGCTCTTCAAGGGCCGCCAGGACCGTGTCGGCGGCGTGAGGCCAGTCTGCGGCCGGTCGCAATACTCCGGCCAGTTCGCTGGAGGCCAGCGAGGCGGACGCCGCCAGCAGACCCGCAGCCGCGATCCATTCCTCTTCGGCGAGGGGGTCCGAGGCACCCGCCATCACCCAGTCGAGGCCGTTCAGCAGCGTCAGGGCCACAGGCCGGACAGCGTGACGCCGCCGCGCGGCGCGTCCGTCCGGTGCGAAGCCGCAGGCGACCTCGATCTCCAGGGCCGTGGTCCACAGCCGGGCCAGGGCGTCGAGGGCGCTGACCGGATCGGGCAGGACGGCGGTCACGGCGGAAAGGGCGATGGCGCAGCCGGGGGCCAGGTTGAGATCGGCGGCGGCTTCGGCGTCGCGCACGGAAAACGCCACCACCAGTTCCCCGGTCAGGCAGCCCTCGGCGGCGGCGCGCAGCGGGGCGTTGGCACGCGAGGCGGGATCGGGCACGGCGACGACCCGGGTCTGCCGCGCCGGCTCGGGCTCCGGCGCGGAAAACAGGCGTCCCGCGATCGCGTCCAGAATGGCCGCATCGTCGGCACCCGACTGGCGGGCCGCAAGGGCGGCGCGGGCGAGGGCCGGATTGGCGGCCGGGTCGGCGCAAAGCGCGGGCGGACCTTCGCACCGGCTGACGGCGTCGGTCACGGCGGCAAGGGTTCGGGTGACCCCGGCGAGGGCATGGGCGGTGACCCGCGCCGTGCGTCGCCGGGCTGTGTCGCTCTCGAAGCGGGCGCGGGCGCTGGGCTCTCCCAGATCGACGACGACCGCATTGCGGGTCTGTCCGGGCGGGTCCTCGCTGACCGGGGGTGTTCGCGCGCCCTCGGCGAGAACCGACGACGGCGCGGCCAGACCCAGCAGGACGCTGGCCACCAGGTCGTCGGCGAAAACGTCCGCATCCGTCTGGGAGGAAAAGACGCCGGTCGCCTGGCCCCAGGCCGCCAGCCGGTCAGCCCAGCGCTCCAGCATGCCGTCCAGCACGGCGGTTTCGTGATCCTCTCCGGACCGGCCCGCAGACCCCTCCAGCCGGGGCAGGTCGGCGGGAGACCGGTCGGCCCAGTCCAGCCAGGCCTCGACCCGGGCGTCACTCCAGTCGACAGGCGCGATCACCTCGACCACCCGATCGGCGCGCTCGAGCTCGCGCGTGTCGCAGGCGACGGCGTCAGCCAGGTCGGTCAGGAAGGGGGTGAAACGCATTCGCAGGCCCGGGCAGGATCGTTTCGTCAGCCTAGGGCGCTTCTCGCCGGGTCCGCAATAGATGTGGGCCATCAGAGCAGGGTTACCCCCAAGATGTTGACCGGGCTGCGGCGCTCATCGTGCTGGACGGAGCCCTGTACGGTTTCTATGATTAGCTGGACCGGACCAGGCCCCTTGGCCGGTCGGATTCTGGACTGGACTGGCCCTGTGCTCGGCAAAATCTTCGGTTGGACGTCCGGCGCGACGATCGGCACCCTGTTCACGATCGGCAAGCGCGGCGCGCTGGTGGGCTCGGACGAGCACGGCAACCGCTACTATCAGTCGCGCGACAACATAAGCTACGACGGGCGCAAGCGCCGGTGGGTGGTTTACAACGGCTACGCCGAGGCGTCGAAGGTGACGCCGGACTGGCACGGCTGGCTCCACTACACCTTCGACGAGCCACCCACCGAGGTCCCGCTGCCCCGCCGCCGTTGGGAGCTGGATCATCGCCCCAACATGACCGGCACGCCTCTGGCCTGGCGGCCGCCGGGCTCGCTCGCGGCTGAGGGTGTGCGTCCGCCCGCGACCGGCGACTATCAGGCCTGGAAGCCGGAGTGACCCGCGCCCGCATCCTGATGATCGGCACGGCGGCGATCGCCCTGGCGGTGTCCGGCGGTGTCGTCGCCGGCGGCTGGCAGGACGCCCCGGCCCAGGAAGCGACCCCAGCGGCTGATCCCGTCGCCGATGCCCTGCGCGAGGCCCCCGTTCAGGAGGCCGCACCCGCCGGCGATCCCGCTCCGGCTGTTCCGATCGCGATCACACCGCCGACGCCGGCTGTTGCAACCGAGACGGCTGCGCTCAAGGAGGAAGCGGCGGCCGCAGAGGACACGGTCGTTGACCAGGACAACAAGGACGGCGAGTCCGAGTCGGACAAGGCCAGGCGTCTCGCCGATGAGACACCCGCCCCGCGCCAGCGGCGTCGGGTCGCGATTATCGAGGCGATTGACAAGATAACCGCCGAGAGCATGCGGTTCGAGGTCGAGGTCGGCGGGCGGCCGGTCCGGTTCAACCAGTCCCTGATCTTCACGGCCCGGGCCTGCGAGGTGTCGGCCGATAGCGAACTGGTCAGCGACGCCATTGCCTATCTCGACGTCACCCTCCAGCCGCGCGGAGCCCAGGCCGGGGCCCCGCGCCAGATCTTCCGCGGCTGGATGTTCGCATCGACACCGGCGCTGAGTGGCCTGGAACACCCGATCTATGACGCCTGGGTTGTGGGCTGCAAGGCATAGGCGACCGCATCCGCACCTGACAGCGGCGTGAGGAATGCCGCCACGTCGGGCGTGGCCCGCAGAGCGGGCGACAGCATCCTCAGATAGGCGGCCTGCGGCGTCCCGACCGCACCGAACTGCCCCAGATGGTCCGTCAGGAACTGGGCGTCCAGCAGCGTCCAGCCGCCCTGCCGCAGCCTGGCGACCAGATGAACGAGGGCGACCTTCGACGCGTCCGTGGCCCGGCTGAACATGCTCTCGCCGAAAAAGGCCCCGCCGAGGGTGACCCCGTACAGTCCACCAACCAGGGTTTCATCCCGCCAGCATTCGATGCTGTGGGCGTGGCCGCCCCCGTGCAGTTCCAGATACAGCCGCCGGATCGGGGCGTTGATCCAGCTGTCCTCGCGCCCCGGTGCCGGCGCGGCGCAGGCGTCCAGCACCTCTGCGAAGGCGGTGTCGACCCGCACCGTGAACGGCTCCTGTCGCACTGTACGGCGCAACCGTGCGGGGATATGGAAATGCTCCAGCGGCAGGATGCCCCGCTGGTCCGGCTCGACCAGAAAGACGCGGGGGTCGTCGCGGGCCTCGCCCATCGGGAACACCCCCCGGGCGTAGCAGCGCAGCAGAGCCTCGGCGTTGAACGGGCCCGGTAAAGGGAATGCGGAGGCGGCTGGGTCGGTCATTGAAATCCTCCCCGATTGGGGGAGGGGGACCACGAAGTGGTGGAGGGGGCCTGACCCAAACACCGTGTTCGCCCCGAGCCCCCTCCAGCACGGCTCGAAGACGCGCCGTGCCACCTCCCCCGATGGGGGAGGATCAAGCCTTCTGCCGCCTCGCCCAGTTTTCCAGCCAGTGGATGTCATAGTCGCCCGACAGGATGTCGGGCTCCTGCAGCAGCTTCTGGAACAGGGGAATGGTGGTGTCGACGCCGCCGATGACCATCTCGTTCAGGCTGCGCTTCAGCCTCGCGATACATTCGGCCCGGTCGCGGCCGTGAACGATCAGCTTGCCGATCAGGCTGTCGTAGTAGGGCGGGATCGAATAGCCGGCGTAGATGGCGCTATCCAGCCGCACGCCCAGACCGCCGGGCGCATGGAAGTCGGTGACCATGCCGGGCGAGGGGGCGAAGGTTTCCGCGTTCTCGGCGTTGATCCGCACCTCGATGGCATGGCCCTCGAAATGGATGTCCTCCTGGGTGAAGGACAGTGGAAGCCCCGCAGCAATTCGGATCTGTTCGCGCACGAGGTCGACGCCAGTGATGGCCTCGGTCACCGGGTGTTCGACCTGCAGGCGGGTGTTCATCTCGATGAAGAAGCACTCGTTGTTCTCCCACAGGAACTCGATCGTGCCGACGCCCAGATAGCCGATCTTGCCGATGGCCTTGTTGACCGTCTCGCCGATGGCGATGCGTTCAGCCGCCGACAGGGCGGGGGAGGGGGCCTCCTCCAGCACCTTCTGGTGGCGGCGCTGCAGCGAACAGTCGCGTTCGCCCAGATGAACGACATTGCCATGGCTGTCGGCCACGACCTGGATCTCGATGTGGCGCGGCTTCTGGAGATAGCGCTCCATATAGACCGCGCCGTTGCCGAAGGCGGCCAAGGCCTCGGTCTGGGCGGTCTGGACGGCCTCGACCAGGTCTTCAGCGGTCAGGGCGACCTTCATACCGCGTCCACCGCCGCCGGCCGATGCCTTGACGATCAGGGGGAAGCCGATGGCCTTCGATGCCGCAATGGCGTCCTCGACCGTCTCGACCTCGCCCGGCGATCCGGGAACGCAGGGGATGCCCGCCTCCAGCACGGTCTGTTTGGCCGTGATCTTGTCGCCCATGACCCGGATGTGCTCGGGCCTGGGACCGATGAAGGTCATGCCGTGGGCTTCGACGATCTCGGCAAAGCGGGCGTTCTCGGACAGGAAGCCATAGCCTGGGTGGATGGCCTGGGCCCCGGTGATCTCGGCCGCCGCGATAATCGAGGGGATGTTCAGATAGGATTTGGCGGCCGGTGCCGGGCCGATGCAGACACTTTCATCCGCCAGTCGCACCCACATGGCGCCACGGTCGGCCTCGGAGTGCACGGCGACGGTGGAGATTCCCATCTCCTTGCAGGCGCGGTGGATACGCAGCGCGATTTCGCCGCGGTTGGCGATCAGGACCTTGGTGAACACGGGCTCAGGCTTCCAGAAGGACGAGCGGCTCGCCGAACTCGACCGGCTGCGCGTCGCCGACGAGGATGTCAGCGACCACGCCGTCGCGCGGGGCCTGGATCGGGTTCATGGTCTTCATGGCCTCGATGATCAGCAGGGTCTGACCCTTCTTGACCCTGTCGCCCGGCTGGACGAACGGCGCAGCCTCCGGGGAGGCCTGCAGATAGACAGTGCCGACCATTGGCGACTTCACCGGCTCGCCCGCCTTCGCGACGATGGTGGCGGGATCCGATGGCATGGAGAGCGGCGCAGTGGCCGGAGCGGCGGCAGGCGCAGCGTGCATCTGGGCGGGCGCAGCCGCGTACTGCATTACCGGGGCGGCAGTGACTTCACGCGCCACACGGATGCGCAGTTCGCCCCGCTCGACCTCGATCTCCGTCAGGCTGGTGTCGTTCAGGATATCGGCCAGCTGGCGAACCAGGCTGGTGTCGATCTCGGTCGACGGTTCGTTCTTCAGCGTCTTTTCGGTCGCCATGGAAAGCTGTGCCTTGTGGTCAGGGTTCAACGGGCCGGCGAGGAGGCGTGTTCTTGCGCCAGCCGGAGGGCGGCCTTGACGGCCATTACATAGGATTGGGCACCGAAGCCCGAGATGATCCCGCTCGCGGCGAGCGAAACATAGGACCGGTGCCGGAATTCCTCCCGCGCCGCCGGGTTGGACAGGTGGCATTCGACCACCGGAATGGTCAGGGCCTTCAGCGCGTCCAGCAGGGCGATCGAGGTATGGCCGTAGCCGGCGGGGTTCAGGACCAGCGCGGACGCCTCTGTCCGGGCTTCCTGCACCCAGTCGATCAGTTCGCCCTCGCGATTGGTCTGGCGGAACACGACCGTAGCGCCCTCCGCCGCCGCCTCGCACAGGGCATGGACGTCCGCCAGCGTCTCGCGCCCATAGATGTGCGGCTCCCGCACCCCCAGCAGATTGAGGTTGGGGCCGTTCAGAACATAGACGACGGGGGTTTCGGGCATTGCGCTCGCGAATGTGGCGGTCCAACCGGAATCGAGCGGGCCTTTTAGCTGAGGCGTGACGGTTATCAAACCGCGTGTGTGAAAGACTGACGTAAGGGCATGGAGCGGAATGTCCAACCGCCCCCGTCAGGCATCTGGCGCTTGCCGCGCGATTGCGGCAATGGGCGCGTTGCGATTTCGGTGGAGACTGCCTTGGAACGGCTCAGACAGCTGGTGACGTCGCCCCGCACCGAGCGGTTCATCCTCGCCCTGATCATTCTCAATGCGATCACCCTGGGCCTCGAGACCAGTCCCTGGGTCATGGCGCGGGTCGGGCCGGTGCTGCTGTGGCTCGACAAGGCGGTGCTGGCGGTCTTCGTTGTAGAGGTCGCCGCCCGGATCGCGGTGCACCGCGCGGCCTTCTTCAGAGACCCGTGGAGCCTGTTCGACTTTACCATTGTGGCCATAGCGCTGGTTCCTGCATCCGGGGCCTTCTCGGTCCTGCGCGCGCTGCGCATCCTGCGCGTGCTACGGATGATCACCCTGGTGCCTTCGCTGCGGCGGGTGGTCGGGGCCCTGATCAGCGCCCTTCCGGGGATGGGGTCGATCAGCCTGCTGCTCGGGCTGATCTTCTATGTCGCCTCGGTCATGGCCACCAAGCTGTTCGCGGCCGATTTCCCGCAGTGGTTCGGGTCGATCCCGGCCTCGGCCTATTCCCTGTTCCAGATCATGACGCTGGAAAGCTGGTCGATGGGGATCGTGCGGCCGGTCATGGAGGTCCATCCCTACGCCTGGACGTTCTTCGTGCCCTTCATCCTGTGCACGACCTTCACCATGCTCAACCTGTTCATCGGCATCGTCGTCAATGCCATGCAGAGCGAGCATGAGGAGGAGGCCAAGGCCGAGCGGCAGAAGCTCGAGAATGAAATGCGTCAGGCCAGCGAGGAGCGCCAGCAGGTTCATGCCGAGGAAGTGGCCGACATGGCCGCCCTGCGAGGCGAGATCGCCGAACTGCGGCGGGCGATCGGTGATCTGGCTGCCAGCCTGCCGACCCGGGCTGGCTAGGCCCGACGGCGGTGGTGTAGAAGACAGTTCTCCCTTCAGAGGATGGTCGCTTGCCCCGGATTCACGTCAATGGAGAAATTCGCGCCGTATCGGCGGCCACCATCCTGGCCCTGGTCGAGGAACTGGGTTTCGACGTGCGAAAGGTCGCCGTGGAGCGCAATCTGTCCATCGTTCCCCGGTCCCTGCACGGCGCGACGGCACTGGTGGAAGGCGACCGCATTGAATTGGTACAATTCGTCGGCGGAGGCTGAGTGATTGCGATTGCGGCCGGTTACCAATCCGGGCCATGCTTGCCTTCTGGCACGGGTCGGGAGGGACGGGTGAATCGCGAAGTGAGGACCGCCTTTGGGGCCGCAATCGGCCTGATCGGACTGATCGTCGCCTTCATCTTCCTGATCCGCTACGTCGTTCCCTCAATCCTCGCTGCACCGTTTTCCGCCAGCCTGATTTCCGCCGTCGCGGTGGCCGTCATCGGTGTTGTTGCGCTCGCCTGGGCCGGCTGGCGTCTGTGGGTCTGGGCCCGACGTTCATTTAACCGCTGAAGGCAAACATCTGATGACCAACTCGGGACTGCCGCGCATGTCCGTTCCTCAAGGGGCTGAAGCGGTCGGCCGCACGGTCGGCATGGTTCTCGCCATCTTCGCCATGCTGGCCATCGCCAGCCTGTCGATCACGTCGTGCAGCGTGACCGTGGAGAGTGGCTTCATGGGCATCAAGACCACAAAGTTCGGGGCCAATCCGGGCGTCCAGCGTGAAGAGCTCGGCCCCGGCTTCCACTGGGAAGGCATCGGCGAGAAGATTCGCACCTATCAGACGCTGCAGCGGACCTACAGCTATACCCGCGAGGCCAACAGCGACGGCGGCGATAACGAGGAGATCACCTTCTCCGACAATCTCGGCCTGCCGATGACGGCCGACGTGGCCCTGACTTTTCGCGTCCGCGAGGACAAGGCCGCCGACCTGTTCGCAACCTGGCGCCAAGAGTTCGATGCCTTCATCGACGGGCCGCTGCGGACCTCGGTGCGCGCCGCCATTGCGCGGGAAACCGAGAAGCTGCCGGTCGCCTGCAACGCCCAGCAGTCGGCGACACCGATCATCCAGCCGATCGTGCCCGGCGCGCCCGTCGCCACCCCGGGCACGCCTGACGCCGAGGACTGCCCGGGCCAGCTGATCGGTCCGGGACGCCAGATCGTATTGCAGCAGGCGATGCAGGCGCTGCAACGCGAATGGGCGCCGCAGGGGCTGGAGATCATCCGCATGGAGTGGGTCGGGTCGATCCGTTATCCGGAGACGGTGCTGGCGGCCATCCAGTCGCGCACGACGGCGGAACAGAACACCCGGGCGGCGCTGGAACGCGTCAATCTGGAGCGCGCCAATGCCGAGGCGCGCATCGCCCAGGCCCGCGGTCAGGCCGAGGCCAACCGGTTGCTGGCCGAGTCCATCCGCTCCAATCCCGAGGTGGTCCGGCTGCGCGAAATCGAACGCACCCTGGGTCTGTGCCCGCTGAACGCGAGCACCTGCGTTATCGGTCAGGGGGTCAATCTGGCCCAA
>JBBSCK010000079.1:0-13216 GCA_038250335.1 Caulobacterales bacterium
CCGGTGAAGAAGCTCGACCGGTTCAAGGCCAAATACGACCTCAAGGTCACCCTGGCCTCGGACGAGGAAACCGGCGTCACGGAGGCCTTCGGCGTCTGGGTCGAGAAGAGCATGTACGGCAAGACCTATATGGGGATCGAGCGGGCCACCTTCCTGATCGACGGGTCGGGCGTCGTCCGCCGCGTCTGGCGCAAGGTTTCGGTCAAGGGCCATGCCGAGGCTGTTCTCGCGGCTGCGAAAGAGCTTTGATCCGCGACCGGACGTAAACCAGAAGTCTTCAGCGGCAGGTGCCAAGACCCGTCGAATACGCCTGACACGCGAACCCCGGCGTCGCCAGATTCGTTTTTGGGTCTGACAATGAGCAACGTGGTTAAGATTGCGTGAACGGTATTGCAGCGAGGCAACACTTCACGGATAAAGCTTGAGTACGTGGGGGCGTGTTCAAATGTCAGAAAAACAGGGAGTGGTCAGGCGTTCCTTGATCGATCGCTGGTTTCCGGAACGGCACGTCTTTCTCCGCTCGAACGGAGACACACGCGGCTATATACTGACCAGTGGCCGGCAGGTGGCGATGGCGGGCGCTGCGGTCGCGGTGGCCGCCTGGACGCTGGTCGCCTCCGGCAGCTTGATCTTCGATATGGTGGCCCGCAGCCGGGCGGATGACGATGTCGTTCGCGCCCGCGCCGCGTCCGAGCGGCTGAACGCCGACCTGCAGGCACGGCTGGAAACCGCCGTGGTCCGGATGTCGGCGACGACGGGCGGGCTCGATGACATGGCCGCCATGGTCGAGCGGCGTCACGCAGCCCTCACCGGCGTCATATCGATGTTCCGGGGCGTGGACGGAGCCGAAACCGTCCTTGCGCCCAGCCCGCCCAGCGCCTCCGCCGGTGCCAGCCCGGTGCAGCGTATCGTCGCCGTCCGCATGGACCAGGAGCGTCTGATCGAGCGCGCCGGCGACTTCGCCCAGACGCGCGCCGAGCGCCTGCGCCTCGCCTTCCGGCTGGCAGGGCTGAACCCGGCGGCCTACGGTGCCGACGGCTCGGCCCTTGGCGGCCCGCTGGTGGAGGCCCGCGATCCCAAGGCCCTGGCCACCATTCTGGACGTGGACGAGCCCTTCGCCGTCCGCATCCGCCACGCGGCGGACAATCTGTCGGAGATGCGCGGTCTGGCGGATGCGGTCGAGGGCCTGCCTTTCGATCGCCCGACCCAGGCGCGGACGACATCCGGCTTCGGCGTGCGGTTCGATCCCTTCAACGGCCGGCCCGCCGTGCACCAGGGGCAGGACTTCGCGGCCCCGCTGAATACGCCGATCTATGCCACGGCTCCCGGAATCGTGTCCTTCGCCGGCGTGCGTTCAGGGTATGGCAACACCGTTGAGATAGACCATGGTCGCGGTTTCAAGACCCGCTTCGCCCACCTGAACGCCATGGCCGTCCAGCCTGGCCAGCGCATCGCGCTGGGCCAGAGGATCGGCGCCATGGGCACCACCGGACGCTCCACCGGCGTCCACCTGCACTATGAAGTGTGGATGGACGGACGACCCCAGAACCCCGCCCGCTTCATCCGTGCAGGAGAACAGATTGTTCAATAAGTCCAAAGCCCCCGCCCCCGAGCGGCCGTCGAACGCGCCGCCGATCCCGCCGCTGCCGGATCTCCCGTCGCCCGGCATGGCCCGCGCCGTCGCACCCGCCCCGGCCCCGTCTCCCATCGCGTCCTCGCGCGGGCTGTCGACCCTGTCGTCCGACCTGCAGTTCGAAGGCAATATCTCCGGCGCCGGCGACCTCCAGATCGACGGCTCGATCAAGGGCGACGTTCGCGTCGGCCGCCTGATCGTCGGCGAAACGGGTGCCATCGAGGGCAATGTCACGGCCGACTATCTCGAGGTTCGCGGCCGCATCGTCGGCGGCGTCTCGGGTAAACAGGTCAAGCTGGTCTCGACCGCCTATGTCGACGGCGACATCACCGCCGAGCAGCTGTCGATCGACATCGGTGCCTATTTCCAGGGCCGCGTGCTGCAGAGCCGCCGCGACGCACCGGTGCCGATCGCGCCGGCTCCGCGTCCGGCTGCCAGCATCGAGGCTCCGGCTGCGCCGGCGACACCGCCCGTTGACGACAAGCCCCAGATCATCGACCTGAAGTCGGTCTAGAGCGTCGTGTCTCCCTCCCTTTGCGGGGAGGGAGACACGAACCTCATTCCACCGTCGAGCCCCGCGTCTCCCCGACGCGCTGCGCCAGGGCCGCGCCCATGAACGGATCCAGGTCGCCGTCCAGGACTCCCTGGGTGTCCGAGGTCTCGACCTCGGTGCGCAGGTCCTTGACCATCTGATAGGGCTGCAGGACGTAGCTGCGGATCTGGTGGCCCCAGCCGATGTCGGTCTTGGCGTCGGCGAGAGCCTGGGCCGCCGCCTCACGCGTCTGCAACTCCAGCTCATAGAGCCGCGCCCGCAGCATCTTCCAGGCCTGCTCGCGGTTCTGGTGTTGCGACCGCCCGGCCTGGCAGGCCACGACAGTGTTCGTCGGAATGTGGGTCAGCCGGACGGCCGAGTCCGTCTTGTTGATGTGCTGACCGCCCGAACCCGAGGCGCGATAGGTGTCCGTGCGGACGTCGGCGGGATTGATGTCGATGACGATGGTGTCGTCCACGACCGGCGAGACGCCGATCGAGGCGAAGCTGGTGTGCCGCTTGGCCGCCGCGTCATAGGGGCTGATGCGGACCAACCGGTGAACGCCCGATTCCGACTTCAGCCAGCCATAGGCGTTCGGACCGCTGACCAGGATGGTGGCCGACTTGATGCCGGCCTGTTCGCCCGATTCCTCGGCCTCAATCTCGACCTCATAGCCGTGCGCCCTGGCCCAGCGGGAATACATCCGCAGCAACATTCCGGCCCAGTCGTTCGATTCCGTGCCGCCCGCACCGGAATTGACCTCCAGATAGGCGTCGTTGCCATCGGCCTCGCCCGACAGCAGCGCTTCCAGCTCGGCCCGGGCCGAACGGTCCTTGATCGCCTTCAGCTGTGCGCGCGCCTCCTCAAGGGTCGCTTCGTCGCCCTCCTCGTCCGCCATTTCGGACAGCATGACCCCGTCCTCGAGCTCGCGCTCCATG
Organism: Caulobacterales bacterium; assembly: GCA_038250335.1. Classification (GTDB taxonomy): domain Bacteria; phylum Pseudomonadota; class Alphaproteobacteria; order Caulobacterales; family Caulobacteraceae; genus Brevundimonas. The sequence continues at coordinate 3,104 of JBBSCK010000079.1, forward strand.
GCCCGGACAGCGTTGATCTGGGCTTCCAGCCGCGACCGTTCGCGGCTGACCGCCTGGGCCTCGTCGGGTTTGTCCCACAGCGTCGGGTCCTCGACCCGCGCGTTCAGCTCATCGAGCTTTCGGTTGGCGACATCCCAGTCAAAGACGCCTCCTGAGCAGAGCGACGCTCTGCTCGATGTCGGCCTTCATGGCCTCGACATCCGGTCTCATCGCAAACTCCGACGAACAAAGGTGAGGCGCGGACATAGAGGCGTCCGGCGCGGACGGCTAGTACAATCCGCTGAGATCTTCGGCCGGCTCCTGCCTTGGTGCGGGCGGGGGCGGGGGCGGGGGCGCGGCGGGTCCGGGCGCGACGCCTGTGGCCGCCTCCTGCTCGCGGCGAACCACGTCGTTGTAGTTCTGGGGACCGGCCGCCACGGCGGGACCCCGCTCGCCCTGTTCTTGCTCACGGCGGCGCTCGGTACCCGGGCGGAAGGCTTCCTCGATCCCGTTGATGGTGCGGAAGATGGCCCCACGCGGCCGGACGAACGGTCGGGCGGGCCGTTCGAGCAGGGCATCTTCCATGAAATCAATGAACACCGGAACGGCAGCCGATGCGCCGGCCTCGCCGTATCCGAGCGACCGGTTGTCGTCGAAGCCGATGAAGACGCCCACGACGATATCGGTGGTGAAGCCGACGAACCAGGCCGACCGATACTCGTTGGTCGTGCCGGTCTTCCCGCCGACCCAGCGGCCGAGGCCCCGGGCGCTGGCCGCCGTGCCGCGCTGAACAACGCCTTCCAGCATGGAGCTGATCTGATAGGCGGTGATCGGATCGATCACCTGGGTGCCGCGCGGCTCCAGCATGGGCGAGGCCTGGCCCGTGAAGGCCCGGCCGCACTCGCGGCAGCGTCGCTGGTCGGCGCGGAAGATGGTCTCTCCATCCCGGTCCTGGACGTATTCGATCAGATACGGATCGATCCGCCGGCCACCATTGACGAACGCGGCATAGGCGGCGGTCAGGTGATAGGCCGTCACCTCCCCTGCCCCCAGTGATACCGACAGATTGGGCTGAAGATTGTCGGCCACACCCATCCGCCTGGACAGCTCGACCACCTTGTCCATGCCGATGGCATCGGCGAGACGCACGGTCATGACATTGCGCGACAGTTCCAGCCCCCGCCTCAGGGACGAGGGGCCGTAATAGGTCCGGCTGTAGTTCTCGGGCGTCCAGCGCCGACCGCCCGCTCCGCCGGCGAAGCTGATCGGACCGTCGACGACGATCGAGGCCGGGGTGAAGTCCCCCTCCAGCGCCGCCGCATAGACGAAGGGCTTGAACGCGGAGCCCGGCTGGCGCCGGGCCTGGGTCGCACGGTTGAAGCTGCTCAGCGCGTAGGAATAGCCGCCGACCATTGCCAGGACGCGGCCGGACTGGGGTTCGATGGCGACGAGCGCGCCGTTCACGCCCGGAACCTGTTTCAGGGCGAACTGGCCGTTGCGGGGCTCGACGAAGATCAGGTCCCCGCGCCGCAGGGGGCGGTTGGCATTGGCCCAGGCCGCATCAGCGGCGATCAGGGCACCGGTGTCGTCGTCACGGGCGGTCCGGATGCGTACCGTGTTTCCCGACACGCTTTCCACCGCCGCAGCGCGCCATTGACGGCGTTCCGGCGGAGCGGACTGACGCAGGGCCACGGCCTGCCAGCCGGGTGCAAAGTCAGTCGTGCCCCAGGCTCCACGCCAGCCGTGGCGACGGTCGTAGTTCTCGAGCCCCCGCATGAGGGCATCCCTGGCCGCCGTCTGCAACGACGGATCGAGCGTCGTGCGCATATAGAAGCCGCCGGCGTTCAGCTGCTCGCCGAAGTCCGGATTCGCCCGGGCCAGGCGACGGGCCTCCTCGACGAAAAAGTCGGCGTCCTGATACGCGGCGCGGCGCGGCGCGGCCTGGGTGGTCAGCGGACGGGCGACCGCCTCGTCATAGGCGGCCCGGGTCAGAAAGCGGTTCTCGAGCATCTCTCCCAGCACCCAGTCGCGCCGACCCTTGGCCGCGCCGGGATGGCGTTTGGGGTGGTAGTTGTTGGGACCCTTTGGAAGGGCCGCGAGGAAGGCCGCCTCGTCGGGTGTCAACTGGGCCAGCGACTTGCCGAAATAGTTGAAGGCCGCCGACGCCACGCCATAGCTGCGATACCCGAGGAAAATCTCGTTCAGATAGAGTTCGAGGATCTGCTCCTTGGTCAGCGTCGCCTCCAGCCGGCTGGACAGGATGGCTTCCTTCAGCTTGCGCCCGATGGTCGATTCATTGGTGAGGAGAACGTTCTTGGCGACCTGCTGGGTGATGGTGGAGCCGCCCTCCAGCCGTCGACCCGTCGCGGCGTTGAAGACGTTCTTGAACATGGCCCGTCCCAGGCCCGAGACATCGATGCCGCCATGCTGGAAAAAGTTGCGGTCCTCCGCCGCCAGGAAGGCCTGCACCAGTGGCGTCGGGATCTGCTCATAGGGCACATAAATGCGCCGCTCGTCCGAGAACTCGCCGATCAGGGTGCCGTCGCCGGCATAGACGCGGGTTGCGGTCGCGGGCCGGTAGTCGGCCAGGTCGGATGCGTCCGGCAGGTCATGGAACAGCCAGGCGGCGTAGACTGCCACAACCAGACCCGCGAGCGCGATCGCACCCAGCAGGCCGATACCCGCAATCACGAACCACCGTTCGGCAACCTTCACCAGACTCTCCGACTACGCGCCCGGCTCCGATGTAGCCTGCGCCGTGTCCGGCGGGAAGGCCGGAAACGGGTTGTAGACTACCCGCCCGAAACGGGCGCGCCCGCGATCTGGACCCCGGCCGCAGGCTCACGGAAATAGCGATCGATGCCCTCGGCCACTGCCCGGACCAGTCGCCGGCGCCGGACTGGATCGCCCAGGGCGCGTTCGTCGTCAGGGTTGGTGATGAAGCCCATTTCCAGCAGAACGGCCGGTACATCGGGGGCCAGCAGCACGGCGAGGCCTGCGTCCCGATGGCTACGGCGCAGAAGCGGTTGATCTGCGGCCTCAAGATGGCTGAGGAGCACACGAGCGAACTGCGCCGAACGGTTCTGGGTCGCACGCTGGGTCATGTCCAGCAGGATCCGGTCCACCGACGGGTCGCGGCCAGGCAGATGCAGGTCACGGTGCCAATCGTCGACGCGGGTGACCTCACGGACGGCGCGGCTCGCCCCCTGTTCGGACAGGGTATAGACCGACGCGCCCCGAGTGGCCGGGTCGGCCCCGGCGTCGGCGTGCACGGAAATGAACAGGTCCGCGTCGGCTCGGCGGGCGATCCGCACGCGCTCGGACAGGCCGACATAGACGTCGGTCTCGCGGGTCAGCAGGACGCGAACGCGGCCGGTGCGCAGGAGTTCTTCGCGAAGCGCGACCGCTGCCGCGAGGTTAACTTCACTCTCCCTGAGCCGCGCGCCCATGGCCCCCGGATCGCGGCCACCATGTCCGGGGTCGATAACGACCAGCGGCCGTTCGGCCCCGCGTCGGCGTTCCGGCCGGATCGCAGCCGGGCGGGCAGGCCCCGCCGGGCCAGTCGCCACGATATCCATGACATAGCGATAGTGGGCGACCCCGTCGCCGGGCGGCAGCAGGAACCGACGCTCGATCCGGGCCGTGCGTGCCAGACCCAGATGAATCCGCGACGCCGTGCCCGAGGCGCTGACACGCCAGTCCCGGACCAGCCCGGAGCCTGCACCGTCCGCGCCCCGCCCCGCCCCCACGCCGGCGAGGGTCAGAACCACGTCGCCACGCGCGCCGCTCTCGATCACCTCGCCGCGGGCGGACCGATCAAGGTCGATCACGATCCGCGTGCGCTCGGTGTCGCCTCCGAACCGGACGCTTCGCACATCGCCGGTGACGCCTGCCGCGAATCCCCGTGAGCTGATCAGAAGCACAGCGGCCAGGACAAGCAAGGCAAGCGCCGTCATCGCCCACTCGCGCAGGCCCCAGGCGGACAGGTTGAAACGCTTTTGACCGTTCATTCTGACGGCGACCCACCATTCTTGTTGGGCAGACCATGACAGTGCGCGGTTTGGATTGGGTTAAGCCCGACGGAGAAACCGCCACAGACGGGATCAAACCATGGCCATGTTCGAACCACAGCTTTCCATTCCCGCGCGGCGTGCCTATGTTGTAACCGTCCGCGAACGATCGCGCCGCCGCCTGGTCGGTTCGGCGCGGCCCCGGCGCGGCGCGACTTCCCGCCCTCGCGGATCGGCCGGCCCAGCCCATCGAAGGGTATGGCCCAAGGTTCAGCGAGACCGGGCTTTCCCGAACCGGACCTTGCGACGCCCCCGGGCGCGTGCGGGTCCAGGACAAACCAGACCCCATGGGCCTTTCCGCCTGCCTCTTCCTCCGACCGTCAGCCCCCATCGGGCCGGTCGCAATCGTTCCCGGCCACTGCCGCGACGACGGGATGACGCGCGCCTCTGCCCCTTACCCCGTTCGGCGAGCCGCCCCCTTCCTGAAGGCATCTGCCTTTTCAGGCCCGGGCCGCGCGCGCCAGAGAGATATCTTCAATGTCAAAGACCATGCTTATCGATGCGGCGCACGCGGAAGAAACCCGCGTCGCGATCGTGGACGGCCGCCAGGTTGAGGAATTCGACTTCGAGTCGAAGACCAAACGCCAGCTTCGCGGCAACATCTACCTCGCCAAGGTCACACGCGTAGAACCCAGCCTGCAGGCCGCCTTCGTCGAGTACGGCGGTAACCGCCACGGGTTCCTGGCCTTCAACGAGATCCACCCTGACTATTACCAGATCCCGGCTGCGGACCGCGACGCGATCATGGCCGAGGCTCATTCTGCCGAGGACGATCACGACGACGAGAACGCTCGGGACTCCGACGACGGTGATTCCGAAGGCGGCATGGCTGAGGAAGAGCGGCTGAAGCGTCGCCTGATGCGGCGCTACAAGATCCAGGACGTCATCAAGCGCCGCCAGATCCTGCTGGTCCAGGTCGTCAAGGACGAGCGTGGCGGCAAGGGCGCGGCCCTGACCACCTGGCTGTCCCTGGCCGGTCGCTACTGCGTGCTGATGCCCAACACCGGCAAGGGTGGCGGCATTTCCCGCAAGATCACCCAGGCCAGCGACCGCAAGCGCCTGAAATCCGCCGCCGCCGCCCTCGACGTGCCGCGCGGCATGGGGCTGATCATCCGCACGGCCGGGGCCAAGCGCACCAAGGCCGAGATCAAGCGCGACTACGAATATCTGCTGCGGCTGTGGGAAACGATCCGCGAGACCACCCTGGCCTCCCACGCTCCCTCTTTGATCTACGAGGAGGAGAACCTCGTCCGGCGCGCCGTGCGCGACATGTTTGACAAGGATTTCGACGGCATCCAGGTCGAGGGGGTCGAGGGCTTCAAGGAAGCGCGCGACTTCATGCGCGTGTTGATGCCGTCGCAGGCCAAGAAGGTGCACCTGTACCAGGGCTCCCGGCCCCTGTTCGCTGCCAACGGCATCGAGGAGTTGCTGACCCAGATTCACCAGCCGATCGTGCCGCTCAAGTCCGGCGGCTATCTGGTGATCAACCAGACCGAGGCGCTGGTCGCCATCGACGTCAACTCGGGCCGCGCCACCAAGGAACGCAATGTCGAGGCCACGGCCTTCAAGACCAATTGCGAAGCCGCCGTCGAGGCCGCCCGCCAGCTGCGCCTGCGCGACCTGGCCGGACTGGTGGTTATCGACTTCATCGACATGGACGAGTCCAAGAACAACCGGACAGTCGAACGTATCCTGAAGGACGAACTGAGCTTCGACCGCGCGCGCATCCAGATGGGCCGTATCTCGGGCTTCGGCCTGATGGAGATCAGCCGTCAGCGCCGCCGGCTCGGCGTGCTGGAGGGGGCCACCGAGGTCTGTCCGCATTGCCAGGGTGCCGGTCGCGTGCGTTCCGCCGAGTCGGCAGCATTGATGGTGCTGCGGGCCATTGATATCGAGGCCGGCAAGAACGGGGCCGGGGCGGTCAATCTGAAGGTCTCGTCCGCCGTCGCCCTCTACATCCTGAACCACAAGCGCGACTATCTGCAGCGTTTGCTGGAACGTCGCGGCCTGGCCGTCGTCATCCAGATCGACGATCGCCTGGGTCAGGGCGAGAGCGCCATCGAGCGCACCGAGACCAATGAGGACTTCAGCCCGCCCGAGGCCAACGTCTCGCTGGCGGACCTCGATGACGATTTCGACGATGCGGCCTATCTGGACGAGGATTTCGACGATGATGACGATGTCATCGCCGGTGATGACGACGAAGACTCGCTGGATCGAGAGGATGCCGATGACGACGAACCGCGCGAACGGGCGGAACGGTCCGAACGTGTCGATGGCGACCGGGGCCGTGGACGGGGTCGTCGCCGTCGCGGCGGGCGTCGCGACGAAGAGGCGGTGCCGGTCGCTGCGGACGCCGAAACCGAGGCCCTGGCCGATGACGACGACAGCGAGGCCGGCCGTCGCCGCCGTCGCGGCCGTCGCGGAGGCCGTCGCATCCGGGAGGACGGGGACGCCCCGGCCGCCGCCGGGTCCGGGGCCTTCTTCTGGGTCCGGGGCCGCACACCATCACTGGATGACCCCTATGTCTGGTTCGATCCCATCAATCCGACCGCGCGCGCCGAACGTCCCGCTCCTGCGGCCGCGAAAGGCCCTGCCGTTGCGGACGACGTCGAGGAACGGATCGGCGAACGCCCAGACGGCGAACTGGCCGGAGACCGGGAAGGTGGCCGGTCGCGTCGTCGTCGTCGTGGCCGGGGTCGTGGCGGCGAGCGCGACACGCCGCAGGATCTGAAGGTCGAGGCCCGGGCGACCAATGAGGGCATGCCGCCCGAAGGCTCTCCCGACACGCCGATGGCCGTGATGCTTGCGGACGACGCCCCGGAGGCTCCGGCCCCAGAGGCCGTCGTCGAGCCCCAGCGTCGCAGGGTCCGCCGCAAGGCTGGCACCGCAGCCGTCGAGACCGAGGCGGCCGCGCCGTCGCCGGAGCCCGTGGTGGATGTGGTCGAGGCCATGCCCGAGCCGCAGCTGGATACCGTGGCCGATGAGCCCGAGCTGGTCGCAGCCGACCCGGAGGCCGTCGTGCCGACTGAGCCATCCGCCGCGCCGATACCCGAGGCTGATCTGTCAGCGATCATCGCCAACGACCCGGCCCAGATCACCGCGCCTGCGGTGAAGCCCAAGCGCGGATGGTGGCGTCTCTGACCGGACGCGCCTAGACTGTTCCGGTAACGAGGCGGGGGCGCCAGTAAAGGGAGTTCGCCATGACCCGGCCGACCCGTTTCGCGTCCCTGCCGCTCGCCCGCCTGATCGCGGCAGGGACGGCCGCCGTCGTCCTCGCGGCAATGGCGGCCGCCCCGGCCTCGGCCCAGAGCACCATCCGCGACACCGAGATCGAGGGCATCATCCGCGAATGGTCCGACCCGGTCTTCAGCGCCATGGGCCTGGAGCCGTCCGAGGTCGAGGTCCTGCTGGTCAATGATCCGACCCTGAATGCCTTCGCGACGCGGGGCCGGATCATGGGGATCAACACCGGTCTGATCCTGCGGACGGAGGATGCGAACCAGCTTCTCGGGGTCATCGCCCACGAGGCGGGACACATCAAGAACCGCCATACGCTGCGCGACGGGGCCCAGAGCGCGGGGATGCAGCCGTTCCTGATGTCGATGGCGCTCGGGGCCCTGGCCATCGCCGCCGGCGAGCCGGGAGCCGGGGCCGCCCTGCTGGGATCGGGCCAGTATTTCGGGACGCTGAACGCACTCCGCTATATTCAGAGCCAGGAGGGTGAGGCCGATATCACCGCCGCGCGGGGGCTGGAAGCCGCCGGACAGTCGGGCCGGGGCCTGGTCGAGTTTTTCGAGAATTTCCGCAGCCAGGAGGTCTTTTCCGACGCTCGCCGGTTCCCCTACTTCCGCAGCCACCCCCTGTCGGGCCAGCGCATCGAGGCCCTGCGTCGGCCGGTCGAAGCCATGCCGAACTATGCCGTGGTCGACAGTCCCGCGCGCCTCGCCCAGCACGCCCTGATCGTGGCCAAGATCCATGCCTTCATGGACCCGCCGACCCAGACGCTGCGCTCCTATCTGGACAGCGACACATCGTTCCCCGGCCGCTACGCGCGGGCCATCGCCTGGTATCGCGACGGCCAGACCCAGCGCGCGCTGGACGCTACCGACGCCCTGATCGCCGAGGATCTCGACAACCCCTATCTGTGGGAACTGAAGGGCCAGATCCTGTTCGAGGAAGGCCGGCCGGTCGAGGCCATCGACGCCCATCGCCGTTCGGTCGAGCTCAACCCCGACGCCCCCCTGCTGCGCATCAACCTGGCCCATGCCCTGATCGAGACCAACGATCCGGCGCGGCTGGAGGAAGCTGTCGACCAGCTGAAGCGTGCCACGGCCCGCGAGCAGGACAACACCCTGGCCTGGCGATTGCTGGGACAGGCCTATTCCAGCCAGGGCAAGGAAGGCGAGGCACGACTGGCCTCGGCCGAATTCTACTTCGCCGCCGGGGGCCAGGCCCAGGCGACCCAGTTTGCCCTTCGCGCGCGCGACATGCTGGACCGGGGCTCAATGGAATGGCGGCGCGCCATGGACATCGTGCTGGCCTCGGGCGCGACGATGGACGACATCCAGGATCTGGACCGGCGCCAGGAACAGCGCCGTGACCGGCAGACCGTCGTCACACCGCCCGGTGCCTGAGCCCACCCCGTTTCGAGAGAGCGAATGACCGACGAGACCCCTGCCCCGTCTGCGCCCTCGCGCGACCGCCTCGCCTGGCTGGCGTCCGGCCGGGGCGGCGCTGCAGCCCTTGTCGTTTCGATTGCCGCGCTCGGACTTGCAGCGGCCCCCTATCTGACCGGCGGTGATTTCGGCAGCAAGGTGCGGGCCTATCTGATCGCCAACCCCCAGGTGCTGGACGAGGCCGTCCAGGCGCGACAGGCATCCGAGGAAGCGAACCGGGTCGAGACCATCAACCGCGCCGTCGCCGCCAACGCCGCCCTGATGGCCCCCGATCCGCGCGATCCCGCCTTCGGTCCGGCTGACGCAGGGGTGACCGTGGTGCAGTTCTTTGACTACCGCTGCCCCGGCTGCAAGGCGGTGTCGGCCGAGGTGCTGGCGTTGATCCGGGCCAATCCGGACGTGCGGTTCGTGTTCAAGGAATGGCCGATCCTGGATCGGGGCGACGACACGAGCTCAAACTATGCCGCGCGCGCCGCACTCGCCGCGCATCAGCAGGGCCGGTATCTGGCAGTGCATCAGGCGCTGATGGCCGAACAGGCGCTGAGCCGCGAGAGCGTGGACCGGATTCTGGCCGAGAACGGTGTCGATATGGGCCGCGCCGCCCGGGCCATCGCCGATACGGACACCGATCGGCAGCTGGCCGACATCCACACCATCGGAGGGACCCTCGGCCTGGTCGGCACGCCGACGTTTCTGATCAACGGGCGGACCACCGCCAGCATCAATCCGCAGGAGGTCCAGGCCGCGATCACTGCGGCCAGGGCGGGTTAGGCCAGCGTCAGGCTCATCCCGCCGCCGACCCATTCGACCCCAGCCATAGCGCGCGCCGCCTCGGCCGCAGCGGTGTTTCCAAGCGCGGCCTCGGCCTCGGCCAGAACGAAATAGCTGTAGGGGTCCATCGGCCAGTCGATCAGCAATTCCTCGACCTTCGCCTTGGCCCCGGCCGCGTCCCCGCTGGCCAGCATGGCGGCGGCCAGGCTGCGGCGGGTGGGATACCAGATGATCGGCGGGTCGCCGCCCTCCTGATCCATGCCCTGAATCTCGGCGGCGCGCGCGAAGGCGGCGACGGCAGCCTCGGCATTGCCTTCCAGCATGGCGGCACGACCTTCCAGCACGCGCTGGGAGACCTCCATGAACAGGGTCATGTCCTCGGCCCGCTGGCCGGTGATGCCACCGCTCTCGCGGATAGCCTTGATGGCCCCGGCCTCGGCGCGGACCAAACCGGTGTCGCCGGCGAGGGCAGCCGCCTCGCCCCTGCCGTAGTGCCAGCTGGCGCGGAGAAGGGGCTTGTCTGCGGCGGGCTGGGTAAGGGCCGCAACCTGTTCCGGCGTGCCCAAACGGCCATAGATCGCATAGGCGTTGTTCGCCATCAGCTGGCGCCACAG
>JBBSCK010000080.1:0-12166 GCA_038250335.1 Caulobacterales bacterium
GATCAGGACGCTGTCGTAATAGGTCGCCTTGGCGGTGGCTGACCATCCGCCCGCAGACCAGTCGACCGAACCCAGGAACTTGGTCGCCGGCGTCCCTTCCTCGAAGGCGAGGATGTTGGAACGATCGAACAGGAAGTTCGGCGACACCGGGATGGAAACCAGCGGCACTCCCGGCACCCTGTCGACCGTCGTGTCGTTGAAGTTGCCGGCCAGGGTAAAGTCGAACCGTCCGGCATCGTCGGTCGGCAGGCGATAGCGGGCGACGATGTCGATGCCCTGGGTCGTCGTCTCCAGCCCGTTGGTGAAGAAGCGGGCCGAGGTGACGCCGAGCGGCTGGATGATCGCCAGAACAGCGGCGATGGTCGCGGCCGATTGACTCGGCCGGGTCGGCCCCAGGTTCTCGGACAGGATGATCCGGTCCTCGATCTCGATCTGATAGGCGTCGACAGTCAATTCAAAGTTGCCGCTTCGGAAAACGGCACCGAGCGAATAGTTGACCGAGGTCTCGGGCTCCAGCGGCCGAGCGCCCAGGGCGATCGACACAGGGTCATCTATGCGGAAGGTCCCGGACTGGATCAGGTTGGAGACCGGCACACCTCCGACCAGGGTCGTAACCAGGTTCGTTGCGATATAGCTGAAATACTGCTGCTGCAGCGCCGGAGCCCGGAACCCGGTCGAGATCGCGCCGCGCAGGGCGAAGGCGGACGAGAAGTCGTAGCGGCCGGAAACCTTGCCGGTCAGGGTGTCCCCGAAATCCGAATAGTCCTCGTACCGCGCCGCCAGGCCGAACGAGAAGGCCTCGGTCAGATTGCCTTCGACATCGACATAGGCCCCCCAGTTGCTGCGGTCACGCTCGGTGGCGTTCGCGGGGCTGTAACCCGGAAAGCCTTGGGCACCACCGCCCTGGCTGCTCCCGGGGTTGCGGGCCCAGGATTGCCTCTGGCCGGCGGTCTGGGCGAAGTCTTCGGCGCGATACTCCAGACCGAAGGCCAGGTTGAGGGGCTCGGCCAGGCCCACGTCGAGCGGGCGCACGCCGTCGATGGCCAGGGTGACCTGCTCATACTCCAGCCCGCCTCCACGGAAGCTTCTCAGCGATGCGGTGCCAAACGAGGCGTTGATCGAATTCTCGACCCGGAAGTCCATCGCGTTCCGGCCCCAGCTGGCCGACAGGTCCCAGTCGATGCCGTAGGCCGGGCCCCGGAAGCCGCCATAGAGGTTGTAGTCGTTGATATGGGTCGCGATCAGCGGCAGGAAGCCGTTCGGATAGACAGCGAGCACGTTGTTTGGGTTGTTGAAGGCCCGCGCCGTGGCCGCCGACGCTGTGTCCTTGTCGACGAAGCCACCGAAGGCGTAGGCCTCCCAGCCGTTACCAAGGCTGTGACCCGCATTCGCCCAGATGGCCCGGCTCTGGACAGACGGATCACCGAACCGGCCCAGCACGCTGTTTGTGGAGCCGGTGGTGGTGCTTGCCGGCGGTGCGTAATCGGACCGGTTCGTCGGATCGCGTTCCTGAATCTCGCCCGAGACGGTGATGAAGCCGTCCTCGAACAGCGGAAGGCCGATCCAGCCGGCAATCGACTGCTGCGCGCCGTCGGTCGCGCTACGCGAGCCACGGGCGGTGTCGAAGTCGGTGTCATAGCGCCCGTAGTTGAGGGTGATGCCGCCCCCGCTGTTGGCCTCACGCAGGCGCAGGTTGATGACGCCGGCGATGGCGTCCGAGCCATACTGGGCCGAGGCTCCGTCACGCAGAACCTCGACCGAGCCCAGCGCCACCGAGGGAATGGTGTTCAGGTCGAACGCGGCCGCACCCCGTCCCAGGTTGCCGTTGACGTTGACCAGCGCGCTGACGTGGCCGCGCTGGCCGTTAATCAGCACCAGCGTCTGGTCGGGTGCCAGGCCCCGCAGGGTCGCGGGCCGGACGTGATCGGAGCCGTCGGAAATCGACGGGCGCGGAAAGTTGATCGACGGTGCCGACGCCGCCAGCGCGGTCGCCAGTTCGGTGCCCGTCCCCTGGCGGGCCAGGGTTTCGCCTGAAATGACGTCGACCGGGGCGATCGTATCGAGCCGGGTGCGGCCTACGGCGCGCGTACCCGTCACAACGATCTCGTCGACCCGGGTCCCTTCCTCCTGGGGCGCGGTCTGGGCAAAAGCGGGCGCGGCGACACAAGCCAGGGCGATGGCCGAGCCGAAACCGAGGAGGCGCACGCGGGAAAGTCTCTGGGTCATTTCGGTCCTGATGCCTTGGGGTCCGACGCCCGACGCGCCGGATGGGTGATCGTCCACCCCGGAAACATTGCCGCTCCGGAGAGTCACGCGCCGTGGAAGAACGCAACAAACGTGCGTCCACCGCCCCGATCACGCAACTTATTGGAAGGTGGGTTCGCCGAAGAACCAGGTCAAGCAATAGTTAACGCGAAAGCGTCCCCTTGTTGTAATTTTGACATAGTTGGTCGCTCACCACAGCGAAAAGGGCGCGTCCGCGAGGACGCGCCCTTCAGGGTCGCTGTCGGCTCGGTGAGCCGGATGGCGGGCCGATCTAGGCTTCGGAGCCGAGGCCGTCCTGCTGGCCGGCGCCGCCCTCGACCATGTCGCGAGCCTGTTCGGCGGCCGCGTTACGGTCTTCCTCATACGCGGACTTGATCACGTCCTCACCCTTGGACTGACGTTCGGCCTCATCGGCCGAGCGGGCCACGTTCATTGAGACCGTGGCCGACACTTCGGCGTGCAGGCGAACCGGCACGACGTGCATTCCCAAGGTCTTGATCGGCGTGTTGAGCACGATCTGCGAGCGCTCGACCTTGCCGCCCTCGGCCTGGATGGCTTCCATGACGTCGCGGCCGCCGACCGAGCCGTAAAGCTGGCCGGTCTCGCCCGCCTGACGGATCAGGACATAGACCTGGCCGTCGATCTTGTCGGCGACCTTCTGGGCCTCGGCCTTGTTCTTGTCGTTGCGCGCCTCGATGGCGACGCGGTCGAGTTCGAACTTCTCGAGATTTTTCGAGGTGGCGCGAAGGGCCTTGTCCCGCGGCAGCAGGAAATTGCGGGCGAAGCCGTCCTTGACGGTGACGACGTCGCCGATGGCGCCGAGGTTCTCGACGCGTTCGAGCAGAACGACCTTCATCTTACTTCACCACATAAGGCAGGAGGGCCAGATAGCGGGCGCGCTTGATGGCCTTGGCCAATTCGCGTTGCTTGATCTGGGACACGGCAGTGATGCGCGAGGGCACGATCTTGCCGCGTTCGGAAATATAGCGCTGCAGCAGCTTGACGTCCTTGTAGTCGATCTTCGGCGCGCCTTCGCCCGAGAACGGGCAGACCTTGCGGCGACGATAGAAGGGACGGCGGCCCGAGCCACCCGAGCCGGCGGGGGTGCCGGGGACGTTGGCGGAGGAGGCGGTGGTATCAGTCATGGGTCCAGATCTCCTTACGCGGCCACTTCGACGTCTTCGCGCGGAGCGCGGTCGCGGTCGCGCTCACGTTCGCGCTCGCGGCGGGCCAACAGCGGCGACAGCTCCAGATCGAGTTCCTCGACCTTGACCGTCAGCCAGCGCAGCACGTCCTCGTTGATGCCGAGTTGACGCTCGACTTCGGCCATGGCGGGGGGCGGGCAGTCGATGGCCAGAAGGGAATAATGCGCCTTGCGGTTCTTCTTGACCCGATAGGTCAGGTTGCGCAGGCCCCAGTACTCGATCTTGGCGACGGAACCGCCGCCGGCCACGATCAGGTCCTTGATGGTGTCGTTCAGGGCTTCGGCCTGTTGCGCGCTGATATCCTGGCGCGACATGACCGTGTGCTCGTAAAGAGCCATTCGTCAGTCTCCCGTGTAGGGCGTCGGCGCAGCCGGACCGGGTAAGTCCGAACCACGATGGATCCTGGAGCGGCGGCCGGGAGGACTTCCCGAACCCTTTGGTGTTCCGCGACAGGACCGAAGCCCTGGAAAGCGAGCGCCTATAGGGGAAAAGGGGGCGGTGGGCAACGGCAAAGCGCCGTGCTTGCCCGACGCTGGGAACCGTCCTACCCCTCCGCCTCTCTCGAAACCGCGCGGAATCGCCGATGACCCTCGCACTCCTCTTCCCCGGACAGGGCAGCCAGGCCGTCGGCATGGGCGCGGTTCTGGCCGACGCCTTCGCTTCGGCACGCGATCTTTTTGCCCAGATCGACGAGTCCCTTGTTCAGGACCTGTCGGGCCTGATGCGGAACGGACCCGAGGAACAGCTGACCCTGACCGAGAATGCCCAGCCGGCCCTGATGGCGGTGTCGCTGGCCGTCATGCGGGTGCTGGAAACAGATTTTGGCGTCTCCGCGAACCGTGCGACTTTCGTGGCTGGGCATTCTCTGGGCGAATACTCGGCTCTGGCCGCCGTCGGTGCGCTGTCGCTGACCGATACGGCACGGCTGCTCAAGTTGCGCGGACAGGTCATGCAGCGTGCCGTGCCGGTCGGGCAGGGGGCCATGGCCTCGCTGATCGGGCCGAAGACGGATCTGGCGCTGGCAGAGGCGGCTGCGGCGGCCGGTGCCGAGGTCGGTGTCTGCGTTGTCGCCAACGACAACAATCATGGCAATGTCGTGATCTCCGGTGACCGGGCCGCCGTCGACCGGGCCATCGAAAAGGCCAAGCAACTGGGCGCGCGGGCCATCCCGCTGAACGTCTCGGCCCCGTTCCACTGCTCGCTGATGCAGCCGGCCGCCGATGAGATGGCGACGGCACTGGCGAGCGCAACGCTGGTCAGCCCCTCCGTCGCCGTCGTCGCCAATGTCACCGCCCGACCGGAGACGGACCCCGAGGTCCTCCGCCGCCTGCTTGTCGAACAGGTCACTGGGCGCGTGCGCTGGCGCGAGAGCATGGAGTGGATGGCGCGAGCGGGTGGCGTTACCCGCTTCGTCGAGATCGGCTCGGGCAAGGTCCTGACCGGCATGGGCAAACGCATCGCCCCGGATGCCGAAAACGTGGCGCTGAACACGCCCGACGACATCGAGGCGTTCGCAAAAAGTCTCTGATCTTATCGCTCATCCCGGCGAAAGCTGCGACGCAGTCCTTTGGGCGAGCGGAAGCGAATGTTTGCGCAGCGTTGTTGATCCCAGCGCTCATGCGAACGAAAACAATGGGGCCCGGCTGTCGCCGGGATGAGCGGAGAGTTTCATGTTCAACCTTTCAGGCAAGACCGCCCTCGTCACCGGGGCCACGGGCGGTATTGGCGGGGCCATCGCTCGCGCGCTCCATGCCCAGGGTGCCACCGTCGTCCTGTCCGGCACCCGCGAGGCGGTGCTGGGCGAGATGGCCGCTGAACTGGGTGAGCGGGCCTTTGTCGCCGCGGCAAACCTGTCGGACGCCGCCTCGGTCGACGGTCTGGTCGGCCGGGCCGAGGAGGTCGCGGGTGCGGGCCTCGACATTCTGGTGGCCAATGCCGGCATCACGAAGGACGGCCTGCTGCTGAGGATGAAGGACGAGGATTTCCAGTCCGTCCTGACCGTCAATCTCGAGAGTTATTTCCGCCTGAGCCGCGCCGCCATGAAAGGCATGATGAAGCGCCGGTCCGGCCGGATCATCGGTGTCACCTCCGTCGTCGGCGTCACCGGCAACGCCGGCCAGACCAACTATGCCGCCTCCAAGGCCGGTATGATCGGCTTTTCCAAATCCCTGGCCCAGGAGGTCGGTTCGCGCGGCATCACCGTCAACTGCATTGCGCCCGGCTTCATCACCTCGCCCATGACCGATGTCCTCAACGAGCAGCAGCGCGAGGGCATCCTCAGGAACATTCCCGCCGGGCGTCTGGGCACCGGCGACGAGATCGCCGCCGCCGCCGTCTATCTGTCGTCCGACGAGGCCGCCTATGTCACGGGGCAGACGCTGCACGTGAACGGCGGCATGGCGATGATCTGACTAGGGGCGGCTGCGCCCTATTTCCCTGGGGAAGGGGTGTGCTAAAGGCTGCGGCAACCGGTTGGGTCATGTGGGCGTTGCCCCTTGCGCAAGCGGGTCCGTCGTGAGACGGCAGACAACCACTACGCCGCCCCGGGCGGCCCCATAAGGCAGAGACACCCATGTCCGACACCCTGGAACGCGTCCGCAAGATCGTCATTGACCACCTGGACGCCGATCCGGACAAGGTCACCGAAAAGGCCAGCTTCATCGATGACCTCGGTGCCGACTCGCTCGACAACGTCGAACTGGTCATGGCCTTCGAGGAAGAATTCGACATCGAGATCCCCGACGACGCCGCCGAGCACATCCAGACGGTCGGCGACGCGGTCAAATTCATCGACGAGAAGACCGCCGGCTGATCCGGACCGCCGTTCGATCGGCACTCAATGGCCGCCGGGCCCTCCTAGCGGAGAGGCCCGGCGGCCATTACTGTTTCTGATTCAGGACTTGCGGAACTGGAGCCCGACATCATGCGTCGCGTCGTCGTCACCGGTCTCGGCCTGGTCACCCCCTTCGGCACGGGCGTGGAACACAGCTGGCAGGCCATCCTCGAGGGCCGGTCCGGCATCCGGCCCATCACGGCCTTCGACACCGCAGGCTTTGGCTGCACCATCGCGGGGGAGGTGCCCAGCGTGGATGGCCGCGGCGGGGGCGGGCCGGATGTGCCTGGCAGCTTCGATCCCGACGCCATCATGTCGCCCAAGGAACGCAAGCGCGTCGACGACTTCATCCTGTTCGGCATCGCCGCTGCGGACGAAGCCCTGAACGATGCCGACTGGCACCCCCAGACCGACGCGGACAAGGAACGCACCGGCGTTATCATGGGCGCAGGGATTGGCGGCCTCGGCCCCATCGCGGAAAGCGCGCAGATCCTGGCCGAGAGCGGCCCGCGCCGCATCAGCCCCTTCTTCATCCCCTCGGCCCTGATCAACCTCGCCAGCGGCCAGATCTCGATCCGGCACCAGTTGAAGGGCCCCAACCATGCGGTGGTGACGGCCTGCGCCTCCGGCGTCCACGCTATCGGCGACGCCGCGCGGATGATCGCCTTCGACGACGCCGACGTGATGGTGGCGGGCGGCGCGGAAAGCTCGATCGTGCCCATCGGCATTGCCGGCTTCCTGGCCTGCAAGGCGCTCTGCACGGCCTATAATGACACGCCGGAAAAGGCCTCGCGGCCCTATGATCGGGGTCACGCCGGCTTCGTCATGGGCGAGGGCGCAGGCGTTCTGGTGCTGGAAGAATACGAACACGCCAAAGCGCGAGGCGCGAAAATCTATGCCGAGGTCATTGGCTACGGCATGTCCGGCGACGCCTTCCACATCACCGCCCCGTCCGAGGACGGTGACGGAGCCTGGCGCGCCATGAAGGCCGCAGTGAAACGGGCCGGTATCGACGTGACCGACATCGACTATGTGAACGCCCACGGTACTTCCACCATGGCCGACTGGATCGAGCTGCGCGCCGTCGAACGGCTGGTCGGCGACCATGCGAAGGACCTGGCGATGTCCTCGACCAAGTCGATGACCGGACACCTGCTGGGTGCGGCCGGCGCGATCGAGGCGGTGTTCAGCGTGCTGGCGATCCGCGACCAGATCGCCCCGCCGACCATCAATCTGGACGACCCGGAACACGAAACTGCCATCGACCTCGTGCCACACAGGGGCAAGCCGATGGAGATCGACGTGGCCATGTCGAACAGCTTCGGGTTCGGAGGCACCAATGCCTCGATCATCTTCCGCAAGGTCGCCTAGATGTTCGAAGGCCCGGGGGCTCCGAAAGCGAAACGATCCGGAGTGGTGGCGGCCGCGCTCGCGGCATCGGTGACCATCAGTCTTTTCCTGATCGCAGGCCTGGCCTGGGCGTGGAGCGTCTACTATGCGCCCGGTCCTGCTGCCCGCGAGGGCGATGCGACCGTGGTGACCCTGCCGTCGGGATCAGGTGTCTCGGCTATCGCTGCGAGGCTGAAGAACGCGGGTGTCATTCGCTCGACCGACATGTTCAAGGCCGCTGCCACACTGAGCGGTGCCGACCGCCGTTTGCGCGCCGGCGAGTATGAGGTGCCGACCGGTGCCTCCCTCAAATCGGTCATCCGTCTGCTCACGGACGGACGCGTGGTTCGCCATTTCGTCACGATCCCGGAAGGCTGGTCCTCGGCCCAGGCGGTCGACATCCTCAATGCTGAGGCCATCCTGACCGGGACGATCGACGAGGTGCCGGAGGAGGGCTCGCTCTGGGCCGAGACCTATGAGGTCGCGCGGGGCGAAACGCGCGCCGCTGTCATCGCCCGGATGCAGCGCACCGCCGCCGAGAACCTGGCCGAACTGTGGGCGGCGCGCAGCCCCGACACTGTTGTCCGCACGCCCGAGGAGGCGGTCATCCTCGCCTCTATCGTCGAAAAGGAGACAGGGGTCGCACGCGAGCGGCCGCGCGTCGCCGCCGTCTTCTCGAACCGCATCCGGCTCGGCATGCGGCTGCAGAGTGACCCGACCATCATCTACGGCATAACCAAAGGTCGGCCGTTGGGGCGGGGCATTCGTCTGTCGGAACTGCAGCGGGACACGGGCTGGAATACCTATCTGATCGACGGCCTGCCGCCGACCCCGATCGCCAATCCGGGGCGCCAGGCGCTCGAGGCGGTGCTTGCTCCCCCGCGAACGGACGAACTGTTCTTCGTGGCGGACGGGACGGGCGGTCATGCCTTCGCCCGGACTTATGCCGAGCATGTTGTGAACGTCTCGCGGTGGCGCGCGATCGAGGCAGGCAAGGCTCCCCCGGCCGAGACCCTTCCGCCCGGGACCCTTCCCGGGGCTCCGCCGACTGGACAGGCGTCTTCCGCTCCCGACTCGGCTTTGGCCGCTCCCTCCGGCGACGCCGTGATCACCATGCAGGCACCGGGTGCGGTGACCCCCTCCCGTGCCCTGCGCCCGGCGACGCCTGCAGCGACCTCGCCCGTCCCTGCGAACGGACCGTGAGCGCACTCTCAGGCATGACTGGCTTCGGCCGGGCCGACGGGTCTCTGGACGGCTGGACATGGTCGGTCGAGGCCCGCTCGGTCAACGGCCGGAACCTGGAGGTTCGCTTTCGCGGACCGAATGGATTCGACAATCTGGAGCGTCTAGCCAAGGCGGCCGGTCAGGCCCGTCTGGGCCGGGGCCAGGTCACCATCGGCCTCCAGGCGAAACGCGCCCCGGGCGATGTCTCTGCGCTCAGGGTCAATGAGGCGGTTCTCGCCCGCTATCTGGCGCTGGCCAACCAGCTGGCGGAGGAGGGGGCCACGCCTCCGTCCGCCGATGGCCTGCTGGCGCTGCGCGGCGTGCTCGATCTGGACGAGGCGGTCGAAGATCCAGAAGCCCGGGCGGCCGTCGAGGCGGCCATGGCCGCGACCGTCGAACAGGCGCTGGATGCCCTGAGAATCTCGCGCGAACAGGAAGGCGCCCAGCTCCGGCCCGTGCTGGAAACCTTTATCGCCCGCATCGAGTCCATGGTCTGCGCCGCCGAGGCCGGGGCCGCCGCCCAGACCGAGGCTGTGCGCGAACGCTTTGCGCGCCGCATGGCCGAACTGGCCCCCGACGCGCCCGGCCTTCAGGAGCGAATCGTGCTGGAGGCCGCTGCCCTGGCGACCAGGGCGGATGTGCGCGAGGAGCTGGACCGGCTGGCCGCTCACGTCGCCTCCGCCCGCCTGCTGCTCGATCAGCCCCCGGCCGGCCGTAAACTGGACTTCCTGGTGCAGGAATTTATGCGCGAGGCGAACACCCTCTGCTCGAAATCGGCTACCACGGCCCTCACCGCCGTCGGGCTCGACCTGAAGGCCGTCATCGAGCAGCTTCGAGAGCAAGTCCAGAATGTCGAATGACCGTACGCCCCGTCGGGGCGTCCTGCTGATCGTGGCCAGTCCGTCCGGTGCCGGAAAGACATCTCTGTGCCGGAGGCTGATGGCCGACCACGGCGGGCTGGAGCTATCGGTGTCCATGACCACGCGCGCCATCCGCCCGGGGGAGGTGGCCGACCGTGACTATCATTTCGTCTCTCCAGAGGAGTTCCAGCGTCTGATCGACGCCGACGCCTTTCTGGAATGGGCCGACGTCCATGGCGCGCGCTACGGCAGTCCGCGCGGGCCGATCGACCGGGCCCTGGCCGAAGGCCGCGACGTCCTGTTCGACATCGACTGGCAGGGCGCAGCCCAGATCGCCCTGAAATGCCCCGCCGATGCCGTCCGGGTGTTCATCCTTCCGCCTAGCCTTGAGGAGCTGCGCCGTCGACTGGTGACCCGCTCGCAGGACGCCGACGAGGTGATTGAGCGCCGGATCCAGAACGCCAAGGGCGAGATCGAGCACTGCGGCGAGTTCGACTACGTCTTCGTCAACGACGACTTCGACCGCAGCTATGCCGAACTGGCGCACATCTATCACGCAGAGCGCTCGCGCCGGTTCCGCAACCTCTGGGTCGACGCCTGGCGCACCGCCCTGCTGGGTGAGGCCGTCTAGCCACGGAGCCGGGCCGCGAACCACGGCCTCATTCGTTCCAGCGCCTCCTCCACCTCCGGCGTCGAGACTGCGAAGCTGAAGCGCATGAACCGGCTGCCATCGACCGGATCAAAATCCACGCCGGGTGCCGTCGCCACGCCCGTCTCGCGCAGCAGGGCCTCGCAGAAGGCGACGCTGTCGTCCGTCAGGTGGCCGATGTCGGCCCAGATGTAGAAGGCGCCGTCGGGCGGTGCGATCGATTTCAGGCCGAGGCCGGGCAGGGCCCCCAGCATCAGGGCCCGGTTGCGTCGATAGACCTCGATATGGCCCTCCAGCACCTCGTGCTGGTCCATCGCCACCAGCCCGGCATGCTGGCTCAGTGACGGCGGGGTCAAGAACAGGTTACCGATATAGGCCCGGGCCCGTTCCACCTGCTCCGTGGGCACCAGCAGCCAGCCCAGCCGCCAGCCGGCCATGCTCCAGTATTTGGAGAAGCTGTTGATCACCATGGCGTCGGGCGCAAAGGCCAGCATCGTCGGCTGCGGTCCGACATAGGACAGACCGTGATAGATTTCGTCGGAGAGAATTTGGATAGTCTTTCGACGACAGATCGCGGCGATTTCGGCGAGTTCAGCTACGTCAATTATCGAACCGGTCGGATTGGCCGGGCTGGCGATGATGACGCCGGCCGGCGGCGGATCCAGCGCGTCCAGCGCGGCGGCGGTCAGCTGGTAGTGCTCGGCCGGGCCACAGGCGATCTCGACCGGCGTCATCCGCAGGGCCTTGACCGTGTTGCGGTAGGCGACGTAGCCGGGCCGGGCCATGGCGATCCGGTCGCCCGGCGAGAATCTGGACGACAGCGCCAGCACCAGGGCCGGTGACGCGCCGCAGGTCAGGAGCAGCCGGTCGGCGGTGATCGCGACGCCATAGCGATCCTCATAGAGCCGCACGATCCGGTCCTTCAGCGGCGCGCTCTCCCAATATCCCATGGCATCGGCATCCAGCACCCGGTGCGCCTGTTCGATCGCAGCGGGTGGGGCCCCGGTGGAGGGCTGGCCGAACTCCATATGGATGACCGACCGTCCTTGCGCCTTCAGGGCGTGGGCGAGGCGGCTGATGGTAATGGCGTGGAAGGGGGCGATGTCGGTGGTCACGGCGTCAGGGCTCATGTGTTCAGGGCCTGGGCCAGCCCTAGGAAGCCGGCGATGTCGATGGTCTCGGCGCGGGCGTCAGGGTCGATACCGGCCGCCTCGCACAGGGCACCCCCGCCCAAGGTCTTCAGGCTGGACCGCAGCATCTTGCGGCGCTGGCCGAAGGCGGCGGCGGTCACCCGTTCCAGCCGCTTCAGCGTTGCCGCGTCGGGCCGAGCGGGTCGGGGGATCAGGTGCACCACGGCAGACGCCACCCTGGGCGGCGGGGTGAAGGCGGCCGCCGGCAGATGCATTACGATCCGCGCCTCGGCCACGGCCTGGGAGATGACCGCCAGGCGGCCATAGGCGTCGTCGCCGGGCGCAGCGACGATCCGCTCGGCCACCTCCTTCTGGAACATCAGGGTCAGGGCGTGCGGCGTCCAGGCCCCGGTCAGCCATTTGATCTGGAGCGGCGTGCCGACATTGTAGGGCAGGTTGGAGACGACATGGGCCGGGCCCTCGACGAGTGCGGCCTCATCGACCTTGAGCGCATCGGCCTCGATGATCGTCAGGCGCAAATCGCCCGTGTCCAGTTCAGCCAGCAGCGGCAGGAAGCGCGGATCCTTCTCGACCAGCACCACCTTGCCGGC
>JBBSCK010000081.1:0-12159 GCA_038250335.1 Caulobacterales bacterium
CGGCTTCACCGACGAGGAACTGAAGTCGCTGGACAAGTTCGTGCGTGATCACACCATCGACCGGTTCGGGCCGGTGCGGTCGGTTCGGGCCGAACGGGATTTCGGCCTGGTTCTGGAGATCGCCTTTGAGGGGTTGAACCGGTCCCCGCGACACAAGTCGGGGGTGGCGATGCGGTTTCCGAGAATCAGCCGAATCCGCTGGGACAAGCCGGCGCGCGAGGCGGCCACGATCGCCGAGGTCTTGGACCTGCTGGCCGCCATCGAGGCCGGCGGGGGACGGATCGCCCGGGTCGGATAGCGGCGCGAGGGGTTCCAAATCCGGATCAAGGCGCTAGACCGCCCGCATGTCCTCGTCCGCCGATCCGATCGCCACCCTTCTCGCCACCGGTCAGGAGGCCGTCTCCGTTGATGCGGTGATGCTGGCCAGGCTGACCCAGATTGTGGGCGACCTCGCCGTCAACCTGACCATTGCCGTGGTGATTCTGGTGGTCACGGTGTTCGCCGCGCGCTGGGCGTCGTCGGCGACGCGCAAGGGCCTCGGCCGGGTCCGGGGGTTCCGTCAGGATCCCACGGTCCTGAGTTTCGCCGTTCAGGTGGTGCGGGTGCTGGTCTTCCTGATCGGCTTTATCGCCGTGCTGCAGCGCCTGGGGGTGCAGACGGCCTCGATCATCGCGGTGCTGGGGGCGGCGTCCCTCGCGGTCGGGCTGGCGCTGCAGGGGACGCTGTCGAACGTCGCGGCGGGCGTCATGCTGCTGATCCTGCGGCCCTACCGCGTGGGCGATCTGGTCAACCTCAACGGCAATATCGGCAAGGTGCAGCGGCTGGACCTGTTCTTCACCCAGATCGCAGATGCCAACAACGTCAAGATCATGGCTCCCAATGCAAAGGTGTTCGGTGACGTGATCCTGAACCTGTCGGGCCAGAAGACCCGGCGCATGGAGCTGAAAATCGGCGTGGGCTATGGCGAGGACCTGACCCGCACACGCGAGGTGCTGGTCGCCGCAGCCGCGGCCCATGACAAGGTGCTGCAAGATCCTTGGCCCTGGGCCGGGGTGACCGACATGCTGGACAGCGCCATGGAGGTCACCCTGACCGCCTGGGTGGCATCGGACGACTACTGGCAGACGCGCGCCGACGTGTTCCAGGCTGCCAAGGAGGCGCTGGACACCGCCGGGATCGAGATCCCGTTCCCGCACCAGGTCGCGGTGCCCTACGGCCCCGACGATGGGGTGCTGCCGATGGCCGCCGAGGGGGTCGCGGGACGGCGCGGACGGGTCAATCCCCACAGTGCGGGTTTCGAAACCCGCGATATCGACCAGGAAGAGGAGGGTTGAGGCCATGCGTTACGACTTTGGCTCCGACAACACCGCCGGCATGGCGCCGGCCGCCCTGCAGGGGCTGATCGATGCCAACGCCGGCTTCGCCCGCGCCTACGGGACCGATGACATTACGGCGCGCGCTGCCGACGAGATCCGCCGGCGTCTGGATGCGGATGCCGACATCCGCTTCGTCTTCTCCGGCACGGCGGCCAACGCCATCGCCCTGTCGATGCTGGCCTTTCCGCACGAAGCGGTGCTGGCGCACCATGCCGCCCACGTCTGTACCGACGAGACCGGCGCGCCGGGTTTCTTTGGCCAGGGTGTCGGCCTGATCGGCCTGCCGGGACTGTCGGGCAAGATTGACCCGCGCGCGCTGGAGGCCGCACTGCAGGAGCCCGAAGTCGGCCACCGTCAGCCGCCGGCCGCGCTGTCGCTGACCCAGTCGACGGAATACGGCACAGTCTATACCGGGGAGGAACTGCGCCACCTGATCGAGCCGGTGAAGGCCAAGGGGTATGGCGTGCATCTGGATGGTGCCCGGCTGGCCAATGCCGCGGCGGCCGGGTTCGATCTGACGCAGATCGCACGGCTGGGTGTCGATGCCCTGGTGTTCGGCGGGGCCAAGGCCGGCGGGCTGTGCACCGAGGCCATCGTGCTGTTCGACAAGTCGCTGGCCCGGCGGCTGGACAACCGGCTGAAGCAGGCGGGACAGCAGGCGTCCAAGGCCCGGTTCCTGGCCGCGCCCTTCCTCGGGATGCTGGAAACGAACGCCTGGGAGGATGGGGCGGCGCACGCCAATCTGATGGCACAGCGGCTGGCGGCTGGGATCGCGACCCGCTCGCCCTGGGCCCTGGCCCACCCGGTTGAGGCCAATGCCGTGTTCGTGCGCATGCCGGCCTGGGCGCATGCCCGGCTGAACGAGATGGGCTGGACCTGCTACCGCTTCGACGACGGCTCGGTGCGGTTCGTCTGTTCCTGGGCAACGGAGGAGGCGGTCGTGGACGAGGTGCTGGAGGCGATTTCAGGGCTTTCGTGATAAGATCCGAACATGGAACATCCCCGCATCTCTCGCGATCCCGCGATCATGGTCGGAAAGCCCTGCATAAAGGGCACCCGCATCACTGTGGAACATGTGCTGCGCGCCCTGTCCCAGGGCGTCACGGTCGAGGTTGTTCTTGACGAGTATCCTCACCTGACCCGGGAGGATGTCCTCGCGGCCGTCGCCTATGCCGCCGACTATATGAGACATGAAGGCCTGATCGCCGCTTGAACGATCATCGCCTCTTCGCCGACGAATGCTGCCCACGCAGCCTCGTTCTCGAACTGCGGCGACTGGGTCTGGACGTGCGATGGGCGATCGAGGATGGACCGGGGCTGGATGATCGGGTTCAGGCTCAACGGGCGTTTAACGATCAGAGGATCGTAGTCACGGCGGATTACGATTTTGCCGAACTGGCCGTCCGTGGCGTTGAGGCGTTCGTCGGCCTGATCATGCTGGCTCCCGATCTGGAGATTGAGGGCGATGCTGCCGTGGCGCTTGCCGTGCGCATCAGGACCGAGGTTTCGAGAGCGGTCGGCCGGGTGCTGATCCTTGAAGCCGGTCGGATGCGAGAACGTCCACTCTGACGCCTTTCGCCCGACCCCGGCGCAGTCCATATCGGTCCCATGGCGCGTGGTGAACGATCGGGACGACGAGGCGGCGGCGGCATTGAGGCCAAGGCGCACAATGCGGGCGTGACTGCCGAGGCTCCGCCCGATCCCGCGACCCTGCCCGCCCTGATGGACCTGATGCGACTGGTGGGGCGTTCGGGTGCGCCACAGCTCAGGCTGCGACTGGTCTTCTCGATCCTGCTGACCATTGCGGGCAAGGCGCTGGGCGTGCTGGCACCGCTGGTGCTGGGCGCTGCGGTCAATCATCTGGCCAAGGATCAGCCCGCAGGCGTGTCGGTCGGGCTCGGGTTCGCGGGCTTCGCGGTCGGCTGGGCCGTCGTGCGGTTCCTGTCGTCAGCGGCCCCGCAGCTGTCGGACGTGGTGTTCGCGCCGGTGCGTCAGGCGGCGCAGCGTACAGCAGCCACCGAGACGTTCGCCCACGCCCTGCACCTGTCGCTGGACTTCCACCAGACCAAACGCTCCGGCGCCCTGTCGCGCACCGTGGACCGGGGCTCGCGCTCGGTCGATTTTCTGCTGCGGATCCTGGCCTTCAACCTGGTGCCCACGGGGCTGGAACTGATCCTTGCGGCGGCGGTGCTGGGCGCAGCCTATGACTGGCGGTTCGCGGCCGTCGCTGTGGTGGTGGTGGTCATCTACACTGGCCTGACCTTCGCCATCTCGAACTGGCGGATCGAGCATCGGCGCACAATGAACACGGCCGACACCGAGGCCGCCGGACAGGTCGTCGATGCCCTGATCAACTATGAGACGGTCAAGTCGTTCGGGGCCGAGACGCGTGCGGCGGCGGGCTACGACCGGGCGTTGGGGACCTATAACGCCGCCGCCCTGAAGGCTAACAGTTCGCTGGCCCTGCTCAATACCGTGCAGGCGCTGATCATGAACGTCGGACTGGGCGTCATGGCTGTGATGGCGGGTTTCGAGGCGGCGGCCGGGCGGATGGGGCCCGGCGACGTGACGGCGGCGGTGCTGATCCTGATCTCCCTCTACGGCCCCCTCAACATCCTGGGCTTCGCCTATCGTGAAATCCGCCAGTCCTTCATCGACATGGAGGAGATGCTGAAGGTGACGCGGCAGACGCCGCAGGTCGCCGACCGGCCGGGCGCGACGGACCTGTCGCGGCCCCGGGACGGCAAGGGCGGCTCGCTGGCGTTCGAGGATGTGTCCTTCCGCCATGACGCCCGGGCCGGCGGGCTGGAGGACGTGACCTTCTTCGCCGCACCGGGCACGACGACGGCCCTCGTCGGGCCGTCGGGGGCGGGAAAGTCGACGATCGTTAAACTGGCCCTGCGGCTGCTCGACCCCCAGAACGGACGGGTCGTGATCGACGGGTCGGACCTGCGCGACGTGACCCAGGCCTCGCTGCGCCGTTCAGTGGCGCTGGTGCCGCAGGACGTGGCTCTGTTCAATGACACCCTGGCCACGAACATCGCCTTCGCCCGGCCTGAGGCGACCGAGGAAGATGTCTGGGCGGCGGCCGAGTCGGCCGAGCTGGCTGCTTTCATCCGCGGCCTGCCGGACGGGATGCAGACGCGTGTCGGCGAACGGGGACTGAAACTGTCGGGCGGCGAGCGCCAGCGGGTCGGGATCGCCCGCGCCCTGCTGGCCGACCCCTGCATCCTGATCCTGGACGAGGCTACCAGCGCCCTGGACAGCCGCACCGAGGCGGCGATCCAGAAGACCCTGCGCAAGGCCAAGGCGGGGCGGACCACGCTGGTCGTCGCCCACCGGCTGTCGACCATTGCCGACGCAGAACAGATCCTGGTGCTGAAGGCCGGTCGCATCGTCGAGCGTGGCGCGCACCATGAGCTGGTGGCGCGAGTGGGCGGCGAATACGCGGCGCTTTGGCGGAAGCAGACGCGCGGTGCGCGAGCCTCGGCCGAAGTCTAGCTACGGCCGATGGCATAGAAGCGGTCGGAGCGTTGCTTGCGCAGCTTGGCCGGCGTGAGCGGCATCAGGGCCTGCAGCTCGTCCCAGACCGCGTCGCCGACGGCCTGCATGGCCGCCTCCGGATGGGCGTGGGCCCCGCCGACGGGCTCGGGGATCACCCGGTCAACGATCTTCATCGCCAGCAGGTCGGGGCCGGTGATCTTCATGGCCATGGCCGCGTCCCGGGCGCGGCCCCCGTCGCGCCACAGGATGCCTGCGGCACCCTCGGGCGAGATTACCGAATAGATCGAATGCTCCAGCATCAGCACGCGGTTGGCGGCGGCCAGGGCGATGGCACCGCCCGAGCCGCCCTCGCCGGTGACCGTGGCGATCATCGGCGTGTTGAGGACCAGACCGCGTTCGGTCGATCGGGCGATGGCCTCGGCCTGACCCCGCTCCTCGGCCCCAAGGCCCGGATAGGCACCCGCCGTGTCCACGAACGTCAGGACCGGCAGGCCGAACCGGTCGGCCAGATCCATCAGGCGCACCGCCTTGCGATAGCCCTCGGGCCGCGCCATGCCGAAATTGTGGGTCAGCCGGGTGGCGGTATCGTGGCCCTTTTCATGGCCCATGACGACGACGGCCTGGCCGCGGAAACGGGCGAGGCCGCCGAGGATAGCCTGATCGTCCCCGAACTGGCGGTCGCCGCGCAGCTCGACATAGTCGGTGAACAGGGCGTCCAGATAGTCAATGAAGTGGGGACGCTGGGGGTGGCGGGCCACCTGGGTCTTCTGCCAGGGGTCGAGCGCGGAATAGGTTTTCCGGCGAAGCTGTTCGGCCTTCTTCTTCAGGCCGTCGATCTCGGTTTCGAACGAGCCGGAGGTGGCCGACAGAAGGCCGAGTTCCTCGATCTTGGCCTCCAGATCGGCGATCGGCTTTTCGAATTCGAGGTAGTGGGTGGCCATGAGGCGTCCGGAAGGGGCGGGCAAAAGGGCCCTGTCGCAAGGCCGCGGAACCTAGAGAGGTCAAGGCGGCGGGGCAAGCGGGGGTTCAGAAGGCTTTGGGCAGGCCCGCCTGTTTCAGGATTTCATTGGCGGTATGACGGCTTTTGGAATGAGGGACGAGGACGGCATGGGTCTTTTGCGGATGGCGCCACTTTTCATGGCTTCCCTTGGCATTTTTGGCCCGACGCCATCCGGCATCAAAAAGCAGGGCAGTCAGTTCCGCGTAGAAGTCCTTGGCCATCGCTCACTCCGTTTCCCAACGATCGTGCAGGCGATTTAGACAGGGACGGGAAGCTGGCAAACGCACCCGGCCTTCCGCCAGTAGATAACCGACTTCTTGGGCGGCGTTCTAGGCGCGGGGCTAGGCCGCCAGAACGTTGAATCCGCCTTCGGCCTCGAATCTGACCGGTACCGTACCGCTGATCCCGAGGTTCTCTGCCAGAAGTTCCGGAGCGAAATGCTTGGCGAGGGCTTCGAACTCGCTCAAGGTCGCGGTCTCCAGAACCAGTCCCTGGATGTTGGACTCGCTGCACCAGACCTCGGCTTCGGGGTCCCAGATCGCCTTTACATAAAAGGGCTCGCTCATGGCCTCAATATGCGCCGCTATTCATCCCTCGCCAAGGGATGATGCCGGTTGACCACCTGTGTCAGGCGGTCGGTGGCGACATGGGTGTAGATCTGGGTCGTGGCGATGTCGGCGTGGCCGAGCAGGGTCTGGACCACGCGCAGGTCGGCCCCGCCTTCCAGCAGGTGGGTGGCGAAGGCGTGGCGCAGGACATGGGGGCTGACGCGGGCGGGATCGATGCCGGCATCGGTCGCGGCCTGGTCCAGCATCTGAGCAAAGCGGCGCGGGGTCAGGTGCCCCGAGGCGGAGCCGGACGGAAACAGCCAGGGGCTGTCGGGTGCCTTCTCGGGTTTGGCGGCGTCGCGGACCGTAAGCCAGGTCTTCACCGCCTCGCGTGCCGAGACATTGAGCGGGGCGAGCCGCTCCTTGCCGCCCTTGCCGCGTACGATCAGCCAGGCCGGGTCGCGGCGGACGGCCTCGACGCGCAGGGCAAGCAGTTCTGACACGCGCAGGCCCGAGGCATAGGCCAGCTCGACCAGTGCGATCATTCGCACGCCCGAGGCTCCGTCGCGGGCGGCCGAGGCGGTCAGCAGGGCCAAGACCTCGTCCCGGGTCAGGGTCCGGGGCAGGGAACGGCCCTGTTTCGGCGCGTCGAGCCGGCGTGAGGGGTCGTCGCTGCGCCAGCCCTCGCCGAGCGCGAACCGGTAGAACTGACGCACGGCCGACCGGCGGCGCGCTGCGGTGGCGGCGGACAGGCCGCGCGTGGACAGACCGGCGAACCAGGTCTCGATCGCGGTCTGGTCGGCCCCCATCAGGCCGTATGCGTCGAGGCCTGCCTCTGCATCGGCGAGATCGCGCGCATAAGCGGACAGGGTGTGGGGCGAGGCATCCCGCTCGACCGCCATCATCTCCAGAAAGGCTTCGATCTGGGGCGTCATGAGCGGATCTTCCGATGCGGGCGCTGGCGAGAAGCGACGCTTGGTGTAGAGACTGGAGCGACCATGGCCTGCCGTTCTTCTTCCTGCCGCCGGGGCCGCCGGTGACCGCCGCCGGGGCTGACCCGAAGTCCTCGCGGACGGCGAGACCCGCGATTCCCCGACCCGGGCGCACCATAGCCCTGGTCGGGCTGATGGGCGTGGGTAAATCCACGGTTGGACGGCGGCTGGCGCACCGGGTGGATCTGCCGTTCGTGGACGGCGACGAAGCCATCGAGACAGCGGCCCGGATGACGGTCTCAGAGATTTTCGCCCGACTGGGCGAGGCCGAGTTCCGGGCGGGCGAGGCCCGGGTCATGCGCCGCCTGCTGGAAGCTCCCCCCGTTGTTCTGGCGACGGGCGGCGGGGCGGTTCTGAACGCTGATACGCGCGCCCTGATGAAGACGCGGGCGACGACCGTGTGGCTGCGGGCCGACCTGAAGATCGTAGCGGCCCGGGTACAGCGTCGCGACACCCGCCCCCTGCTGCGGGGCAAGGATCCGCTTCAGGCCCTGACCGCCATGGCCGAGGTGCGTTATCCGCTCTACGAAACGGCGGACGTCATCGTCGACGTCGGTGCCGGAGCTCACGGGCAGGCGGTGGAGGCGATTCTCGCCGCCCTGACCGACTACTGGACCCGGGAGATGGCCACATGACCGTCGTTGAGGTGCATGGCGGCGGGTTCCGGCCCTATGAGGTGGTCGTGGGTCGGGGCCTGCTGGCCGAGGCGGGCCGGCGGATCGCACCGCTGGCACGGGGCCGCACGGTGATCGTCAGCGATGCGACGGTGGCCGCCCTGCACGGGCCGGCACTGCAGGCCTCGCTGGCCGGGGCCGGGCTCGCATCGGAGATCATCGCCGTGCCACCGGGGGAGGGATCGAAATCCTTTGCCGAGCTTGAGCGGCTGATGGACCGGCTGCTGGCAGCCGGGCTGGACCGCAAGGATGTGATCGTCGCCCTGGGGGGCGGCGTGGTCGGCGACCTGGCCGGTCTGGCGGCGGCCCTCTACATGCGCGGGATCGACTTCGTTCAGGTGCCGACGACCCTGCTGGCCCAGGTCGATTCGTCGGTCGGCGGCAAGACCGCGATCGACACGCCGCGTGGCAAGAATCTGGTCGGGGCCTTCCACCAGCCGCGTCTGGTGCTGGCCGATATCGATGTGCTGGCGACCCTGCCGGCGGTGCAGCTGAGGTCCGGCTGGGCCGAGGTGCTGAAGCACGGGCTGATCTGCGACGCGGACTTCTTTAACTGGCTGGCCGGAGAGGGCTCGGCCGGGGCTCGGGGCGATCCGGCGGCGCTGGAACGGGCGGTGATCCGCTCGGTCGAGATCAAGTCGGCCATCGTCGGCGAAGACGAGAAGGAGGCGGGCCGGCGCGCCCTGCTGAACCTGGGCCATACCTTTGGCCACGCCATCGAGGCCGAGCTGGGCTTTGAGGAGGCCGCCCTGGCGCACGGCGAGGCCGTGGCTCTGGGCTGCTGCATGGCATTCCGGTTTTCGGTTTCGCAGGGGCTGTGCACGCCGGCGGAGGCCGAACGGGTTGAGGCGGTGATCGCGGCGGCCGGTCTGCCGACGCGGCTGGCGCAGGCGGGTGCGTTTTCGGCCGTCGCGCTGCTGGCGCGGATGGCCGGGGACAAGAAGGCTGAGGGCGGCCGGGTGTCGCTGATCCTGGCGACCGGCATTGGCGAGGCGTTCACCCAGGCCTTCGACGATGCTGCGCCGATCCTGGCCTTCCTGCATGAGGAAGGCGCCGCGTGAAGATCGCGCCGGTGGTGCTGGAGAACGCCTGGGTCAGGCTGGAGCCCTATACGCCTGCGCTGGAGGTCGAGGTCCGCGCCGCGCTGAACGTCGATCCTCACAGCTGGGCGATGATGGTCGGGACGGCCTATGGCGAGCATTTCGACCGGTTTTGGGCCTCGGCGCTGCGCGACATGGAGGCGGGGACGAAGGTCGCCTATGCCATCCGACGGATCGCTGACGGCAGAGTTGTCGGAACCTCGAGCCTCTACGAGATCAATGCCCGGCACCGTCGTTGCGAGATCGGCGCGACCTTCTATCGGCCCGAGGCGCGGGGCGGCGTGGTCAATCCGTCGTGCAAGCGGCTGATGCTGGACCACGCGTTTGCCTCGGGCGCGGTTCGGGTTGAAATCCTGACCGATGCCATCAACGCCCGCAGCCGCGCCGCCATCGAACGGCTGGGCACGCGGTTCGAGGGCGTTCTGGGCAATCACAAGACCACCTGGACGGGGCGGGTGCGCGATACGGCGCTGTATGCCGTGCTGGACCGTGACTGGCCCGGGGTGCGCGAGACGCTGGACGCGCGGCTGGAGAAGTACGCCTAGTCGATCGCGCGGCACTCGGTCGACTCGCGGCCGTCACTGGACCAGGTGGCGAGTATGCCCTTGCCGCGCAGCTCATGGCCGCTGGCCCGGTACCAGATGCCGTCGGCGGCCGCTTCCTGGAACAGGTCCACCGCCTCGCCGCTGGAGTTCCGCACCGTGGCCATGCGGCGCGGATTGTCGAAATCGACCGACAGCCTCTCGCCATTGTCGCACAGATACACGGCGCGGATGACGCGGTTCAGGGCCCGGTCCTGAAGCTCGGCGCCGGTGCGGCGCTGCGCGGTCTGGGCCTCTACCGCCCGCTGGCGCACGGCGTCGCCGTCGGAGGAGGCGGCCTGGGGCTCAGGCCCGCAGGCTGACAGAACCAGGGCTGCAACGAGGCCGGCGATGGCCGGCGCAAGCAGGGATAGATGACGCATCGAACTTCTTACCCACTCCTGCCCGGCTTGCCTAACGGGCGGGGGCGACCGGCGTTCCGCCGCGGCGCCGGCGGAAGAAGGCGCGCAGCAGCGCGGCCGATTCGTCGGCCAGCAGGCCGCCCTCGACCTCCGGGCGCGAATGCAGCGTCGGCTGTTCGAACAGGCGGGGGCCGTGGATCACGGCCCCGCCCTTGGGATCGTCGGCGGCCCAGACGACACGGCCGATCCGGGCGTGGCTGATGGCCCCGGCGCACATGGCGCAGGGCTCCAGCGTCACATACAGGGTCAGGCCGGTGAGGCGATAGTTGCCGGTCGCACGCCCCGCCGCGCGCAGGGCCACGATCTCGGCATGGGCGGTCGGATCGCAGGCTGCGACAGGCCCGTTGGCACCGACGGCAACGACCCTTCCCGAGGCCTCGTCGACCACGACGGCCCCTACGGGCACCTCTCCGGCGTCTGCCGCCGCTTGCGCAAGGTCCAGCGCCATGCGCATGAACCGCTCATCATGGCCCGCCATACCGACGACAACGACAAGAAGCCCCGCCCCAGTCAAGCCCCGAGGGCGCACAAGCCCGGAGACCGCCCGAAAAGCGGCTCCGCGCGCCCCGGCTCGGCCTCCGCCGCCCTGTTCCAGTCCAGCGCCAAGGCCCCGGAAGGCGGCCGGGGTTCTGGCAGCGGCCGGGCCTATCCCGCCGACAAGGGCGCGCGGCCGGAGCCGAAGCCCAAAGGCCCCCGCGCCGGCGGCAAGCCGGGGGGCAAACCCGGTGGCAAGGATGCGACCCCCGCCGAACCGAAACGCAGCGAACGGATCGCCAAGGCCATGGCGCGGGCGGGCATCGCGTCCCGGCGCGAGGTCGAGCGGCTGATCGGACTGGGCAAGGTGGCGGTGAACGGCCGCATCCTGGAGACGCCCGCGACGCTGGTGACCCGCGACGACGTCATCACCGTTGACGGCAAGCCGATCGCGGCGGCACAGGCCACGCGGGTCTGGCGCTACAACAAGCCGGTCGGACTCTTGACCTCGCACAACGACCCGGCGGGCCGTCCGACGGTGTTCGATGCCCTCCCCAGCGGCCTGCCGCGGGTGATCTCGGTCGGGCGTCTGGACATCAGTACCGAAGGCCTGCTGCTGCTGACCAATGACGGCGAGCTGAGCCGGGCGCTGGAGCTGCCCGAGACGGCGCTCGTGCGTCAGTACCGGGCGCGGGCGCGCGGGCGGGTCACCCAGGCCGATCTGGACCGGCTCAAGGACGGTGTGACCGTCGACGGTATCCGCTACGGCCCGGTCGAGGCGACCATCGACAAGGCCACGACCAAGGAAGATGGCTCGCAGGCCGCCAACCTCTGGATCAGCGTCCAGATCGCCGAGGGCAAGAACCGCGAGGTGCGCAAGGTGCTTGAATCGGTCGGCCTGACCGTCAACCGGCTCATCCGCCTGGCCTATGGCCCGTTCCAGCTGGGCACGCTGGCGACCGGATCGGTCGAGGAGGTCGGCCCGCGCGTGATCCGCGAACTGCTGGGCGCGCATATCCGCCCGGACAATCTGCCCGAGGGCAACACCGTCGCCACGCCCGCGCCGGTGCCGGGCCGCCGGACAGGGACGCCGAAAGTCACCGGCGCTTCGGGCTCGGCCATGTCGGACCCGTCGAGGAAGCCCAGCCGCGTGCGAGCCGCCGCGACCGCCCAGGTCGAGGGGGCCGAGCGCGCCAACCGTCCGCCCAAGAAGGCCGGCTGGGCCAGGGCCGCGCCGCCGAACCCGCGCGGGCCGTCGGCCAAGACGCCATGGAAGCCGCGCGAGGAAGGCACCGCCCCCGACCGCCCGGCGCGGGTGTTCAAGCCCCGCGAGGACAAGATGATCGGGCCGAAGTCGGCGACCTGGGCGCGCGACGGGGACCGGCAGGGCAAGGATGGGCCGAAGCGCGAGTTCAAGCCCCGCGCGGGCGGGTCTGACCGTCCTGCGTCTCGCTCGGGACCCGCCAAACCCCGCAGTCCCGCCGGGCC
>JBBSCK010000082.1:0-12130 GCA_038250335.1 Caulobacterales bacterium
CCCCTCCGTCTGCTCGCAAGGGCTCGCATCCACCTCCCCCTCGCTGCGCGACGGGGAGGAGACAGACAAAAGCCCCGGAGAGTGATCTCCGGGGCTTTTGTAATCCCGGGATCTTTTAGTCCGGGCGGCGCTGGCCGGGGACGTCCTCGTCGGTGCGGGGCAACTGGCCGCGGCCGACGTTGCCGAGGAGCTGTTCCAGAATGGTCAGCTGGCGGCCGCGGGTCGGGGTTTCGCGGTCGTTCATCGCCAGGGTCCGGCCGTCCTCCAGGCCCAGACTGCGGACCTCGGTGACCTTGTCGTCGGTCTCGTTGAAGGTGATGGCGGTGACGCTACGCTGGGCGACCTGGGGACGATTGTAGGTGTAGCGCTCTGTCGTCTGGGAGATGTAGTACCAGATGTTGTCCTCAAACGTGGACACGGCCGAAGGCGAGCCGAGCTGGGCCAGGACGGTGGATTTGGTGTCCGTGCCGGTCACGATGTCGCGGGGGCTGACATCCACGACCTGAAAGCCGTGGTTGCCGACGATGGGCGCACAGGCGACGGCCAGCGGCGAGAGCGCGGCGATGACGGCAAGGCGGACGACGACTTTATTCATGGAAACGGGTGCCTGCGACGAAACAAGGTCTTTGACCTAACCGGACCCGCGTCCTAGTTCAACGGCGCGGCGGAAAAGGGGCCGCAACACATGCTGAAGAACCTGTTCCGATCCCGATCCGCCGAACGACCCGGCCTGGCGCTCTACGCCCAGGCGGTCGAACAGGCGCGCCGACCCGGTTTCTATACCGACCTCGGCGTCTCGGACGAGATCGACGCCCGTTTCGAACTCTACACCCTGCATGTGCTGCTGCTGATCCTGCGGCTGCGCGACGAGCCGGGGGCGGGGGCCGGGCGCGGGGCCGAGGCGGGGCAGGACCTGTTCGACGTCTATGTGTCAGCCCTCGACAACGCCCTGCGCGAACTGGGTGTGCACGACGTCACCATCGGCAAGAAGATGCGCAAGCTGGGCGAGGCGCTGTACGGGCGGATGACGGCCTATGAGGCCCCGATCCGCGAAGGCGACGTGGCCAGTCTGGCGACCGGTCTGGCGCGCAACGTCTATGAAAGCGACGAGCCCGGACGGGGCGGCGACCTCGCCGCCTACGCCCTTGAGGCCCGGGCCCTGCTGGCAAGCCAGTCGATCGAGACCGTGCTCTCGCAGGCGCGCTGGCCGGAGGTGGCACGATGACGCCGGACCCTCGCCTGCCGTTCAGCGAGGTGGTGCGGATTAACGAGATCGGGGCCGGCCTGACCCGCACCCTGGTGCCCGACGACGCGGCCCGGGCCCGCATCACCAAGGCACTGGACCTCGGCTCCCTCGCGGCTTTCGAGGCCGAGATGACGCTCAGTCCCGGGCGCGCCGGCTGGACCCTGAGCGGCCGGGTCACGGCCACACTGGAGCAGATCTGTGGCATCACCCTGGAGCGCCTGCCGGTCGGGGTCGACGAGCGTTTTGCCGTCGAACTGGTCGAGGCGACCGAGCCCGAGCCGGACGAGGTCGATGTTTCCATCGACGATGACGCACCCGATGTGGTCGAGGACGGGCGAATCGATCTGGGCCAGTACGCGGTCGAGCAGCTGGCCCTGACGCTCGACCCGTTCCCGAGAAAGCCCGGTGCCGAGTTCGTCCAGCCCGAGGAACCGGCGGAAATCTCGCCGTTCGCCGTGCTGAAGGCCTTCAGCACCCGGGCCGACGACCAAAAAAGCTGACCCGACGTCGGCATCGTTTGCATACGCCTGCGCGGGCGGTATCCTGATCCTCGCAGACCGTGCCGCCGCGTCGGCGCACCGGAGTTTCCGAACCCTTGCCAACCCCCACCTCGATCTCGCTGGACGCCATGGGCGGCGACCTTGGCCCGCCGGTCGTCGTCGCCGGCATCCGTGACTATCTGACCCGGCACGGCGGACAGGACGTGCGCTTTCTGCTGCATGGCGACGAGGCCGCGATCGTGGCCGAGCTGGCCCGGTTCAACCTGACCGCCGACATCTGCGACGTCCGTCACACCGACAAAAAAATCGCCTCTGACGAAAAGCCGGCCCAGGCGATGCGGCGCGGCAAGGGCTCGAGCCTGTGGAATGCGATCGAGGCGGTCAAGACGGGCGAGGCCGGGGCGGTGGTTTCCGCCGGCAACACCGGGGCCCTGATGGCCATTTCCAAGCTGATCCTGCGGATGTCCGCGCCGGGGCTGGAGCGGCCCGCGATCGTCGCCAGCTGGCCCACGCTGAACGGCGTGACGGCAGTGCTGGATGTCGGGGCCAATATCGAGAGCGACGCCGAGCAGCTGGTCGAGTTCGCCATCATGGGCGAAGCCTTCCACGCGGCGGTGCATGGCAGCGTCCGGCCCACCATCGGCATCCTGAATGTCGGTTCCGAGGACATGAAGGGCCATGAGGAAGTCCGCGAAGCGGCCCGGATCCTGCGCGAGGGCGGGCTGGGGCTGAACTATCACGGCTTCGTCGAGGGCGATGACATCGCCAGGGGGACGGTGGACGTGGTCGTGACCGACGGGTTCACCGGCAATATCGCCCTGAAAACGGCCGAGGGCGTGGCCCGGTTCATTTCGGCCCTGCTGAAGCAGGCGCTGAACTCCAGCCTCCAGGCAAGGGCCGGGGCCCTGATCGCCATGCCGGCGCTGAAGGCGATGGCCCGGAAGATCGACCCCAGCGCCATCAACGGCGGCCCCCTGCTGGGTCTGAACGGCATCGTGGTGAAAAGCCATGGCGGGGCTGACGCCAAGGGCTTCGGCAAC
This sequence comes from Caulobacterales bacterium, assembly GCA_038250335.1. GTDB lineage: Bacteria > Pseudomonadota > Alphaproteobacteria > Caulobacterales > Caulobacteraceae > Brevundimonas. The sequence continues at coordinate 2,787 of JBBSCK010000082.1, forward strand.
GCCATCCGCATCGCCGTAGATCTGGCCCGCAGCGACTATCTGAAGACCGTCGGGGCCAATCTGGGTCGGCTCGACGACGTGCTGCACCACCCCGCGACCCCCGCACATCCGGTCCAAGAGAGCGTCTCGTGAGCGTCATCCGCAGCGCCGTCACCGGCGTCGGTTCCTTCCTGCCGGAAAAGGTGGTGACCAACGCCGACCTTTCGAAATTCGTCGACACCTCCGACGAATGGATCATCGAACGCACCGGCATCCGCCAGCGCCATCAGGCGCGCGATGACGAGCCGACCAGCGACCTGGCGACGGAGGCCGCCCGGCGGGCGCTGGCCGACGCCGGCAAGACCGCCGCCGACGTCGACATGATCATCGTCGCCACCACGACCCCGGACATGACCTTTCCGGCCACCGCCTCGATCGTGCAGCGCAAGCTGGGCGCGCCGGTCTGTATCGCCTTCGACGTCCAGGCCGTCTGTTCGGGGTTCGTCTATGCCCTGAGCGTGGCCGACGGGTTTGTGGCGCGGGGCCTGTCGAAATGCGGCCTCGTCATCGGGGCCGAGGAGATGACGCGGCTGATGGACTGGACCGACCGGACCACCTGCGTCCTGTTCGGCGACGGGGCCGGGGCCGTGGTGGTGGAACCGCGCGAGGGGCAGGGGACCAGTGCCGATCAGGGCATCCTAGGCTTCGCCCTGCGCTCGGACGGGACCAAGACCGACCTTCTGTATGTCGACGGCGGCCCGTCCAGCACCGGCACCGTGGGTCATCTGCGGATGGCAGGAAACCAGGTCTTTCGCCATGCCGTGGTGAACATCGCCGAGGCCATCACCGGGGCCTGCGAAGCCGCCGGCATCACCGTCCCCGAGGTGGACTGGTTCGTGCCGCACCAGGCTAACCAGCGAATCATCAAGGGCGTCGGCGACCGGCTCGGCCTGGACGAAAACAAGGTGATCTCCACCGTCGCCCTGCATGCCAATACCTCGGCCGCCTCGATCCCGCTGGCGCTGGACGCCGCCATCCGGGACGGGCGGATCAAGCGCGGGGATCTGGTCCTGATGGAGGCCATGGGCGGCGGCCTGACCTGGGGGGCCTGCGCGTTTCGGCTGTAACCGGTACGGTGTCCTTTGACTTCGCGGGGTTTTCCCCTTTTATGAGACAGTCGGGATCACGGGGAGACGGGCCTTGGGCGAACTGCAGACCTTGACGCGCGCAGATCTGTGCGACGCGGTGCACGAGGAAGTCGGCCTGTCGCGCCAGGAATGCTCCGCCCTGGTGGAACGCACGCTGGACCTGATCGTCGAGAGCCTGGAACTGGGCCACACTGTCAAGCTTTCGGGATTTGGCGTGTTTCAGGTCCGCGAAAAACGCGCCCGGATGGGCCGCAACCCCAAAACCGGCGAGCCGGCCGCAATCCACCCACGCCGGGTGATCAGCTTCCGCGCCTCCCAGATCATGAAGTCGCGCGTGCATGGCGCGGTGAACGGCGACTGATGGCCAAGAGCCCCAACGCCTTTCGGACCATTTCGGAGGCCGCAGAGGCGGTGGGCGCGCCCCAGCATGTGCTGCGCTTCTGGGAAACCAAGTTTACCTTCGTCGCGCCGGTGAAACGCGCCGGTGGCCGGCGCTTCTACCGGCCCCAGGACATCGTGGTGCTGAAAGCGATCCGGCGGCTGCTCCATGACGAAGGCCTGACCCTCCGGGGCGTCCAGCGGCTGCACAAGGAACAGGGGCTGGCCCGGCTGGCGGCCTATGGCGATCCGTCGGCGGCCTTCAGCATGGACGCCACGCCCGGCGAGAGCCACGCAGTCACCGTGCGTCCCGAGAGCGCAGCGGCCGGCGAGTCGCGGGCCCGGCTGCGTCAGGTGCTGGCAGAGGTCGAGCGCGCCGGCGCCCGGCTGGACGCCCTTTTTCCGGCCTGACGCGGCCGATCGGTTCCGCCACGCGATTTGGGTTTGCGGCGACGCCAACCCCCCGCTATAGGACCGGCCTCTCGGAGCGTGGCGCAGCCTGGTAGCGCACTTGACTGGGGGTCAAGGGGTCGCAGGTTCGAATCCTGTCGCTCCGACCATCGATGTCTTGATCGTGGTCGGATCCAAGGGGGTCGCCTTCGGGCGGCCCCCTTTTTCGTTGCCCCCCCGGGGAACGGCTGCCTACCGTTTGCCCCACATCGGCTTGCCCTCGGCCCAGCTGAGCAGCGGCAGCAGCGGGAGACCCCAGACCGTGCCGGCGATGCCGTAGAAGGCCAGGGTCGCCAGCGGATGATCGGGGACGCGGGTCCCTATGGCGATGACCAGCCAGACATAGAAGGTCAGGAACAGGACGATCCCGAGCGAGGCGATGGCGCGACGTGTCCGCAGGCCCATCAGCGGGTGTTCCGGAACAGGAAGAAGGTCACCAGGCCCAGGACCGCGCCCGCGCCGGACCAGGCCGTCCAGCCGATCTCGTCCATCGTGGCGACCCCGAACACGCGCACGGCCAGAAAGGCACCGCAGACCGCGCCGGTGGCGGAGACGAGGGAGGCGGCGAACAGCCCCCGCCGGCCGGTGATCAGATCGGCGATCCAGGCGAGGGCGAAGACGCCCGCCACGGCCAGGATGATATCGGCGTATTCCAATCAGGCCTCCCGGCGGGCCCGCATGCGACCTCGCGTCATAGCTTCAGACTTTGATCTCGCCACGTTCGGGGGGCATACCGCCCGGGTCGCTGCGACTGGCGACACTGTATCTGTCGGAGCGTCAGGCGTCGAATGAACCGTTTCAGCAGCGGCGATCAGTCCAGGGCCGTGGCAATCTGGCTGTTCTTCAGCGCCGCCATGGTGTTCGCCATGGTCGTGATCGGCGGTGTAACCCGCCTGACCGGCTCTGGCCTCTCGATCACGGAGTGGAAGCCGATCATGGGCGCGCTGCCGCCCCTCAGCGCGGCGGACTGGGCCGAGGCGTTCGACAAATACCGGACCATCCCGCAGTACCAGCAGGTCAATGCGGGCATGAGCCTGTCCGAATTCCAGTATATCTTCTGGTGGGAATGGGCGCACCGGCTGTTCGGACGGCTGATCGGCGTGGTGTTTGCCCTGCCATTCTTTGCCTTCCTGCTGTTCCGGCTGTGGCCCGAGCGGTCGGTGCTGGGGCGGCTGGCCATGCCGACGCGGCTGATCTGGCGCTGCGCCGTCCTGCTGGGTCTCGGCGGGCTGCAGGGGCTGATCGGGTGGTGGATGGTCTCGTCCGGCCTGTCCGAGCGGGTGGACGTGGCCCCCGAGCGGCTGACGACACACCTCGGTCTGGCCCTGATCATCTTCGCCGGCCTGATCTGGACCGGGCTGGAGGCCTGGTCCGGCCAGGAGCACAACCGTCCCCCCGCCGGCTGGAGCCGGGGCGCTGCGGTGCTGTTGGGCGCGGTCTTCATCCAGTGCCTGCTGGGCGGACTGGTCGCCGGGGCCAAGGCGGGCTTCATCTATACCGACTGGCCGCTGATGAACGGGGCCATCCTGGCCCCCGTCGACTGGGGCTTGGGCGGGCTGGCCTTCCTGCATGACCGGGCGCTGGTTCAGTTCAATCACAGGATCTGGGGCTATGCCCTGCTGGTCGGGGCGACGGTCTATGCGGTCCAGGCCTGGCGCTGGCGGCTGGCCGAGGGGCTGGGTCTGGCGGCGTTTGTGGTCGTGGGATCGCTTTGGCTGCAGGCGGCGATGGGGGTGGTGACCCTGATGCTGGTCGTGCCGTTGTGGCTGGGCGGGCTGCATCAGGCGGGGGCGGCGATCGTTCTGGGGCTGGCCACGGCCAATCTGTGGCTGGTCCGGCGGTCGCAGCCGCGACTTTTCATGTCGGGACCCCGGTTTTAGGGCCTCTACGATGTGGTATTTTGATACCGCAGACAAAATGCTCTTGCAAGACAGTAAGTTAGAGTATCTTCACGGCGACAAATGGCATTGACGCCTCGGGATGCATCCTCTACTGACCCGCCTTCGCTCGCGCCGGACCGTCCGGGGCGACCCTCCGATCGGGACCCCCTCATGCTGAAGAGCACCACGGCTGCGTTGAAGCCGTCCGAGGTCGACAAGAAGTGGATCGTCATCGACGCCGAAGGCGTCGTGGTCGGCCGTCTCGCGACCTTCATCGCCATGCGCCTGCGTGGCAAGCACCTGCCGACCTACACCCCCCACGTTGACTCGGGCGACCACGTTGTCGTCGTCAACGCCGACAAGGTGGTGTTCACCGGCAAGAAGTTGACCGACAAGATCTACTATCGCCACACCGGCCACCCGGGCGGCATCAAGTCGACGACCCCGCAGAAGGTCCTGAACGGCCGCTTCCCCGAGCGCGTGCTCGAGAAGGCTGTCGAGCGCATGCTGCCCAAGGAAAGCCCCCTGGCCCGCGCCCAGATGACTCACCTGCGCATCTTCGCCGGCCCGACCCATTCACACGAAGCCCAACAGCCGGAGACGATCGACTTCAAGTCGATGTCCGCCAAGAACTTCCGGAGCCTCTGACCATGACCGACGTGCAAAACGACGCTCCGGCCGCTCCGGCCGCGACCGGGTTCGACGCCCTGGCGGGCCTCGGCTCCTCCAACGGCTATGACAACTCGGCCCCCGTCTATGTTCAGAAGCTGGACGCCCAGGGCCGCGCCTATTCGACCGGCAAGCGCAAGAACGCCATCGCCCGCGTGTGGATCAAGCCGGGCACCGGCAAGTTCACCATCAACGGCAAGGACCAGCTGCAGTATTTCGCCCGCGAAATCCTGCGCATGATGATCGCCCAGCCGCTGGAAGTGACCGATCGCACGACCCAGTTCGACGTCGACTGCACCGTTCAGGGTTCGGGACTGTCGGGCCAGGCCGGCGCCATCCGCCACGGCCTGTCGCACGCCCTGACCCACTACGAGCCGGCCCTGCGCCCGGTCCTGAAGCCGCACGGCTTCCTGACCCGCGACAGCCGCGTCGTCGAGCGCAAGAAGTACGGCCGCGCCAAGGCCCGCAAGTCCTTCCAGTTCTCGAAGCGCTAAGCCGTTTCAATCCGGTATGGATGGGGGCGCTTCGGGACACCGAAGCGCCCTTTTTCTTGGTCGAAATGGAGCCATGACCCACACCCTCTTCATCGACGGCGAGGCCGGGACCACGGGGCTGGAAATCCGCCAGCGGCTGGAGGGACGTACCGATCTGGAGTTCATCTCCCTGACCGGCGCCCGCCGCAAGGACCCGGTCGCACGGGCCGAGGCGCTGAATGCGGCGGATGCGGTGATCCTGTGCCTGCCCGACGATGCGGCCAAAGAAGCCGTCGCCATGATCGAGAACCCGGACGTGCGGGTCATCGACGCCTCCACCGCCTTCCGGGTCGCGCCGGGCTGGACCTATGGATTTCCGGAGATGGACGCCGTGCAGCGGGGCCAGATCGTGGGATCGCGGCGGGTGTCGAACCCGGGCTGCTATCCGACCGGCTTCATCGGGCTGATGCGGCCGCTGGTGAAGGCCCGGCTGGTGCCCGCCGACTGGCCGGTGACGGTCAATGCCGTCTCGGGCTACTCCGGGGGTGGAAAATCAATGATTGCCGAATACGAACAGGGGGAGGGGGCTCCGGCCTATCGCGCCTATGGCCTGTCGCTGCGGCACAAACACGTAGCGGAGATGACCCGGCACACAGGCCTTCGGCACGAGGTGCTGTTCGCCCCGGCCGTGGGCGGCTATCGCCAGGGGATGCTGGTCGAGGTTCCGCTGCCGCTGGCGGCCCTGCCGGAAACGCCGTCGATCGACCGGCTGCACGGTGCGCTGCTGGAGGCGTATGACGGTTGCCGCTTCGTCGAGGTGGCGGGGCTGGACGAGAGCGACGCGATGGCCGGGATTGACCCCGAGGGGCTGAACGGCACCAACACCATGCGTCTGCATGTGTTCGGGGACCGCGATGGGTGCCAGGCCCGGCTGGTCGCCCTGCTGGACAATCTCGGCAAGGGAGCCTCGGGCGCGGCGGTGCAGAACCTGAACCTGATGCTGGGGCTGGACGAGGGTACGGGGCTCACTTGATTGGAGAGGGCGTTCAGTCGCGCTTGAAACCTCATCCGCTCTGCTGACGTATGTAGGACCATGATCCAGACCCTGACGACCTCCCGCCGGACCCTTTTGCTCGGCGCGGCCGCGACCGCCCTGGGGGCCTGTTCCTCGGGCGAGGCCGATGCGTCGGTGGCGCAATACGCAAACTCGCCGTTCCGCCGGGTGACCGACGCCCAGTGGCGCGAGCGGCTGCCCGCCGCCAGCTACAATGTGCTGCGCCGCGAGGCGACGGAGCGGCCCTATACCAGCCCGCTGAACAATGAGAGCCGGCGCGGGACCTTCGTCTGCCGGGGTTGCGAGCTGCCGCTGTTCCGGTCGGAAACCAAATACGATTCCGGCACCGGCTGGCCCAGCTTCCATGATGTGATCCCCGGGTCGGTCGGGACCAAGACCGACTTCGCCATCGGTTTCCCCCGGACGGAATACCACTGCGCGCGCTGCCTCGGCCATCAGGGCCACATCTTCGACGATGGCCCTCGGCCGACCGGAAAACGCTATTGCAACAACGGCGTGGCGCTCAGCTTCCAGCCGGCCTGACGCGCATCGCCGAGCGCACCGTCAGTCCGAACAGGACGGTGCCGATGATGACCAGCAGGGCCACGTCCTGACCCGGCAGGATCACCGGTACAGCAGAGAAGGTCAGCACCAGCACCGGGATGACCATGGCGAGGGGCAGGCCGACGACCTGCGCCGGAATGATCGGGGGCGGTGGCACGGCGGCACGCCGCTCAAGCCAAGTATTCAGTCCGACGTACAGGGCCGAGAATCCAATGGCCATGAGGACGTAGCGCACCAGAAAATCGGGCCTCCCGAACACGCCGGCAGTCAGCACCAGCAGCGTCAGGGCCATGCCGGTAGAGAAGGCCAGGATCAGGTTGGACTCGACCTTCAAGACTTGACCTTCACATAGCTGCCGGGGGCCGGTTCGATCGGCTTGAGCGGTCCGGCTTTCGGATCACGGGCCGCGACCCATGCACCGGATTTGTCATGCAGCCAGTCGGCCCAGTGTGTCCACCAGCTGCCGGGATGTTCGACTGCCGCCGCTTGCCATTCGGCCAGGGTCGCGGGCAGGGCGGGGTTGATCCAGTGCTGGTATTTGTTCGCCGACGGCGGATTGATCACCCCCGCGATATGGCCCGATCCGGCCAGGGTCAGGGTGACGGCGGCGTTCGAGAAGGCGCGGGCCGAGCGGTAGACCGAATTCATCGGTGCGATATGATCCTCGCGGCTGGCCTGGAAATAGAGCGGGATCGTCACCTTCGACAGGTCGACCTTGATCCCGCCGAGGGTGAACTCGCCCTGCGACAGCAGGTTCTGACCATACATGGAGCGCAGATAGTCCATGTGCAGCTTCTTGGGCATGCGGGTCTGGTCGGCGTTCCAGAACAGCAGGTCGAAGGCTGCCGGTGACTTGCCCATCAGATAGTTGGAGACGAAGAACGACCAGATCAGGTCGTTGGCCCGCAGCGCATTGAAGGTTTCCGCCATGGCCGCGCCAGGCAGGACGCCACCGGCCGCATCCATCTGCGCCTCGACCTGGGCCAGCCAGTGCTCGTCGGTGAACAGCAAAAGGTCGCCGGCCTCGGCAAAATCATGCTGGGCGGCGAAGAAGGTGGTGGCGGCGACGCGCGCGTCCCTCGCTGCCGCCATATGGGCGAGGGCCGCGCCCATCAGGGTGCCGCCGATGCAGTAGCCGACCGTGTTCAGGGTTTTGGAGCCGGTCTGTTCCAGTGTCTTCTCGACGGCGCGGTAGATGCCTTTCTCGAGGTATTCGTCGAAGCCGAACCCGGCCTTGTCCCGGTCCGGATTGACCCAAGAGCAGACAAAGACGGTGAAGCCCTGAGCCGACAGCCAGCGGATCAGCGAGTTCTCCGGCTGCAGGTCCATGATGTAGAATTTGTTGATCCAGGGCGGGAAGATCAGCAGGGGAATGGCGCGCTGCTTTTCCGTCGCCGCGTCGAACTGGATCAGTTCGAACAGTTCGTCGCGCCAGACGACCTGGCCGGGCGCCGTGGCGACGTTTTCGCCGACGACGAACTTGCCGTAGTCGGCTTGGCTGATCTTCAGCTTGCCCATGCCGCGTTCCAGATCGGCGGCGAAATTCTGCATGCCCTTCACCAGCGATTCGCCGTTGCTCTCGGCCATGGCCTTCAGCGCCGCGGGGTTGGAGGCGAGGAAGTTGGAGGGCGAAAACGCATCGGTCAGAAGTTTGGTGAAGAATTCGGCGCGCCGCTTGGTCCGGGGGTCGACGTCCTCGACCGAGGACACCAGCCCGTTCATCCAGTCCGAGGTAACCAGATAGGACTGGCGCATGACGTCGAACATGGGGTTTTCGGACCAGGCCGGGTCCTTGAACCGCTTGTCCTTCGACGGCTCGGGCGGATCCTCGCCGGCCGCGCGGCGGGTCGAGGAGGCCCACAGGTCCATATAGCGGTTGAACAGGTCGGCCTGGGCGGCGAACAGCTTGTCCGGGCGCGACGCCAGGCTGGTCATCACCGCGTTCATCGCCGGGCCGACGTTGAACGGATCGGGCGACAGGGCGGCCGGGCGGTCAGCCTGTGACAGGGCCGCCTCGGCGATGGCCGACTGGGCCGTCATGGCCGCGCGGGCGAGGTTGAGCGACAGGGTTTCCAGCATCTGGCGCTGCTCGGCACCGATGAGACCGACCGGGCTGGGCGGTGGCGCTTCCGTGGAGGAGGCCGTCTGGGCGGGCTCCGGGGCGACCGGTGCGGCCTTGGGCCGGGACGCGCGGGGTCGGGCCGAGGTCGGGCGGCCGGACTTTCTGGGAGCCCTGGCGGCGGCCAGCGGTTCGGGCGGGGTCGTGGGTTTTTTCGCCATCGGGTCTCTCCGCGCGTGTACCTTGAACGTGAGGCGCGTGGGCTGCGCCCTTCCGCCTGTCACGATCATCGCCTAGAACGCCCGCAAGATGAACGCGCAACACGCGAAAAAGATAGGCGGACCGGTGCTGGTCGCGTCATGGCTGGCGGCGCTGGGCGGTTGCGCCGTCATCATGGACCCCGCGACCGAGGCCGCGTCGCCGGTCGCGCCCCGGATCGAGGCGCTGGTCGACGCCAACCGCACCTATCCGCAATGGGCCGATTTCCCCCGGTCGACGGGTGTTCTGCCCGAGCCGATCGAGGTCGCGGCCCGGGTAGGGACGCTTCAGGGCGACGGCGACAGCCTGGCCGCAGCGGCAGCCCGGATCGAATGGACGATGGAAGATCCCGTCGCCTTCACCGCCGAGGTCAACCGCCGCCTGGATGCGCAGGCGATGGCCCCCGCGTCGATCCAGACCGAGGCCGAGATC
>JBBSCK010000083.1:0-12112 GCA_038250335.1 Caulobacterales bacterium
GGCACCGAGGTGTCGGACGAGGGAACCGGCAGGGGAGTGACCAGTGGAACGATCGTCGGCAACGGCGTCGGTGCGGCGAGATCGAGCGCCCCTGGGCCGCCGTCGTCGGGGGTCTCGGCTGTCTCGACCGTCTCGACCGGTTCGGGGACGACCTTGTCGGCACGCGGGCGCGGCGACGGCATGACTTCGGCTGCCGCGACCTCGTCCAGCGCGGCGGAAAAATTGCCGTCGGTGCGCGTTTCAGCGTCGCGCCGGGTGGCGGCTGACACTGCGAATGGGGCGGGGGCGGGGGCGAGGCTGATGTCGGGCATGCGGGGCAGGCGATTCTGGATGAGTTGCGGGGGCGCCTGCTGCGCCGGACAGTTCCCCGGTCTCGTCGCAAGGCTTGGGCCAGACCCCGAATTTCGAACCAAGTAACTGATTAAATTAGAAAAAATATGTTTTTGAGCGTTGGGTTCGAGCCTGGGCGACGGGGGATTCTTGCCGCGCTCCCGTCGCTTTTTGCCCGGTCCCATCCCGGGTGCCGTCGGTTGGCCCGGGGCTTGCGCACCTGACCCGGCATGACCGAGTCCCATACCCCGTTACCACGCAATTTCAGAGGGTTGGCGAACAGGCGCAACCTGGGGGCCGGGCAAGACGCGCCGCTGGCCGGGCAGGCCTTGCCGGGTAAAGGTCCACGCAGATGAGCCTGAGCTCCATCCTGAACATCGCCAACTCGGGGCTGCAGACGGCCCAGACGCAGTTGCGCGTCGTTTCGGACAACGTCTCCAACGTCAACACACCCGGATACGTCCGCAAGATCGCCGAGCAGGTGTCGCTGACGAGCCAGGGCGTGGGTTCGGGGGTCGAGGTGGGGCGTGTCCGCCTGGCCACCGACCGGTTTCTCCAGGCCGCCAGCCTGAACGCGGGGGCCGAGTCCAGTCGTCAGGGCGTACGCTATGAACTCTACGACCGGATTCAGTCGCTGTTCGGTGATCCCGGCGGCGACACGGGTTTCTTCTCGAAGGTCGACGACATCTTTTCCTCCTTTGCGGTGGCGGCCGAGGATCCGGTTTCGGCGCCGCGTCGCCAGGAGGCGCTGTTCAGCACCCAGGCGGTCTTCGATGAGGCTTCGCGAATCTCGAGCCAGATACAGGCGGTGCGTCAGGATGCCGACGGACGCATCCAGAGCGCTGTCGAACGGGCCAACAGCCTGCTTGAGCAGATCGAGGCCCTGAACCAGGACATCGCCCGGGCTACTGTTCTGAACGGTGACGCCGCTGGAGCCGAGACCCAGCAGGCGCGACTGGTGAGCGAACTGTCCGGTCTCATGGACGTGCAGGTCACCAAGCGACCGGTCGGCGGGGTTTCGATCCGCACCAGCGTCGGCGTGCTGCTGGCCGGGGCCGGGGCGGCCAGGCTGGACTATAGCCGGGCCGGCACCGTCAACGCTGAAACCAGTTTCAACGAGATCTGGATAACCGAACCCGGGGGTATCACGCGCGCCTTCGCCGACGGGCTGAAGACCGGCGAGCTCAAGGGGCTGATGGAACTGCGCGACGTCGATGCGCCCCAGACTGCAGAACGGCTGGCCGAACTGGTCAGTCATGTCGCCGACGAACTGAACCGCGCCCACAACGCGAACTCGGCCGTCCCGGCACCTGGCACCCTGACCGGCCGCAATGTGGGGCAGACGCTGGAGACCGCGCTGACGGGCTTCACCGGCGAAACGACCATCGCCGTCGTTAATCCGACGACGGGTGCCATCACGATGCGGGCGGACATCGACTTTTCGGCTCTGACGATCAATCTCGTCCCGTTTACGCCCGCCACCTTTCTGGCCGACCTGAACACCCAGCTGGGTGGGGCAGCGACCGCCAGTTTCGTCGGCGGCCGACTGAGCCTGACTGCGGCCGTACCCAACGGTATGGCCATCGCCGACGGCGCGCCCGTGAGCACCAAGGCCGGACGGGGATTCTCGCACTATTTCGGATTGAACGACCTGATCTCGACGGACCGGCCGGCGTTCTACGATCAAGGCCTGACCGCGACCTCGCTGCACGGGTTCGCTGCCGGCCAGACCCTGACCTTCCGCTTCGTGGGCGAGAGTGGGGCGAAAATCCGCGACGTACCGGTCACCGTGCCCGGCCCGCTAGGCACGGTCGGCGAACTGATCACGGCCCTGAACAGCACCACGACCGGGATTGGGCTCCATGGCGCGTTCGCCCTGGACGCGACCACGGGTGAGCTGAAATTTACCGGCCTCGGCAACCCTGCGCCGCGCATGAGCGTGCTGGAGGACACCACCACCCAGAACCCTTCCGGCGTGTCGGCCGCCGAACTGTTCGGTCTGGGCGGCGGGGTCCGGGCGTCGCGCGCCGACGGGTTCACGGTAAGGACCGACATACGGCAGGGCCCGGCCAGGCTGGCGCTGGCGCAGCTGAACCTGGCGGCCGCGGCCGGTACGGTGGCGCTGAGCACTGGCGATGGACGGGGGGCCCTGACCCTTGCCGACGCCGGGCAGACCACGGTGCGGTTTTCCGCCGCCGGTGACAGCCCGGGCGGCACTCTGTCGGTGTCGCGTTATGCGTCGGAACTGTCGGGCGAGATCGGGGGCCGGGCCCAGACGGCCCGGACGCGCCAGCAGAGCGCGCAGGCGCTCGCCACCGAGGCGTTCTCGCGTCAGTCCAACTTCGAGGGCGTAAACCTGGACGAGGAACTGGTGCTGATGACGACCTATCAGCAGGCCTTCAACGCCTCGGCCCGGATGATTCAGGCGGCCAAGGACATGTACGACACACTGTTGGGGATGGTTTGATGACCCGCGTTTCGACGAACGGAAACTATCAGTCGGCCTTGCTGAACCTGATGGCGGCGCAGCATCAGCAGTCGGAGGCATCCAGCCGTGTCTCGACCCAGAAGATCGCCACTGACCTGACCGGGTTCGGCCGAAGTTCGGAAACGCTGACGGCGCTGAAGGGAGCGCAGAGCCGCGTCCAGGGGTTCCTCGATACCGGTGAAGTCGTTTCCGCCCGTCTGGAAGCCCAGGATCTGGCCATGACCCGGATTGCCGACGCGCTCAGCGCCGCCCGCGAGGCCGTCGGGGGCGTGCTCGCGTCTGACTCCCTGAGCACCCTGATGCTGGATTTGGGAGGGCAGTTCCAGACGATCTCGAACGGGCTGAACGCCCGTCACCAGGGCGGCTACCTGTTCGCCGGGGCCAATACGTCGGAGCCACCTGTGTCGGTGGGTACGCTGTCAGACCTCGCCGCCGCCGGCAGCGTGGCAGCCACCCTCACCAACGACCAGATCAGGCCGGTGTCTCGCGTGGCGGAGAACACCTCGGTCGAGACCGGCTTTCTGGCGGACGGCTTCAAATTCCTCGAGGCTGACGGCGTCACCGAAAGCCACATCTTCGAGATCTTCCGCGACATCCGGGCCTATAGCGACAACCCGGCGACTGGTCCGCTGACCGGCAAGCCGACGGAGGTCCAGAAGGACTACCTGGCCGAACAACTGAAGCGGCTGGACCGTGCGATCAAGATCGTCATCGACGCGGGTGCGCGGAACGGTTCGCTGCAGAAGCGTGTCGAACAGATCTCGGTCAGCCACGAGGCGCAAAGGCTGTCGCTGGGAGAGCTGGTCTCGGACCGGACCGATGCCGACCTGGCCAAGGCGGTGACCGACCTGCAGCTGTCGCAGGTGGCGGTCCAGGTCTCCGCCCAGGTGGTCAGCCAGCTGCGCGAGGTCTCACTGCTGAACTATCTGAGATAGGTTGCCCAGCCTGCGACTACCGGCCTCTGGACCCTGTTCCCGAAAGGGAACATAAAGGGAACGATGGCTCAGCTAGATCTCAAGCGAAAATTGTCGGTGCTGGCCGACGCGGCCAAATACGACGCTTCGTGCTCGTCGTCGGGGACGTCGAAACGCGACAGCCGGGGCGGCAAGGGCATCGGTTCGACCGAGGGAATGGGCATCTGCCACGCCTATACGCCCGACGGGCGGTGCATCAGCCTGCTGAAGATCCTGCTGACCAATTTCTGCATCTACGACTGCGTCTACTGCATCAACCGGGTGTCCTCGAACGTGCAGCGGGCGCGGTTCAGCGTGGACGAGGTGGTCGAGCTGACGCTCAACTTCTATCGCCGCAACTATATCGAGGGGCTGTTCCTGTCGTCGGGAATCATCCGGTCCGGCGACTACACGATGGAGCAGCTGGTTCTGGTGGCCAAAAAACTGCGAGAAGAGCATGATTTTCGCGGCTATATCCATCTGAAGCTGATCCCGGAGGCTGACCCGAAACTCGTCGAGGCGGCGGGCCTCTACGCCGACCGGCTCTCGGCCAATATCGAGTTGGCGCGCGACGAGGCGATGGGCCGGCTGGCCCCGCAGAAGGACGTCAGAGTCATCAAGAGGGCGATGGCTGACGTCCGGCTTAAGGTCGAGGCGGCCAAAGCTCGCAAGGGGGACAGGGCCCGACCGCCAAAGTTCGCGCCGGCGGGACAGTCCACCCAGCTGATCGTGGGGGCGGACGGCGCGCCGGACACCGAGATCCTCGATCGGTCGGCGTCGCTGTATGGAGGCTATGGGTTGCGGCGGGTCTACTATTCGGCCTTCAGCCCGATCCCGGATTCCAGCGCGGCCCTGCCGGTGTCCAGGCCGCCCCTGATGCGCGAACACCGGCTGTATCAGGCCGACTGGCTGATGCGGTTCTACGGCTTTTCGGCCCCCGAGATCCTCGAGGCGTCGACAGACGGGATGCTGGACCTCGCGATTGACCCCAAGCTGGCCTGGGCGCTGAACCAGCGGGCGCAGTTCCCGGTCGATGTTAACACCGGCAGCCGCGAGATGCTGCTTCGGGTGCCCGGGCTCGGCGTGAAGTCGGTCAACCGGATGCTCTCGGTCCGGCGCTACCGGACGCTCAGGCTGGAGGATATCGCGCGTCTGTGCCGGGGCATCGACAAGGTGCGGCCCTTCATCACCGCCCTGGACTGGACGCCCGGCGGTCTGATCGACGCCGTCGATCTGAGGGCGCGGCTGAGCCCGGAGCCGAAACCCGTGCAGCTGAGCCTGTTCTGAGATGGCGGTCGCGGAACTGGCGGACCAGACCGATTTCGACGGGTGGAGGGCGGCGGCGCGGCAATTCCGGCTGTCGGGCGTGGAGCCGGCCGCAGCGCGGTTTATGGTGGCTGGTTCCATCGAGGCGGGCTCGCTTTTCGATGGTGCCGATCTCCGCCAAAACCGGGATACGTGGACCGGGCGCGAGGCCTCGTTCTCTGTTCCCGAGGCCTTCGTCGACGTGGCCCGGGAGGTGATCCTGCACCGGTCCGCCGACCGGTTCGACCTCCTTTACAGGCTGCTCTGGCGCCTCCGGGACGAACCGGACCTGATTAGGATCGTGTCCGACGTCGATGTGGCCGATGCGATGGAGCGGGCCAGAAACGTCAGTCGCGCCTCGCACAAGATGAAGGCTTTCGTCCGGTTCCGGATGATCGAGGACGAGGCGGGCCAGACCTATGTGGCCTGGTTCGAACCGGCGCACCGGGTGCTGGAAAAGACATCAGGCTTCTTCATGCGTCGGTTCACAACGATGCGCTGGTCGATCCTGACGCCGGACGGGTCGTGCGTCTGGGACGGGGCCGCGCTGGGCTTCGGTCCACCCGCGACGGCGGCCGACGCGCCGCAGGGGGACGAGATCGAGGCGTTCTGGAAGACCTACTACGCCTCCACGTTCAATCCCGCCCGGTTGAAGGTCAGGGCCATGCATGGGGAGATGCCGAAGCGCTACTGGAAGAACCTGCCCGAGGCGGCGCTGATCCCTGGGCTGGTGGCAGCGTCGCGGGACCGGACCGAGATGATGGTCGCCGCCGCCCATACCGAGCCAAACGCCCGTCTGGCCAAGGCCATCGCCCGGCCTGCGCGCGACGGGGCCTATGATGAGGGCTTTGTCGCCGCGACCCTGCAGGAGTTGAAGCAGGGTGTGCAGGCCTGCCGTCGCTGCGATCTGTGGCGCGACACGACGCAGGGGGTCTGTGGCGAGGGGCCGGCGCGGACCGCAGGGCTGATGATCGTGGGCGAGCAACCGGGTGACCAGGAGGATCTGGCCGGGCGCCCGTTCGTCGGGCCGGCGGGGCAGGTGCTGGACGCGGCGCTGGCCGAGGCGGGTATCGACCGGGCCGGTGTCCATGTCACCAATGCGGTCAAACACTTCAAGCATGAGCCGCGCGGCAAGCGGCGGCTGCACCGGACCCCACTCGCTCGCGAGGTCAGCGCCTGCCGCTGGTGGCTGGATCAGGAGCGGCGGCTGGTGCGGCCGACAGTGACGCTGGCGCTGGGCGGGACGGCTGCGCTGGCGATTCTGGGCCGGACGGTCACGGTTTCCCGCGAGCGGGGGGAACCTATCGCGCTGGCGGACGGTTCGACTGCCATGATCACCGTGCACCCGTCCTACCTGCTGCGCCTGCCGGACGAGGCGACGAGGGTGCGTGAGCGGGCCGCCTTTGTGCACGACCTCAAACGCGTGCGAGCCCGTCTTCGCCCGGTTTCTGCTTCTGTTGCCGAATGATAACCGAGGTTGTCTGATCCGCATCGGACGCTTCGGCGGGCATGGGCGATTCGTCGGGGGTCGGCTAAGGACAGGGCATGAGGACCGCCGACTTCCAAATCGAGGACGCCACGGGCGGCGGCGCTCTGCTGAGGCTGAGCGGAGACTGGACCACCATGAGCCTGGGCCGGACGGCGGTCAGGCTGGGGGAGCGCCTGAAAGGCCAGACCGTCAGGGCCGTGGATCTGAGCGAGCTGGGCCGGTTCGATACGGCCGGCGCGCTTGCCCTGGTCCAGGCTTCGGACTGTTCTATGCCTGCGGGGGCCTTTGACGCGCGCCCCGAGGCCGGGCGCATCTATGCGATGGTCGAGACTCTGGAGCGCCAGAGCGCCGAGCCGCCCAAGCGTCCCGCCTCCCTGACCCGCGTCTTCGCCAAGATCGGCCATGGCCTGCACGACGCGGCCGCCGAATTCCTGTTGTCCATGGCGTTCCTCGGCCGGCTTATGGGTGCCGCTGGCGATGCTCTGAGGCGTCCGGGTTCCATCCGTTGGCCGGCCTGGGTCAGCCAGGCAGACCGGTCAGGCCTCGACGCCTTGCCGATCGTGATGGTCACGAACTTCTTCATCGGCGCCGTCATCGCCTTTCTGGGTGCGGACCTTCTGACCCAGTTCGGGGCCGGAGTATTCGCGGTCGAATTGATCGGCGTTTCGGTTCTGCGCGAGTTCGCGGTGGTCATCACCTCGGTGCTGCTGGCCGGGCGCTCGGCGTCCTCGTTTGCGGCCGAGATCGGCTCGATGCGGATGAACCAGGAGGTCGACGCCATGCAGGTCATGGGGGTCAACCCGTTTCAGGCCTTGGTCATTCCACGGCTGGCAGCTCTGATCGTCATGCTGCCGCTGCTGACGTTCGTCGGCATGGTTGCGGGTCTGTTCGGTGGCATGCTGGTGACCTGGAGCCAGCTCAGCCTCGGCCCGGCCTTCTTCCTGCAACGCCTGGTCGACAACCCCGACATGTTCACCCACATGATGGTCGGCCTGTCCAAGGCACCGGTATTCGCCATCGTTGTCGCCGCCATCGGCTGCCGCCAGGGACTGGCCGTATCCGGTGACGTCGAGAGCCTGGGTCGGCGGGTCACGGCGGCGGTCGTTCAGGCGATCTTTGCTATCATCTTCCTGGATGCTGTCTTCGCCCTGATCTATCTGGAGCTGGACATTTGACCGACCGGCCCGCGAACGATACGGCCAAGACGCCCGAAGTGCTGATCGAGGTGCGCGGCCTTCTGAGCCAGTTCGGCGACCAGGTGATCCACCAGAATCTTGATCTGGACGTGGAGCGCGGCGAGATCCTGGGCGTTGTCGGTGGATCGGGCACAGGCAAGACGGTGCTGCTCAACTCCATCATCGGGCTGAAGGAGCCTGAGGGGGGTACCGTCCGCATCTTCGGCCAGGACACCGGCGACATGTCTGAGGCCGACAGGGCCGGGATCGAGCGACGCACCGGCGTCCTGTTTCAGCAGGGGGCGTTGTTTTCGGCCCTGACCGTACTGGAAAACGTGGCCTCGCCCATGGTCGAGCACACAAGGCTGCCACGCGATACGATCCGGGAACTGGCCGAAATGAAGATCGCCATGGTGGGCCTGAAGCCCGAAAGTCATCACCAGAAGCCGGCCGAACTGTCAGGCGGGATGCGCAAACGCGTCGGTCTGGCCCGCGCCCTGTCGCTGGACCCCGAACTGCTGTTCCTGGACGAGCCGACGGCCGGGCTGGACCCGATCGGCGCTGCTGCGTTTGACGAGTTGATCCGCAAACTCTCGGACGACCTGGGCCTCACCGTGTTCATGATCACCCACGACCTGGATAGCCTGTATGCCATCTGCGACAAGGTGGCGGTGCTGGCGGACAAGCACGTCGTCGAGAAGGCCACGGTTCAGGAGCTGGAGAAATCCGACCACCCGTGGATCAAGGAGTATTTTCTGGGGCCACGGGGTCGCGCCGCGACCCGGGCCGCGTAGAGGACCGAGATGGAACGAGACGCCCACTACGCCGCCGTCGGCATCGCCACTGTCGCCCTTCTGGCGGCCTTGGCGGTGTTCGCCATCTGGCTGGCCCGGCTGCAATTCAACAACGACTATGACATCTACGACATCGTCTTCTCCGGCCCTGTGCGCGGCCTTTCGGAAGGCGGCGAGGTGCATTTCAACGGCATCCGCGTCGGCGAGGTCACCGACCTGAACCTGGATCCGAACCAGGGCAATCAGGTGATCGCCCGGGTCCGTCTGAACGGCACGACGCCGGTTCGGGTGACCAGCCGCGCCCAGTTGGAGCCACAGGGCATTACGGGCCTGAACTATATCCAGATCACGGCAGGGACGGAGGGCAGTGCCCTGCTGAAGACCCAGTACCCTGACAATGTCGTGCCGGTGATCCAGTCCCAGCCTTCCCCGATCGCGGAACTGTTGAGCGGGTCCGGCACTGTGCTGGCCCAGACGGTGGACGCCCTGAACCGGATCAACCGGGTGCTGAGCGACGATAACATCCGGAGCTTCTCGACCAGCCTGAAGAATGTCGAGGCGCTCTCGACCGAGCTGGAGGCGCGCAAGGGCCTGTTCGAGGATCTGGAGAAGGCGCTTGCGGGGGCCAACGCCGCCGTCGCCGAGTATCAAGCCCTGGGGGCGGACGCGCGTCGCCTGGTCAATGAGGACGGCCGCGAGGCGGTCAACAACATCAACGCCGCCACGGCCGACGCGCGGACCGCCATCGCCTCGATCAACCGGACGGCCAACGGGCTGGAGGGGCCAGTCGGCGAGTTCGCCACGACCGGCGTGCCGCAGCTGCTGGAGGCGATCCAGGGGCTGCAGGAGGCGACGGATTCGCTGCGGGGCCTGGTCGACGACGTTCGCTCCAGTCCCCGCGACTTCATCAGCCGTCCGCCGTCCCGGGAACTGGAGGTCCAGCCGTGATCCGCTCCCTCGCCATTGCCATCCTCGCCGCCCTGTCGCTGTCGGGCTGCGCCCTGCTGGCGTCGCCGGATCCGGTGCAGCTGTATCGATTCGGCGATACGGACGGCGTTTCCATTGCGCCGGTGACCGCCCCTACTCAGGTCAAGCTGCGGGCCGTAGAGTTCCCGCAGGCCGCCCAGGGTGACCGGCTTCTGGGGATCACAGGAAGCGAAGTGGCCTTCATCGGCGGGGCCCGGTGGGTGTCGCCTGCGGCCCAGCTCTATGCCGCCAGTCTCGAGAACGCCTTTGCCGGCCAGGCGCGGGCCGTGCGGCTGATCGGCCGCCGCGAGCTGACACCGACGACCCGGGTGCTGGACATCGACGTCCGCGCTTTCGAGACGCGCTACGCCTCTGTCGATGCCACGCCTGACGTCGTGGTGACGGCACGGGCGCGGCTGATGCGCTTCCCCGAGCGCACGGTGGTGGCGGAAGAGACCTTCACGGTCAGTCGTGCCGCCGGCGAGAACCGCGTGTCGGCCATCGTCGCGGCCTATGACGAGGCGACGCGCGAGGTGAACGCCCGGATCGTGGCCTGGACTGACGCGAACGCCGTCGGCGAATGAAGCCTCTGGCCTTCGACTGAACCTGCACTGGCCAGGGTCAGGCCGCCCTGCGGTCTGACGAAGGGGGTGCGGCCCGCGCCTCCAGTTCCGCCCGGCGTGCCTGGGCGGCTGTCAGTTCCCGTTCGCCGGTTGCCAGGCGGTCGGCGAGCGTGGTCTGGGCCGCGGTCAGGCGATCGGGGTCGGGCCGAACCCGTTTTGGCTTGCGGCCTCCCAGCCCCAAGGCGTTCTGCCAGTCGGCGCGCCAGGCCTCGATGCCGTCGCAGACGTCCTTCAGCACGACCGGAGCGCGGTAGTCGGCGTTCTGGGCGGCGCGCAGCAGTGGCAGACGACCCAAGGCGACGGCGCGAACGGCCGTGATTGTCGTCAGGCGTGTCTCCAATGGATGGGGCAGGGCGGCGACGTCCGGTTCCGGCGCGACCGCATCCGGGGGGGTGGCGTCCGACGGTGTCAGGGCGCCGGAGCCGGAGCCGGAGCTGTCGCCAGCTTCGAGGTCGACCGGGGCATGCTCGATTTCGGTATCCGCCCGGGCCTGGGCCGGTTCGTACGGGTCGCCGGCTGAGGGTTCCGCGTCGATCGTGGCCGGCGCGGGGGCGGGCGTAGGGGCCGGTGTGGGGGCTGCGCGGTCAGCCAGCCAGATCCGGGCGGCGGCAATATGGGCGTCAAGCGTGGCGATGGCGTCGCGGGTCTCGGTCCAGAGGTGATCGAGCGCGGTCGTGCGGGTCGCAATGGCTCCGCTGCGGCCCGCGAAGTCGGCCCCGGCCTCTGTGGCGGCCGCAGCGGCGGCGCTCCAGGCCTCCCGGAACGCCTTCAGACGGCCGGAGCGGCTGTCGAACAGGCCGGCCAGCCCGCCCCGTGGCTGAAGACGGGCAGGGTCGAGGGCGGCGACCCGGTCGCGGACATGGCCCAGCAGGACGATGCATTCGCCGAGGTCGCCGTCGCGCGTCCGGGCCAGGGTGTGGCTGTTGAGCGAGACGAGAGCGGCCAGGGCGGGCTCAGCGAAAGCGGCGCAGGATTCCGCGTCCCCGGTGATGGCGGCGCGGATCGCGGAGACACGCTCGGCGTCCGGCGCGGGCGCGCCGCCGCCGGGTACCGTCAGAGGTCCTGTATCAGCCATTTCAAGCTCCATCGCCCGGCGCTCTGACGGAGCCGGTTTCCGGATCGACTATGGCGCAGCCGCGATCGATTGGGAAACCGTGTAACTCGCCTCGGTTTTCGCTGCGACCTCGTCCAGCGTGACGCCCTCGGCCAGTTCGATCAGCTCCAGACCCGCACCGTCCGGCTTGACGTCGAACACGGCCAGGTCGGTGATGATGCGGCTGACCACGCCGGTCCCGGTCAGGGGCAGGGTGCAGGCCTTCAGCACCTTGGACTGGCCGTGTTTGTTGGCGTGCTCCATGACGACCACCACGCGCTTGACCCCCGCGACCAGGTCCATGGCCCCGCCCATGCCCTTCACCAGCTTGCCGGGGATCATCCAGTTGGCGATGTCGCCGTTCTCCGCGACCTCCATGGCCCCGAGGATCGAAAGGTTGATGTGGCCGCCGCGGATCATGGCGAAGCTGTCGGCGGAGGAGAAATAGCTGCTCTCGGGGATCTCGGTGATGGTCTGTTTGCCGGCGTTGATCAGGTCGGCGTCGACGTCCTCGTCATAGGGGAAGGGCCCCATGCCGAGCATGCCGTTCTCGGACTGCAGCGTCACCTCGATGCCCGCCGGAATGTAGTTGGCCACCAGCGTCGGGATGCCGATGCCGAGGTTCACATAGAAGCCGTCCTGAAGCTCGCGGGCGGCGCGGGCGGCGAGCTGGTCGCGGGTGCGGGGCATGGTTATGCGACCTCTTTCTGGCGGATGGTGCGCTGCTCGATCCGCTTTTCGAACGTGCCGAGGATCAGGCGGTCGACATAGATGCCCGGCGTGTGAATGTGGTCGGGATCCAGCGTGCCGGTCGGGACAATATGCTCGACCTCGACGACCGTGACCTTGCCGGCGGCGGCCATCATCGGATTGAAGTTGCGGGCGGTCTTGCGGAA
>JBBSCK010000084.1:0-12008 GCA_038250335.1 Caulobacterales bacterium
CCGTCAAGCCGGTCACCCATTCCGCCTGGCCGCGAACCGGAGACAGGGCGATCGCTGGGAGGAGCGCAGAGGTCCCGGCTCCGGCACAAAGGACCACGGCGTCGGCATCGGCGATGCAGCCCGCGTCCGCGTCCAGAACGCGCCAGCCTCCGCCGGGCGCTGGCTCGATCCGGCTGGCGCGGCCGGGTTTGACCGGGACTCCATCCAGCCACGCGGCGAGAACCGCGGCGGGGGCCAGGGTGAAGGCGGAGGTCATGTCGAGGCCGGGTCCCGCCAGAGCCGCGCCTGGCACGGCTGAGGCGCGGGCCGGATCGACGGGGTGCAAGGTCCCCTCGGGCCAGAGGGGCTGGGCCGCGATCCGGGTGAACCGCGCGGCGTCCCTGTCCAAGGCCGCCAGTTGCAGCACGCCCCGGGCCAGGACCGCGCCGGGAATGGGGCTGTAGAGGGCGTCGGCGCGCTCCAGCGCCTGGGCGAACAGGGCCGCAACGGCCGCGTCGCCCAGGTCGAAGCGGGGCGTGACAAGCGCCGAGGGAAAGCCCGAGGCCCCCGCCCCGGCCGTCTCCGCCTCGATCAGCTGCGCGGACAGGCCCTGGGCCTGAAGGGCGCGGACGACCGAGGCCCCCGCGATGCCGGCCCCGACGACGACCACGGAGGGCAGGGGTGCCGGGCTCGGGCTCGGCTCGGGGCGTCGCGCTTCCAGCCTCTGGCGCTTGCGGCCATGGCCGGGGCGTTTTTCGACGGCGAAGCCACGGTCCGCGAGGCCGCGGCGGACGGCCCCTGCGACGGTGAAGGTGGCGAGGCGCGCGTCAGGCGCGGACCTTGCGGCGACGAGGTCGAGGACAGGGCCCGACCACATCGCCGGGTTCACCGCGGGCGAGAACCCGTCGAGGAACCAGGCGTCGGCGCGGCCGCTCCATTCGGCCAGAGCCCAGTCGACGTCGCCGATGGCCACATCGAGCACGGCCTTGAGGTCCGGCAGGTCGATCCGGTGAAACCCCGGGGTCGCTGGGGGCCAGTGGGCCAACAGGGCCCGGGACGTCCCCGCAATTTCGGGCCAGGCCCCAAGGGCGCGGCCGGCGTCGGCCGCGGGGACAAGATAGGCTTCGACCGAGAAGATCTGCAGCCTGCCCTGTGGCGGTCGGGTCCGCGTCCACAGGTCGAGCAGGGCGGAGAGATTCAGGCCGGTCCCCAGGCCCAGTTCGCCGACCGTGAAATGGCGTCGCCCTGTCCAGGCCTCCGGCAGGCCGCAGCCGTCGAGGAACACGGCCCGGGCTTCGGCCAGGCCGTCCCCGGCGGAGAAATAGACGTCGCCATAGCGTCCCGACCGGGGCTCGCCCGCCTCGGTCCAGATCAGTCGGGGATCGCGGTCGTCCGGCGGGGTCATGTCCCGGACCTATACCCGCGTTGCTCTGGGCGGCAGATCGCGGACACGAAAAAAGGGGCCGCCCGTAGGCGACCCCTTTCCGACGGACCGGTTTGAACCGATCCGAACCTCGCAAGGACCGTCAGGTCTTACTGAGCGGCCGGAGCCATCTTGTCGGCGGCCGGAGCCATGGCGTCGGCGGCCGGGGCCATCGCACCGTCAGCAGCCGGGGCAGCGGCGGCAGCGGCTTCACCAGCAGCGGCAGCGGCGTCGGTCGCAGCGGCGTCGGCAGTGGCGGCAGCGTCCGTGGCGGTGTCGGCGGCGACGGCGGCTTCACCGGCAGCGTCGGCGGCCTTGTCTTCGGCGGCGGGTTGGCAGGCGGCCAGGGTCAGAGCGGCGGCCGAGGCGGCGATCAGAGCAACGATGCGCATAGTGGGTATCCTTCAGAAGGGTTCACGCGAGGTCATGAATCCTCGCTGAGGGGAGATAACGGGATCGTGAGCGGTTTCGCAAGCGAAATCCTCACGCGTTCGTGATCGTTTGTGTTCGCCGCGTGCGATCCCCGCGCCTTGGGCCCCAAAGGCTGAGCCGGACCGCCGGGTCGGCATGACTGTTTGCTGGTCTTGCCGGGGCCGGGGCACGTCGCCGGGGTCGGTCGGGGAAAGGATCAGGCGTTGGCCGGTGCCGCCGCGAGGGCTTCTTCCATTTCCATGAACGACGGCTGGGCCGAGCTCGGAATGTCGACCCGCCCCATCTCGACCGAGATCTGTGCCGCGTTTCCGTGCAGGTGGGCGACCAGGACCGACTGGATGATCTTGTAATAGGCGCTGTCGCCGTCGACCACTTCCTTGAGGCGGGCCGCCAGGGGGCCCACCAGCCCATAGGCCAGGAAGACGCCGAGGAAGGTGCCGACCAGGGCTCCCCCGATCATCCCGCCGAGAACTTCGGGCGGCTCTGTAATGGCGGCCATGGTCTTGATCACCCCGAGCACCGCCGCGACGATTCCGAGGGCCGGCAAGGCGTCGGCCATGTTCGAGAGGGCGTGGGCCGGGCCCAGGGCCTCGTGGTGATGCTTCTCCAGCTGCTTCTCCATGGCATCCTCGATCTGGTGAGGATCCTCCAGGTTCATCGTCATCATACGCAGGGTGTCGCAGATGAAGTCGGTGGCGAAATGGTCCTTCAGAACCTTGGGATATTTCTGGAAGATGGTGCTCTCGGCCGGTTTCTCGATGTGGCTTTCCAGGGCGATGACGCCCTTGGACTTCATCGTCTTGGTTAACTCGAACAACAGGCTCAGCAGGTCCTTGTAGTCCTGCTTCTTCCACTTGTTGCCGCCGAACATGAGCCCGAAGCTTCCGACAAGCGCCTTCAGCGTCGACGGAGAGTTGGACATGACCAGGGCCGCGACCGCAGCGCCGCCGATCATCATCATCTCATAGGGCAGGGAGTGAAGGATCACGCCCATCTTGCCGCCGGCGATGGTGTATCCGCCGAACACCATGCCAAACAGCAGGACGATGCCGATAATCTGGAACATGGAGAGCCGGCCGTCCTGAGCGGGTGAGGCTGGGACCTTCGCCGTTATTGATTAAGGGGCAGTTGCGATCAGAGCCGATTCGAGCCGTTCTGGATGGCGAGGAAAGCCTCGGGCGACAGCTTCTGATATCCCGACTTTCCGCCGCGGACGTAGAGGGCTCCGTCGACCTTGCCGGGGTCGAACCCGTCGGCCACCAGATCAATCTTGCGGTATTTGAAGGTCCCGGTCGTCTCCAGGGTCTTGGCCAGGCGAATGAAAACCGGCCGGGCATAGGCCGGCAGTTGCTCATCGGCATAGGCTGCGAAATCCTTGGCCGAGAACCGCCCGTCGACCACCAGGGTGATCATGCCGGCCTTGCCGTCGGCCCCGGGCACGGGAACCCCGTAGGCGATGACCTCCCTGACGCCCGACGCGCCAGCGAGACGCTGCTCGACCTCGGCGGTCGAGACATTCTCGCCCTTCCAGCGATAGGTGTCCCCGATCCTGTCGATGAAATAGAAATAGCCCTCTGAGTCCTGACGCATCAGGTCACCGGTCCGGAACCAGCGGTCGCCGCGCTGGAAAACGTCGGTCAGGATTTTCTTTTCGGAAGCCGCCTTGTCCGCATAGCCCGAGAAGTCGTGCCGGATATTGTCGCTGATAATGCCGATGGCCTCGCCGATCTCGCCGGTCGGTGCCTCCTGGCACAGGCCGTTGGCGAGGCGCATGGGCTCCTCGGTGTCCATGTCGAAACGGACAAGGCGAATATTGATCTGCTTTTTGAGAAACTTTGGTACCCGGCCGATCGAGCCCGGTTTGCCGTCGAAGTTGAACAGCGAAACATTGCCCTCGGTCGAACCGTAGAATTCGAGAATCCGGGGGATGGCGAACCGCTCCTGGAAGTCTGGCCAGACGTCCGGCCGTAGTCCATTGCCGAAGGCGAGCCGCAGGGAATGGTCTTGTTCGCCCTCTTGCCCGGGCGAGTTCACCAGATAGCGGCAAAGCTCGCCGATATAGACGAACAGCGTCGCCCGGGTCGCATTGACGTCGCGCCAGAAGGACGACGCCGAAAACTTGCGCCGCAAAATGAGCCGTCCGCCGTTGAGCAGGGCTGGTCCGATGCCGACGAGGCCACCTGTGGAGTGGTAGAGCGGAAGCACGTTGAACACCCGGTCCTGCGGCGTGGACTGAGTGGCTCCAGCGAAAGCGCGCATATAGGTTCGCGCCCGCGCGTGGTGGATGCGCGCCGCCTTGGGCATGCCGGTGGTGCCCGACGTGTAGATATAGAGCGCCGTGTCGCGATTGGTGATGCCGGCGCGGATACTGCGCGCGGGTCGAACCGACGAGCCGCTGCGCACCCCGTTGTCCAGGCCGCGGCGTTCGGACACCTCATCCGCTTCCCTGAGGCCCAAGACCCAGAGGACCATCGTCCGGCTGACGAAGGGCCGGGCCTCCTCGCACTGGCGCCAGGTCTCCTCGTCCGCCACCACCACGGCGACGCCGGCAATGTTCAGACAGTGAGCCAGCGCATGGCCAGAGAGATTGGTGTTGATCAGGGCCGTTGCGATCCCGACCTTGGAGAAACCGAGCCAGGCGGCCAGGTATTCCACCCGGTTGGTCATCACCAGTCCGATAACGTCGGACCGGCGCAGATTCCGGCTCCGGGCCCAGTGGCCGTAGCGGTTGGCCATGGCATCGAGGTCGCGATAGGTCAGCGAGCGATGCTCATCCTCGATGGCGATGTTGTCAGCGAAGCGATCGACGGCTTCCTCGAAGTCGTCACAGACCAGAACATCGCTATCCAGCGCGATCGGCTTGATGCGCTGCAACAGCCGACGCAGCCCGGCCGCAAACGTCAGGTCTCGTCGGATATTGGCCGCCAGACCCATGGTCGCAGTCGCTCCGTGTTCATGCGCAAGTCATCAAGGTGATGAACAAGCGTCGCGGCCGGGTCAACCGGCGGGCGAATCTCGAACAGCAGTCTTTTGCGTTTCCCGACGGGAGTGGCGCCCACGCCCCGGTCCTGTGACGCTCACGACCCCCGACTGCCCAAGTCTTTCCCCGTTTTTATCTCGCTGGAGAGACGCGCCAGATCACGTTGCCGACGTCGTCGGCCAGCAGAAGTGCGCCGGTGCCATCCAGTTCCACGCCGACAGGACGGCCCATGGCCTCTCCTTTTGCATTCAGAAAGCCGGTCAGGAAGTCCTGGGGGGCACCGGACGGGACACCATCGAGGAAGGGCACGAAGACGACCTTGTAGCCGGCCTTGGGCTCACGGTTCCAGGATCCATGCTGCCCGACGAAGGCACCGTGTCGATAGGCGGCGGGGAAGGCCGCGCCATCGTAGAAGGTCAGTCCAAGGGATGCCGTGTGGGCGCCGAGGGCGTAGTCAGGGGCCAGGGCGGCGGCGACCTTTTCAGGATTGCGTGGGGACACCCGCGCATCGACTATCTGTCCAAAATAGCTCCAGGGCCAGCCGTAGAAGCCGCCGTCCCGCACCGATGTCATATAGTCCGGCACCAGGTCGTTGCCGAGTTCATCGCGCTCGTTGACCGCGACCCACAGGGCTCCGCTGTCCGGTTGCCACGCCATGCCCACAGGGTTTCGCAGGCCGGACGCGAAGATCCGCGCCGCTCCGGTGGCGATGTCGATCTCGTGAACGGCGGCCCGGCCGACTTCTTCCTCGAGGCCGTTCTCGCCGATGTTGGAGTTCGACCCGACGCCGACATAGAGCTTGGTCCCGTCGGCCGAGGCGACGAGGCTCTTGGTCCAATGATGGTTGCGCCCGGCGGGCAGGGCGCTGATCGTCGTGGGTGCAGCGGTGATCACCGTCTGGCCCGGCTGATAGGGAAAGGCCACCACGGCGTCCGCATTGGCGACAAACAGCCGGTCGCCGACGAGCGCCATGCCGAAGGGCGAGGTCAGGTTCTGAAGAAAGGCGGTCCGTATTTCCGCGACGCCGTCGCCATTCGCGTCGCGCAGCAGGGTAATGCGGTTCGGACTGGGGGGCGCTGCGCCCGCGCGTTTCATGACGAGGCCCATGATCCAGCCGCGGATTCCGCCCGACTTGCCCTCTGGCTTGGGCGGCGCGTTGGTCTCGGCCACGAGGATGTCGCCATTGGGCAGGCGATAGAGCCAGCGCGGATGGTCGAGGTCCGATGCAAAGGCCTGAACGACAAAGCCGGCGGGCGCGGTCGGTATCACGCCGTCGGGCCATCCCACGGCCGGGGCGATGTTCACCGTGGGGGCCAGGACATTGCGGTGCGGGGCCACTAGTTCCGGGTTCGGCCCGAAGGTCGACCCCGGAGGTGCAAGCGGTCCACTCCCGCAGGCACCGAGCCCCAGCGTCGCGGAGCAGACGGCCATCAGCAGCAGGGTGCGGATCATGGTTCCCTTTCCTCAGAAAGCAGGAAATTCGAGGCGCGTGACGTCATAGCCCAGCGCCCGGGCTCGCTCGACAAGTGCGGCGCGTTCCGTCGCGTCGGGAACCTCCCGCGTGTAGATCCAAAGCTTGTCGAACGTCGGGTCGGCGGAGATGAACCAGCTGTAGTCCTCCGCATGGTCCAGCACCCAGTATTCCCAGGTGACCAGGCCACCCAGATAGCGGGCGCGCAGCTTGGCGTTGAAGCCTGGATCGAGGATCGTGCCATCGGCACCGAGGGCCTTCTCACGGCCGGCGGGCGTATCGACCTGACAGGTGTCACGGACATCAATCCGGGTCTGGGTGCGGATGACGTAGCTGGTCGCGCCGGCGACACAGCCGTCAGTCAGGCGCATCGGCAGGCGTGCGATCTCCAGCCAGCGTCCCGTGTAGAAGCGCTCCACATCGACCGCGCGCGCGGGCTGGGGCGCGCGCACCTGATCGGCCGGGACGGATGTCGCGCAAGCGGCAAGGCCTAGCACCGCGACGGTCGCGAGGATCAGGGGGCGGATGGACATTGATGGTCTCCTGCAGCGTATCTGGAAACCCAAGATACGAGGGAAGTTCCGGTGGCAGGCGCGGCGAAAGCGCACGGATCCGTCGTGGCTTCACCTCGTGTCCCGTGCCGGGCAACGCGGATAAGGCGCGAGGCGCTCTTGAGCCGGGCCGCGAGAGGGCCATATCCTGCCGGACGGCGCTTCGGCCGGGTTGGGGTCTGGAGCCGGACATGCTGTCGGTCATCGACATCAGGGGCGTAACCAAGACCTACGCCTCCGGACTTCAGGCCCTGAAGCCCACCGACCTGCAGATCGGCAAGGGGGAGATTTTCGCCCTGCTGGGTCCGAACGGGGCGGGCAAGACCACCCTGATCTCGATCATCTGTGGGATCGTCAGGCCCACCTCCGGAAGCGTCATCGCCGACGGCCACGACATCCAGACGGCGTTTCGCCAGGCGCGGATGAAGATCGGGCTGGTGCCCCAGGAACTGACCACCGACGCCTTCGAGACCGTCATCGCCACGGTGACCTTCAGCCGCGGCCTGTTCGGCAAGGCCCCGAACCCGGCCTTCATCGAACAGGTCCTGAAGGACCTCAGCCTGTGGGACAAGAAGGACGCCAGGATCATGACCCTGAGCGGCGGGATGAAGCGCCGGGTCATGATCGCCAAGGCCCTGAGCCACGAGCCCGACATCCTGTTTCTGGACGAACCGACGGCCGGCGTGGACGTCGAGTTGCGCCGCGACATGTGGAACCTGGTCCGGCGGCTGCGAGACAGCGGCGTCACCATCATCCTGACCACCCACTATATCGAGGAGGCCGAGGAGATGGCCGACCGGGTCGGGGTGATCCTGAAGGGCGAGCTGATCCTGGTGCAGGACAAGACCGAACTGATGAAGAAGCTGGGACGCAAGACCCTGACCCTGAACCTGCAGGACCCCCTGACCGCCCTGCCGCCCGGGCTGGCCGACTGGGAGCTGACGCTGCGGGCCGAGGGTCATGAGCTGGAGTATGTGTTCGATTCCCATGCCGACCAGACCGGCGTGCCCGGGCTGCTGCGCCGGCTGTCGGACCTCGGCATTGCCTTCCGGGACCTGAACACGCGCCAGAGTTCGCTGGAGGACATCTTCGTCAGTCTGGTGCATCAGGACAGCCAGGCCGGAGCCGCCGCATGAGTTTCAACGGACACGGCGTCTGGGCCATCTACCGGTTCGAGATGGCGCGGGCGCTGCGCACCATCTGGCAGTCGATCGTCACCCCGGTCATCACGACGGCGCTATATTTCGTGGTCTTCGGCTCGGCCATCGGCTCGGCCATGACCGAGATCGACGGGGTGCCCTACGGGGCCTTCATCGTGCCGGGCCTGATCATGCTGAGCCTGTTCACCCAGTCGATCTTCAACGCCAGTTTCGGCATCTATTTTCCCAAATTCACCGGCACGATCTATGAGCTGCTGAGCGCGCCGGTGTCGCCGTTCGAGATCGTGCTGGCCTATGTCGGGGCGGCTGCGACCAAGTCGGCGGTGCTGGGGCTGATCATCCTGGGCACGGCGTCCTTCTTTGTGCCGCTGCAGATCCTGCACCCTGTGTGGATGCTGGCGATCCTGGTGCTGATCTCGACCACCTTCAGCCTGTTCGGCTTCATCATCGGCATCTGGGCCGACAGTTTCGAGCAGCTGCAGTTCATTCCCATGCTGATCGTGACGCCGCTGACCTTCCTCGGCGGCTCCTTCTACTCGATCGACATGCTGCCGCCCGCGTGGCGCACCGTGACCCTGTTCAACCCGGTGGTCTATCTGATCTCGGGCTTTCGCTGGAGCTTCTACGGCACCGGCGACGTGCCGATCGTGTGGAGCCTTGCGGCGACCTTCGGATTCCTGATCGTGTGTCTGGCCATTGTCGGCTGGATATTCAAAA
This sequence comes from Caulobacterales bacterium, assembly GCA_038250335.1. GTDB lineage: Bacteria > Pseudomonadota > Alphaproteobacteria > Caulobacterales > Caulobacteraceae > Brevundimonas. Next base: position 8,714 of record JBBSCK010000084.1, read on the forward strand.
CCGGCTACCGGCTCAAAAGCTGAGGAGAGACGACCATGACGACAGCGACCTGGAACGGGGCGGAGATCGCCCGATCCGACGATACGGTAGTGGTTGAGGGCAACCACTATTTCCCGCGCGACGCCGTCGATCCGGCGGTGCTGCGGGCGTCGACGACCACATCGGTCTGTCCGTGGAAGGGCACGGCCTCCTATCATTCGATCGTCGTGGACGGGAAAGAGAACCGCGACGCGGCCTGGTTCTATGCCACGCCCAAGTCGGGCGCCGCCGAGATCGCCGACCGGATCGCCTTCTGGAAGGGCGTCGAGGTCCGCTGAGCTTTCCAGCGTTGGACGCTGCCCCCGTTCGCCGCTAAGACGCCCGCCATGTCGTCCGAGCCCCCGTCACGACCCGATCGCGAAGGCGCGCCGGCCGAGCCCTTCACCCGGGGCCGGATCGAGTGGTCGCGTCCGCCCCGGCCCGTGTTCCGCGTCGGACCCCTGCCGCGTCCCCAGGTCGCGCCGGTGGCTGCGGTGCCGCCGCGCAAGGCCGGGGCCGGAATCCTGACCGGCTCGATGATCCCGCCACCGCGCACAGCGGCCCCGGAGGTCCCGGAGATCGTTGGGCCCCCGGTCGTCGAGCCGCCGGAGGTTGAAGTTGCGCCGGAGGCCCCTGAACCGGCCTTTGAGCCCGCCCCCGAGCCCGCCCCCGAGCCCGCCCCCGAGACCCCGTCGCCGCCGCTGGAGCGGATCGTCGAGATCGAGCCGGCGGAGATGGCCGAGACCGTGGCGCCCCTGTCCGGGGACCCGGGCCCGGCCGCCGCGCCGCGCAGCCTGCCGTCGGTGGTGGTCACCCCGACGCTGTACGCCACGGTCGGGGCGGCCCTCCAGACGGTGAAGAAGAACGACCGCTGGATCGTGGTGGCGGCGGTCGCGGCCGTGGCCATCACCGCCGGGTTCGTCTGGCTGGCGACCCTGCCGGCCGGGGGAGCCCCGCCGCTGGACCTGGACGCCCCGCCCCCGCCTGCCGTCAGCAGCCCGGTGGCCGAAGGGCCCTAACGCTCGGCGCTGCGGTAGGGCAGATAGCCCCGCTCGACCATCCGGCGCAGGCCCTCATAGGCCTCGGACAGCTCCTCATAGGCGGCCCGCATCCCCGCCAGTTTCTGAGTCTCGGCGACGCCGACGGCCTGACCCGCCTCGCTGAGCCTCAGCGCCTCGGCGATCCAGCGCGCCCGCGCGGTTGCGGAGGCCACGGCGAGGCGCTGGAAGGCGTCCGCCTCGGTATGATTGGCCCCGAGGCCGAGGACCTGGGGGATGACCTCGCGGTTCGAGACGAAGGCGGCGTAGTCGATCTGTTCCAGATGGCCGCGCAGACGGCGCTGTTCCTGGGGATCCTGGTCGCTGGGCTCGAAATGGTCGCGGCGGCTGCGGTAGCCGGCAGTCATGATGCTGGACATGGCGCGTCTCCGTGAGGCTTCAGCCTGCACCCGATGGGTTAACGGGGGATTTCATCGTCAGGGCGGGGGTGCGTCAGATTCGGTCGGAGGGGCCCTTCTCCCCTTGCGGCAGAAGGGCCCCTATATGGTTGCCATGCCCAGGACCCTGCACATCGATTTCGTCTCGGACGTCGTCTGCCCCTGGTGCGTGGTGGGGCTGGGCGGGCTGGAGGCGGCGCTGGAGACGCTGAGGGGCGAGGGGATCACCGCCAATGTCCATTTCCAGCCGTTCGAGCTCAACCCCGGCATGGCGGCGGAGGGCGAGACTGTGGGCGAGCATATCGCCAGGAAATACGGCTCCACCCCCGAACAGTCGGCCGCCAACCGGGCCATGATCACCCAGCGTGCGGCCGAGGCGTGGGACGGTTTCGAGATGCGGATGGGGCCCGACAGCCGCATCTGGAACACGTTCGACGCCCACCGGCTGTTGCACTGGGCCGGGACCGTGGGGGCGGCGGAACAGAGGGCGCTGAAAGAGGCGCTGTTCCGGACGCATTTCACGCAAGGGCGGGCCCTGCCGGATGCCGATGTGCTGGCCGATGCGGCGGCCGTGGCGGGACTGGACCGGGCGGCGGCGATCGAGGTGCTGGCCGACGACCTCTATTCCGGGGAGGTCCGCGCCGCCGAGGCCCTGTGGGTGTCGCGCGGTATCACCGGCGTGCCGGCGGTGGTGGTCGAGGGCAAATATCTGATCAGCGGCGGCCAGCCGGCGGCGGTGTTCGAACAGGCGTTGCGTCAGATGGCCGCCGAGGCCTGAGGCGGGCTGAAGGCGGCGCACGGGACCCGGACCGGTTCGCCCTGATTTAAAAACACCGTCCACTGAGTCCACTGAGTCCACTGGGTCCACTGGGTCCACTCAGTCCTCCGGGTCCTCCCCGTCCAGCCACGCGGCCGCCTGGGCGCGGGCGGCCTGCTGTTTGGCCCGGACCGCCTCCGGGGCCAGTTCGGGGTCGCTGTGGAGCATGTGCCAGACCTGCTCCTGCTGGGCCATTTCGCGCTCCATCTCGGCCTCGTCGGCGTCCAGCACCAGGCGCAGGCGGCGCCAGCGCAGGGCCTCGGCGGCCTGACCGCGCATCACGGCCCGCATCATCCGCCGTCTGGCGATGGAGGACAGGTCGTACAGTTCGACCTTGTCCAGATCGCCGCCGACCTGTTCCTCCAGCAGCACCCCCTCGTCGCAGGGATCCAGGCCATTGGGCGGCGTCCACGGCCCGTCCGCCCGCCGCCAGCCCTCGCGCGCGGCGCGGTTGCGCATCGACGTCAGCCCGACCCCGTGGCGGCGACAGACCTCGGGCGCGGGCAGGCCGCTGCGATAGTCGCGCCGCACCAGCGCCCAGACCGCGTCCGGGGCGCTGCGCGGGTTCGCCGGGGGTGGGTGTGATCCATCCGCCATCGCTGGCCTCCCTGATGCGGTGCAGAGAGGCCTAACATGGGGGTGCGTCAGAATCGGACGTGGGGGGATGGCGGGGGAGCTCTGGGCCTCCCTTGTCATCCTGGCCGAGCCGCCTGTCGCCCGGACAGGCTGCGCCTTCCGGGCGGGGCGGGAGCCGAGGGGATGCGTCCCCGATAACGGCTTCGCCGTTTCGGGGATGACAAGGGGGCAGAGGCCGCGCCACCTCGTCCGGATTGACGAACTGGAACGCCTGCGCCCGCTCGCGCAGGTAGGTGTTGATGAAGGTGGTCTTTCTGGCACCGTTCGATCCGGCGAGGAGGACGAGGGTGGCATGGGTCAGGATACTCCATTGCCCGCCGACGCAGGGTGCCCCACCCTGAGTAGCGAAACTAACCGTGGATTTGAACGCGATGCATTGGCTGTCGTCC
>JBBSCK010000085.1:0-11887 GCA_038250335.1 Caulobacterales bacterium
CACCGGCATCGCCCTGGACGAACTGGAGCGTTCCGGCAAGGAAACCGCCCTGATCACCCTGTGCATCGGCGGCGGCATGGGCACCGCCACGGTGATCGAGCGGGTGTGATCTGAACATTGCTCCCCCGTCGGGGGAGCTGTCAGCGAAGCTGACTGAGGGGGCTGGCCCCACACACCTGTGTCTGCGGTGGGCCCCCTCCACCGCTTCGCGGTCCCCCTCCCCCAACGGGGGAGGATGTACGGGAGGAACAACGATGGATAACTTCAAGATTGATGTCGACGCCGACGGCATCGCGCTTATCACCTTCGACGTCCCCGGGCGGTCGATGAACACCCTGACCGGCTCGGTCATGGCCGAGATCCCGCAGGTGGTCGAACGCATCAAGACCGACGACGCCATCAAGGGTGCAGTGCTGACGTCCGGCAAGGCGTCGGGCTTTTGCGCCGGGGCGGATCTGGGCGACATGGCCGGCGGCATGCTGGCCGGGGGTTCGCTGCAGGACGCCTACGACGCCGGCTGGAAGCTGAACGGGGCCCTGCGGGCGCTGGAGACCTGCGGCAAGCCGGTGGCGGCGGCCATCAACGGTCTGGCGCTGGGCGGCGGGCTGGAGCTGACGCTGGCCTGTCACTACCGCGTGGTCGGCGACGACTCCAAGATCCAGCTCGGCCTGCCCGAGATCAAGGTCGGGCTGTTCCCCGGCGGCGGCGGCACCCAGCGGCTGACGCGCCTGATCGGCGTGCAGCCGGCGCTGACGGCGATGAGCACGGGTTCCTCGTGGCGTCCGAACGATGCCAGGGGCGCGGGCGTCGTCCATGAGGTTGTGACCAAGGGCACCGAGGTCGAGGCGGCCAAGACGTGGATCAAGGGCGGCGGCAAGGCTGTCCAGCCGTGGGACGACAAGGCCTTCAAACAGCCCGGCGGCGGCCCCTATCACCCGGCCGGCATCCAGAATTTCCTCGTCGGCAATGCGATGCTGAGGAAGCAGTCCTACGGCAACTATCCGGCCGTGCTGAACCTGATGAAGGCCGTCTATGAAGGCATTCAGGTCCCGATGGACGCCGCCCTGCGGATCGAGACCCGCTATTTCATCAAGACCCTGATGACGCCGCAGGCCCAGGCCATGATCCGCAGCCTGTTCCTGTCCAAGCAGGAACTGGACAAGGGCGCGGTGCGTCCGGCCGGAATCCCGACCTCGGACGCGAAGAAGGTCACCGTGATCGGCGCCGGCATGATGGGTGCGGGCATTGCCTATGTGCAGGCCCTGGCCGGCATCCAGACCATCCTGATCGACCGCACCCAGGAAGACGCCGACAAGGGCAAGGCCCACGTCGAGGGCCTGCTGAAGAAGCGTCTTTCGCGCGGTCAGCTGACGCAGGACAAGTTTGACGCCCTGCTGGCCTCGGTGGTGGCCACCACCGACTACGACCAGATCAAGGGCTCGGATCTGGTGATCGAGGCGGTGTTCGAGAACCGCGAGATCAAGGCCGACGTGACGAAGCGCGCCGAGGCCCAACTGGCCCCCGGCGCCGTGTTCGGATCCAACACCTCGACCCTGCCGATCACGGGTCTGGCCGAAGCGTCGGTGCGGCCCGAGGACTTCATCGGCATCCACTTCTTCTCGCCCGTCGACAAGATGATGCTGGTCGAGATCATCCTCGGCGAAAAGACCGGTCCGGCGGCGATCGCCAGGGCGCTGGACTATATCATCAAGATCAAGAAGACCCCGATCGTCGTCAACGACGGGCGCGGCTTCTACACCTCGCGCTGCTTCGGCACCTATGTGGCCGAGGGACTGGCGATGCTGCAGGAGGGTTATGCCCCCGCCCTGATCGACAACCTGGGCCGGATGACCGGCATGCCGCGCGGCCCGCTGGAAATGCACGACGACGTCGCGCTGGACCTGTCAGTCAAGATCGCCAAACAGACGGCCGAGGATCTGGGCGAGAAATACGTCCCGATCGAGGGCCACGAGATCGTGCGCAAGATGGTCGAGGATCTGGGCCGCTATGGCAGGAAGAACGGCAAGGGCTTCTACGACTATGACACCAAGCCCAAGACCCTGTGGAAGGGCCTGTCCGAACTGGCCCCCGTCACGATCAACGAGTCCACGCCCGAACTGATCGAGGACCAGAAGCGCAGGCTGCTCTATCGCCAGGCCGTCGAGGTGGCGCGCTGCTGGGAAGAGGGCGTGATCGACGATCCGCGCGAGGCTGACGTGGGTGCCATCCTGGCCTGGGGCTTTGCGCCCTGGACCGGCGGCCCGATCACCATGATCGACCAGATCGGGCTGAAAGCCTTCGTGGGGCAGGCTGATGAGTATGCCGCCCGCTACGGCGACCGCTTCAAGGTCCCGCAGCTGCTCCGCGACATGGCGGCAAAGGGCGAGACTTTCTACGGCAACTTCGCCGGGGTGAAGACGGCCGCCTGACCCCCTCGAGAGGCTGAGACGACGAAGGCCCCGGGAGCGATCCCGGGGCCGGGGCGTGTCGGTCAGATGATGTCCAGCGCCTGTGCCGTCGCGGGTGGCGGGAAGGCGCGGTCGAGGACGGCGATGTCCTCGGCGTCCAGTTCGATCTCGAGGGCCGCGGCATTGGCCTCGACATGGGCGACGCTGGACGCCTTGGGGATGGCAATCAGGCCGGGCTGACGGATCACCGCCGCCAGTGCGATCTGGGCCGGTGTAGCGTCGTGCCGGTCGGCCACGGCCTGAAGCGCCGGATGGTTCAGCAGATCGCCCCGCCCCAGCGGCGAATAGGCCATCAGCGGCATGGACCGTTCTTCCGCCCAGGGCAGAAGATCGAACTCCACCCCCCGCGAGCCGAGGTGATACAGGACCTGGTCGGTGGCGCAGTTCTCGCCGCCCTCGATCTGTTCCAGCCGGCTCAGGGTGCGGATGTCGAGGTTGGACACACCCCAGCGGGTGATCATCCCCTCATCGACCAGCTCCTCGAACCCGGCCACGATCTCGTCGAGCGGATGCCGGCTCTGCCAGTGCAGCAGATAGAGGTCGAGGCGATCGACCCCAGTCGCTGAAGGCTTTTTTCGCAGTGGAGCATCATGGTCATCTCGCCCGCGTTGTCCGGCTTGATCTTGGAGACCAGAAAGACCTCGTCGCGACGGCCCTTGATGACCTCGCCGACCAGCCGCTCCGAGCGGCCGTCGCCATAGATCTCGGCGGTATCGATCAGGGTCAGACCCAGGTCGATGCCCCGCGCCAGCGCCGCCTGTTCGGCGTCGCGGGTCGCGGGATCGTCGCCGATCATCCAGGTCCCTTGGCCGAGAACGGGAACGATCGTACCGTCGGAAAAGCGCGTCATTCGGGTCATGGCGATAACAATGCACGACGCCGCGTTCGGCGCCAAAGCCCCGGAGGCGAAACGCCATGCAGACACCCGAAATCCGGACGCGCACGATCCAGACCGACGGGCTGAACCAGCAGATTCTGGAAGCGGGACAGGGCCCCCTCGTCCTGCTGGTCCACGGCTTCCCCGAACTGGGGATCAGCTGGCGGGCGCAGGTGAAGGCCCTGGCCGAAGCGGGCTATCACGCCGTCGCGCCCGACATGCGGGGCTATGGAGGGACCGACAAGCCGGAGCGGACCGAGGACCACACGATCCTGCACCTCGTCGGCGACATGGTGGATCTGGTGCGGGCGCTGGGGGCCACGACCGGGGCCGTCGTCGGCCACGACTGGGGGGCACCAATCGCCTGGCACTGCGCCCTGATGCGGCCCGATCTGTTCACGGCGGTCGCGGGACTGTCGGTGCCGTTCCAGCCGCGCCGCGCGAAAGGCCCACCCACGCCCGCCATGGTCGCGATCGCCAAACGGCTGGGCCGGGGCGAGCTCTATATGAACCAGTTCCAGGCCCCCGACGCCCATGCCATGTTCGAAGCCGATGTGGCGACCGGCTTGCGCAAGGGCTTCTACGCCTATGACGGGGTGACGCCGACGGCGCGCCAGTCGACCGGCTTCATCGCCCCCGGTCACAGCTTCGTCTCCGAAGTGGCCGAGGAAGCGACCCTGCCGCCGTGGATGAGCCCGGCGCATTTCGCCGAATATGTCGCCGCCTTCACGGCCGGGGGCTTCAAGGGGCCTCTGGACTGGTACCGCTGCCTGGATCTGAACTGGTCCCTGACCGCCTTCCTGCAGGGCCAGAAGATCCGCCAGCCATCGATGTTCATGGTGGGCGAGCGCGATCCGGTGCGGAACTATGCAGGACAGCACGAGCCGGGGCTGAAGGACTGGATGACCGACCTGCGGTCCCAGACTGTCCTGCCCGGGGCTGGTCACTGGCTGCAGCAGGAGCGGCCCGATGAGGTCAATGCCGCCCTGATCGGGTTTCTGGGGTCACTGGACTGAAAATCTCCCGCCCGATCTGGACCGGGGCCTTGACCGGGGCGCAGGATGGAAGGGCTGGGCGGATGGCCCCAACGCCCCTGTCAGGTGAGAATTGCCCATGATCGCTCTGGACACCGTTGCCGTGGTTGCCCCCGCCCAGGCGGCCGAGGCTGATCTGGTCGGCCGCTGGGAGGGGGCGCTGAACGTCGGCGGAACCTCGCTGCCGATCGTCATTCGCGTGGACCAGGGTCTGGACGGACTGCTGACCGTCATGGACAGCCCGGCACAGAATGTCCGCGGCCTGCCCGTCGCAGCTCTGTCGGAAACGGGCGGCGTGGTGCGCTTCACCGTGCCCGCAGCCCAGGGAACCTTCGAGGGGGCGCGCTCGGCCGATGGCGGGACCTGGACCGGCGCGTGGTCGCAAGGGGGGGTGTCCTTGCCGCTGGTGCTGACACGCGCGGCCTCGACCGCCGAACCCGCAGGCCCCGTGCGTCCGCAGACGCCGGTGCCGCCCTTTCCCTATGCGTCCGAGGACGTCACCTTCCGCAACGACGGGGCGGGGATTACCCTGGCGGGAACCCTGACGGTGCCGTCGGGCGCAGGCCCGTTTCCGGCCGTGGTGCTGCTGACCGGATCGGGGGCCCAGGACCGCGACGAGACCATTTTCGATCACAAACCCTTTGCCGTCTGGGCCGACGCCCTGACCCGGCGCGAGATCGCCGTGCTGCGCTATGACGACCGGGGCATCGGCGGGTCTGGCGGCGGCGGACCGAACGAGACCACGGCCGATTTTGCCACCGACGCTGCAGCGGCCGTCGCTTTCCTGCGGACCCGGGCCGGGATCGATCCCGCGCGCATCGGCCTGATGGGCCACAGCGAGGGCGGCGTGACCGCGCCGCTGGCCGTGCAGGACGGGGCCCCCGCAGCCTTCGTCGTGATGATTGCCGGATCGGCCGTCCCCGGGGCCGGGATCATCACCGAACAGGCGGCGCTGATGGCCGCTGCGGCGGGTCAGACGCCGGCTCAGGTCGCCGAGGTCCGCAGGGTGCAGGGGCAGGTCATGGCCGCTGTGGTGGCCAACAGGGACGACGGCGCGGCAGCGGCGCGCGAGGCGGAGGCGGTTCTGGTGGCTGCAGGAGTCTCGCCCGAACAGGCCCGGTCCAGCAGCCCGGCGCTGGCCTCGCCCTGGTACCGCTGGTTCGTGTCCTACGATCCAGCCCCGGCGCTGGCGGCGCTGGATGTTCCGCTGCTGGCGATCTACGGCGGCAAGGACCTTCAGGTTCCGGCCGACCTGAATGCGGAGGCCCTGCGCCGCGAACAGCCCTCGGCCGAGATCATCGTCCTGCCCGGTCTCAACCATCTGATGCAGACGGCGGGTACCGGTCTGGTGGGCGAATACGCAACGATCGAGGAAACGATCGCGCCCGTCGCCCTGACGACCGTCGGTGACTGGATCGTTGGGGTGACCAGGACGCCATGATCGCTCACTCAACAGGAGCGAAAAGCTAGACCGGGTGGGTCGGCGGCGGCTGGACGGGTTCCGACCGCGTCGTGACGGCGGCATCCTCCGGCAGCGGAATGAACTCAAGATCATCGGCGTCCGGCAGTTTCATGCGCCCGGCCTGCCAGTCCAGCTTGGCCTGGTCCAGACGCGCCTGTGAGGACGAGACGAAGTTCCACCAGATCAGCCGCGGCCCTACCGGCTCGCCGCCCAGGGCCATGACCGTCGCGGGCGTCAGCGCCTTCACCGTCGGCTCGGCGTGGGGCTCCATCACGATCATCTGACCCTCGTGGAAGGTGCGGTCGCCGACCTCGATCGACCCCCTGGCCACATAGAGCGCGCGCTCGGACATGCCGCCCGCGCCCTTGCCGGGCGGTGGCGCGGTACGGACGCCCGCCTGCATCTCCCAGTGAACGCAGAACAGCGGCGAGGAGGTCCTCACGCTGGCCGTCGCCCCATAGGCCTCGCCCGCCACCAGCCGCGCGAACAGCCCGCCGTTGTCATAGGCCGGCTGGGCGTCCTCGCCGCAATGCTGGAACGAAGGATCGCTCTCCTCGGCCTCGGACGGCAGGGCGATCCAGGCCTGCATGCCGTTCATCGGCCCGCCCTGCGCCTTCTTGAGGGGGTCGGTGCGCTCGGAGTGGGTGATGCCCTTGCCGGCGGTCATCCAGTTGACCTCGCCGGGCCGGATGGGCTGGGTGTAGCCCAGACTGTCGCGGTGCAGGATCTCGCCCTCGAACAGATAGGTCAGGGTCGACAGGCCGATGTGCGGATGCGGGCGCACATTGATCGCCTCGGCCCCCGGCGCGAACTCCGCCGGTCCCATATGGTCGAGAAAGATGAAGGGCCCGACCATCCGCCGCGCATGGAACGGCAGGATCCGGCTGACGTCGAACCCGCCCAGATCCTTGCGGCGGGCGTCGATCACCATCTCGATCATGGGGCGGGCTCCTGAACTGCAACCGAGACTATTGCACGTGCGGGGTGATGATGCCCAGCGGCAGGGTGGTCACATTCTTCACCCCGCGGGTGACGATATGGCTTTCGCAGTCCGAGACGAGGCCGAGCGTCAGCAGCTTGTCGCGCAGGAACTTGTCGAAGGCGTGCATGTCGGAGGTGATGATGCGCAGGACATAGTCCTCGCGGCCGGTGATGGTGGCGCACTGGACCACCTCGGGCCAGTGGGCGACGGCCGCCTCGAACAGGTCGAGGTTCTCGCGCGACGGCAGACTCAGCTTGACGATGGCATAGACCTCGAAGTCCAGACCCAGCAGGCCGGCATCCAGCAGGGTGACCCGCTTGCGGATCAGGCCGCTATCCTCCAGTCTCTTGATCCGGCGCCAGCACGGCGAGGCGGACAGGCCCACCCGCTCGGCCACGTCCGCAACCGACAATCCGGCGTCCTGTTGCAGGATGTCCAGAATTCGTGCGTCGATGGGATCCAGTTCGTCAGCCAAGGCGTTTCTCCGTTTCTCGTTATGGCGCAATAAAATACCCTCAAATCGCCTGACGCAAGGCTAAAATAGGCGAGCCTTCGTTTCGCACTCATGCTATCCAGCCGCAAATACGGTGCGCTCGGATCAACCGGACGGCAGGATGGAATGACCAGGAATACACAGCCGCTGAGCCTGCGCGTGCCCGAGCCCTCGGGCCGACCCGGTGACGCACCCGATTTCAGCCATCTGAAGCTCGACATCGCCGGCGCGGTTGATCGCCCGCCGGTCGACGCGCGTCCCGTGCAGATGCTGGATCTGGCCTTCCGGCTGGTGCGGGTGCTGGACGACCAGGGTCAGGCGGTCGGGCCGTGGAACCCGCGCCTCGACGCCGAAACTCTGAAGAAGGGGCTCAGGGCCATGATCCTGACCCGCGCTTTCGACGACCGGATGCACCGGGCCCACCGTCAGGGCAAGACCAGTTTCTACATGAAATGCACGGGCGAGGAGGCCATCGCGGTCGCCCAGGGCATGATCCTGAGCCGCGAGGACATGGGCTTTCCGACCTATCGCCAGCAGGGACTTCTGATCGCGCGCGGCTATCCGCTGGTCGAGATGATGAACCAGATCTATTCGAACGCGTCGGACCCGATCAAGGGCCGCCAGCTGCCGATCATGTATTCGGCCAGGGACTACGGGTTTTTTACCATCAGCGGCAATCTGGGCACCCAGGTGCCGCAGGCGGTCGGCTGGGCCATGGCATCCGCCTACAAGGGCGACGACAAGATCGCCATCACCTGGATCGGCGACGGCGCGACGGCGGAAGGCGATTTCCACAATGCCCTGACCTTCGCCGCCGTCTACAGGGCACCGGTGATCCTGAACATCGTCAACAACCAGTGGGCTATCTCGTCCTTCCAGGGCATTGCCGGCGGTCTGGAAACCACCTTCGCCTCCAAGGCCATCGGCTATGGCCTGCCGGCGCTGCGTGTCGACGGCAATGACTTCCTCGCGGTCTGGGCCGCGACCCAGTGGGCCGAGGAGCGCGCGCGCAGCAATCAGGGTGCGACGGTGATCGAGCTGTTCACCTATCGCGGTGCGCCCCATTCGACGTCGGACGATCCCAGCCGCTACCGCCCCGGTGACGAGGCCGAGAAATGGCCGCTGGGTGATCCGATCCAGCGTCTGAAACAGCATCTGGTCGCTCTGGGCGAATGGACCGAGGAAGCCCATGCCGAGGCCGAGGCCGAGGCCGTCGCCCAGGTCCGCGCTGCGGGCAAGGACGCCGAGTCGGTCGGCACCCTGGGCCAGTCCCGCCCCTCGGTGAAGACCATGTTCGAGGACGTCTTCGCCACCGAGGACTGGCGTCTGGTCGAACAGCGCCGCGAAGTGGGGGTCTGATCCGATGAGCGAACAGACCTTCACCGACGCCGACCGCACCGACGGTATCGAGCCCGACATGGTCGATCAGGATGCGGCCCCCGCATCGATCGCATCTGACGCGGCCGCTGTCGTCCCCATGAACATGATCCAGGCGCTGAACTCGGCCCTGCACGTCAAGATGGCCGAGGACCCGAACGTCCTGTCGTTCGGCGAGGACGCGGGCTATTTCGGCGGCGTCTTCCGCGTCACCGACCAGCTGCAGCAGAAGCACGGCCTGACCCGCAGCTTCGACGCCCCGATCACCGAATGCGGCATCGTCGCCGCCGCCATCGGCATGGGAGCCTATGGCCTGCGCCCCGTAGTCGAGATCCAGTTCGCCGACTACATCTACCCCGCCTACGACCAGATCGTCTCGGAGGCCGCCAAGCTGCGCTATCGTTCGGCCGGACAGTTTACCTCGCCCATCGTGGTGCGCTCGCCCTATGGCGGCGGCATCTTCGGCGGCCAGACCCACTCACAGAGCCCCGAGAGCCTGTTCACCCATATCGCCGGGCTGAAGGTGGTGATTCCGTCCAACCCCTATGACGCCAAGGGTCTTCTGACCGCCGCCATCGAGGACGACGATCCGGTCATCTTCCTGGAGCCCAAACGCCTCTACAACGGCCCCTTCGACGGCTGGCACCAGAACCCGGTTTCGCCGTGGAAGGCGCAGGCGCTCGCCCAGGTGCCGTCCGGCAAATACGTCGAGCCGATCGGCAAGGCACGGGTCATGCGCGAAGGGTCCGACGTGACCATTCTCTGCTACGGCACCATGGTCTGGGTCTCGCTGGCCGGAGCCGAACACGCGGGCGTGGACGCCGAGGTGATCGACCTGCGCAGCCTGGTCCCGCTCGATATCGAGACCATCGAGGCCAGTGTGAAAAAGACAGGCCGCTGCGTCATCGTGCATGAGGCCCCCAAAACATCCGGGTACGGAGCAGAGCTGTCCGCCCTGGTGCAGGAGCGCTGTTTCTACCACCTCGAGGCCCCGGTCACGCGCGTTGCCGGCTGGGACACCCCTTATCCGCACGCGTTTGAGTGGGAGTATTTCCCCGGGCCGGAACGGGTCGCCACCGCCCTGAAAGCGGTCATGACCGGAGGGTCGCGCTGATGGGCCGTTACGTCTTCAAACTGCCCGATGTGGGCGAAGGCACCGCCGAGGCGGAGCTGGTCGGCTGGCACGTCAAGGTCGGCGACCGGGTCGAGGAGGACCAGATCCTCGCCGACATCATGACCGACAAGGCCACGGTCGAGCTGACCTCGCCCGTCAGCGGTGTCGTCACCGCCCTGCACGGCGAGCCGGGCGTGATGTCGCCCGTTGGGTCTGCCCTGGTCGAGTTCGAGGTCGAGGGGGCGGGCAACAGCGAGTCTGTGGCCCAGAACCCCTCCGTCATCGCGCAGGAGCGCGACGCCACCTCCCCATCGGCTGACGCCGACAGGGAGGAGACGAGTGCATCCTCGTCTCCTCCCCATTCGCAGAATGGGGAGACCCGGCGCGGCAGCGGAGTGACAGAGGGGCTCTCGCCGCCCTCTACCGGAAACTACGTCTTCAAACTGCCGGACGTCGGCGAGGGCACGGCCGAGGCCGAGCTGGTGGCCTGGCACGTCGCGGTCGGCGACGCGGTCGAGGAAGACCAGCTGCTGGCCGAGGTCATGACCGACAAGGCCACGGTCGAACTGACCTCGCCGGTCGCCGGTGTGGTCGCGGCTCTGCATGGCTCGGGCGGTCAGCAGGTGCCCGTCGGCGGCCCGCTGGTCAGCTTCGACGTCGAGGGGGCAGGCAATGTCGCGGCTGTGCCGTCGAAAGCTGAGTCCGCCCCGGCCCCCTCCGTCACGACGCAAGAGCGCCGCGACACCTCCCCCGACGGGGGAGGATCGCCGGGTGCCGCCCCTGCGAAATCTCCACCCTCCGGGGACAGTACCCGCAAAGCGGTGGTGGGGGACAAGTCCATATCCCGCAACGCCCAGACGCCCGGCCTTCGCCCCCTCGCCTCCCCGGCCGTGCGCAACCGGGCCCGCGATCTGGGCCTCGCACTCCAGTTCGTGCCGGGCTCCGGCCCGGCCGGGCGGATCGACCACGCCGATCTGGACGCCTTTCTGGCCGGCGGCGGGGCACAGTCGTCCGGTCACGGAACGTCTGGCACCTCGACCTATGCCCGGGCCGAAGGCACGACCGAAGTCCGCATCATTGGCCTGCGCCGCAAGATCGCGGAGAAGATGGCCGACAGCGTGCGGCGCATCCCCCACATTACCTATGTGGAGGAGATCGACGTCACGGCGCTGGAAGAGCTCCGGGCCCACCTCAACGCGAGCCGCAAACCTGACCACCCCAAGCTGAACCTGCTGCCCTTCATCGCCCGGGCCATCGTCGTGGCCCTGCGCGACCAGCCCACGATCAACTCCCACTATGATGACGAGGCCGGGGTCCTGACCACCCACGCCGCCGTGCATCTGGGCATTGCCGCCCAGACGCCGAATGGCCTGATGGTGCCGGTGGTCCGCCACGCCGAGGCCCGCGACCCTTACGACACCGCGCTGGAGATCGCGCGCGTGTCTGGCGCGGCCAAGGACGGGTCTGCCAAGCGTGAGGACCTGTCCGGCTCGACCATCACCATCACCTCGCTGGGGACCCTGGGCGGGGTCGTTCACACCCCGATCATCAACCACCCCGAGGTCGCCATCATCGGGCCCAACAAGATCGAGGAGCGGGTCGTCGTCCGGAACGGGCAGATGGTCGTGCGCAAGATGATGAACCTGTCCTCCAGCTTCGACCACCGCATCGTCGACGGCCACGACGCAGCCGTCTTCGTGCAACGGATCAAGGGTCTGCTGGAACATCCCGCCACGCTCTGGATGGGGTAGTCGGTTCCTTCTCCCGTTGGGAGAAGGTGGCTCGCGCAGCGAGACGGATGAGGGTCGGGTCTCCACGATCGGACGCCAGCCCCTCACCCTTTCGCGCCAGAACGACGGCTGCCGCCGCCGTGCGCTCAAGCCCTCTCCCGCCGGGAGAGGGAGGCCTCTGACGGTGTATCCATGCAAACCCTCAAAACCAAAGTCCTGATCATCGGTGCGGGCACCGGCGGCTATGTCGCCGGCATCCGCTGCGGCCAATTGGGACTGGAGACCGTACTGGTGGACGGCGGCGACGGGCTGGGAGGGACCTGCCTGAACGTCGGCTGCATCCCGTCCAA
>JBBSCK010000086.1:0-11469 GCA_038250335.1 Caulobacterales bacterium
TGCGCCGATTTCCGAGCAAGGCACTTCGCAGCGACGGAACTGGCGTCTGCACAGCGGACCCTGAGAGTGTCCGAGATGGGACCACGACATTGGCACCCAAGCCGCTCTCGGTCATTGGCATGTTCGTCTGGAAGAAAACCGGGCGAAGGGCTGTTCTGGGTTGTGAATCGGCGTCCAAGGCGGGACCCCCACCATCATGCCGGTAAGCTACTGGCGAGATTGAAGAAAAACCGTCTCGGGTGGAGTACCAAGCGGTGCCGATTATACGATAACTCGCGCTCGAAAATCGAGTTGGATCAGTTCCTGGACCAACCCGGGCAGGGCCACGCTTTGGCCGCCGATCCACATCCCTACCGGAAGCCACACCCAGTCGATCCCCACACGCGACCCAACGCTAAGGCCGTTCCGCCGCTCGCCGGCCGCTTACCTGTCTAGAGTGCCATTAGAGTGGTGGTGCCGCTTAGGTGACTCGAACACCTGACCCCCGCATTACGAATGCGGTGCTCTACCAGCTGAGCTAAAGCGGCTTGTCGGCGGATGGCCCGTGGGGGCCTCGCGACAGATGCGGCTGTTTATACGCCGGACCCCGGGTTGCCAAGGGCCGCAAGAAGCGCCGCCTCGGTGGGGGCTGCAGCGACGCGCACCTCGGCGAAATCCAGAGCCGCCAGGGGCGCAGCGGCGGCGGGGGAGATGGCGACGGCGATCCCGCCGGCCATGCCTCGGGGCAGGGCGCGGGCGGCGCGGGGGGAGTGGATCAGGACGGCGTCCCACGCCTCGGGCGGCGCGGTGCCGGTCTCCTGCGCGCCATAGACGGGGAGGGTTCGCACGTGCGCGGCCGCCCCGACGGCGCTGGCCAGGTCTCCGGCGGGCTCGGCGGCACAAGCGTGCAGGATCGACAGGCCGGGGGCGGTGGCGCGGATCAGGGCGGCCAGCGCGATCAGGTCGCCGTCGGCGGAGCGGACATGGGTAAAGCCGGCCTCGCTGGCTGCGCGGGCGGTGGCGTCGCCGACGGTCAGGACCGGTCGGGACCGATCGGGTGTCAGGGCGGCGAAGGCGGCCACGCCGTTCAGGCTGGTGAAGGCCAGGGCCTGGACGCCTGTGAGGTCCAGCGTCACCTCCAGCGGCTGGATCGCCAGAAGAGGGGCGACCAGGGGGGTGAAGCCGAGTGTGGTCAGGCGCGCGGCGGTCATCTCCGCCCCGGGCCGGGCGCGGGTGACCCAGATGCGGCGCAGGTCAGAACTACCCATCTCCGCTCATTCCGGCGACAGCCGGGATCCAGGGCTCCGGGTGACGGGCTGAACCGGTTCGCCGCTGACAGTCATCGCGCGCACCCTGTTTTACGAAAGAACGGGACCCCGACTTTCGCCGGGATGAGCGGGAGAGACCGTCAGACTGCGACGCTCTGGTCACCGGCCATCTCATGAACCGCGTGGCCCAGCCGCAAGCCCAGCGCCCGCGCCCGGTCCATGGCGTCGGCGCCCGACAGGCCGGTGACTTCGCCCGACCGTCGCCAGCGGGCCGTGCCGTCGGGGGCCAGCATCTCGGTGGTCAGGGTCAGGCGGTCGCCGTCGATGACGCCGTGGGCCCCGACGGCTGTGCGACAGGATCCCTCCAGCGCCACCATGGCCCCGCGTTCGGCCGCGACACACAGCGCCGTCGGCCCGTGGTTCATGACGCGGACCCAGGCATGATCGGTGTCACCCTCGCGGGTCTGCAGCGCCAGAGCCCCCTGACCCGGCGCGGGCATGAAGGTGTCGACCGACAGAAAGCCGCGCACTGCGTCCGACCGGCCCAGCCGGTTCAGACCGGAGGCGGCCAGCAGGATGGCGTCGAAATCGCCCTCGGCCGCGCGCCGCAGGCGGGTGTCGATGTTTCCCCGCAGCATCTCGATCTGCAGGTCGGGCCGCAGGGCCAGGGCCTGGGCTTGGCGGCGTAGCGAGGCGGTGCCGAGCCGGCCGCCATGGGGCAGATGCTCCAGATCGTCGAAATCACGGCTGATGAAGGCGTCGCGGGCGTCCTCGCGTTCCGGGACGGCGGCGATGGTCAGGCCGGGGGGCTGTTCGGCGGGTACGTCCTTCATCGAATGGACGGCGATGTCGACGCGACCGTCCAGCAGCGCCTCCTCGATTTCCTTGGTGAACAAGGCCTTGCCGCCGACCTCCATCAGCCGCCGGTCCTGGATCTGGTCGCCGGTGGTGACGATCTCGACCAGGGGAACCTCCGAGACGGGCAGGCCCATGGCGGCGGCGATGGCCCTTTGCATCATGCCGGATTGAGCCAGCGCCAGGGCACTGCGTCGGGTGCCGATTCGTATCGTGGCCATGCGGGTCCGTTGCGGGGGTTTCGTTGCATTGGGTGGTCCGGGTCGCTACCTGAGCCCGGTGGGAATCGTGGGCGACCATATCAGCGAAAACTGCGCTGCACAGTCCGATCTGGGCCCGGTTTCCAAACAGACTCTCGTCGTCCTCGGGCTGGAGACCAGTTGCGACGAGACGGCTGCATCGGTGGTGCGGCTGACGCCGGACGGCGAGGCGACGGTTCTGTCTTCGGTGGTGCACAGCCAGATCGAGGATCATGCGGCCTTCGGCGGGGTGGTGCCCGAGATCGCGGCGCGCAGCCATGTCGAGATGATCGACGGCGTCGTGCGCCGGGCCATGGCGGAGGCCGGGTTGGGATACGACGGGCTGGACGGGGTGGCGGCGACCGCCGGGCCGGGGCTGGTCGGCGGGGTCATGGTCGGCCTGAGCTTCGGCAAGGCCGTGGCCCTGGCGCGCGGCCTGCCGCTGGTGGCGGTGAACCATCTGGAAGGTCATGCGGTATCGGCCCGACTGGGTGCCCGGGTGGACTATCCCTTCCTGCTGCTGCTGGTCTCGGGCGGTCATTGCCAGCTGCTGGAGGTGCGCGGCATCGGCGACATGAGCCGGCTGGGGACCACCATCGACGATGCGGCCGGCGAGGCCTTCGACAAGATCGCCAAGGCCATGGGGCTGGGCTACCCGGGCGGGCCGGCGCTGGAGCGCGCGGCCGAGGGTGGCCATGGCGCGCGCTTCGACCTGCCGCGCGCCCTTCTGGGCCGCAAGGACTGTGATTTTTCGTTCTCGGGCCTGAAGACGGCGGCCTCGCGGCTGGCCCAGACCTGCGAGACGGATCAGGACCGCGCCGATCTGGCCGATGCGGTCCAGAGCGCGATCGCCCGCCAGCTTTCGGATCGCTCCGACCGGGCCATGGCGGCCTATGCCGAAAACCACCAACACCGGCTGTTCGTGGTCGCCGGGGGCGTGGCTGCCAACCGGACGGTTCGCCGGGTGCTGGAGGCGACGGCCGAAAAGCGCGGCTTTGGCTTTCTGGCGCCCCCCATGGCCTATTGCACCGACAATGCGGCAATGATCGCCTTGGCCGGGGCGGAACGGCTGCAGCTGGGACGGGTTTCCGACATCGACGCGCCTGCCCGGCCGCGATGGCCGCTGGACGAGGCGCGCGCCCTGGCCGATCCTGTCCATCCGACGGGCCGCAAGGGCGCCAAGGCGTAGGACACAGAATGGAATTCCGCACCGCAGGGGTGATCGGCGCAGGGGCTTGGGGCACGGCACTGGCGCTGGTCTGTGCCCGGGCCGGGCTGGACGTGATCCTGCAGGCGCGCGAAACCGAGGTGGTCGAGAGCATCACGCAGCGGCGAATCAACGAGGCCTTTCTGCCCGGCGTGGTGCTGGACGAGCGGATCTCGGTGACCGCCGATCTGGCCGGTCTGTCGGATTGCGATCTCGTGCTGGCGGTCCCGCCGGCGCAGTTCATGCGCTCGACCCTTCTGGCCTATGCGCCGCACCACCGGGCAGGTGCGCCCGTCGTGCTGTGTTCCAAGGGGATCGAGCGCGGCTCGCTGAAGCTGATGACCGAGGTTCTGGCCGAGACCCTGCCCGACGCGCCCGCCGCCGTCCTGTCGGGGCCGAGCTTCGCCGCCGACGTCTCGCGGGGTCTGCCCACGGCCGTGACCCTGGCCTGCGCCGATCCGGGCCTTGGCGAGGCGCTGATGGCGACCCTGTGTGGTCCGGCCTTCCGGCCCTATCTGGCCACCGACCTGATCGGGGCCGAGGTCGGGGGGGCGATCAAGAATGTGCTGGCCATCGCCTGCGGCATCTCGGAAGGGCGCCGGCTGGGCCGGTCGGCCCACGCCGCCCTGATCACGCGCGGATTCGCCGAGATGACCCGGCTGGGCGTGGCCCTGGGGGGTGAACCGGAGACGGTGGCGGGCCTGTGCGGCCTCGGCGATCTGGTGCTGACCTGTTCCAGCCCCCAGTCGCGCAACATGAGCCTGGGTCTGGCGCTGGGTGAAGGCCAGACGATTGAACAGGCGCTGGCGGGCAAAAGGTCTGTCGCCGAGGGCTATGAGAGCGCCCCGGCCGTGCGCGAACTGGCGCGGCGGGTCGGGGTGGAGATGCCGATCTGCGAGGCGACGGCGGCGCTCCTGGCCGGCGAGACCACGGTGGGGGCCATGATCGAGGCGCTGCTGTCGCGACCGCTCAAGGTCGAGCGGGCGTGACCGAAACCGCAGTGCCCACCGAACGCAAGCGCGTCTGGACCACGCCGGCCGGCGTTACCCTGTGTGCGCTGGACGACATTGCCGAGCCGGGGTCGCGCGGCTTCGTGCTGCAGATCGGCGAGGCCTTCTTCCATGGCTTCGTCGTCCGAAAATCGGGTGAGGTCGCGGGCTGGGTCGATCGCTGCCCCCATCAGGGCTTTCCGATCGCCGTTGAGCTGGACCGCTATCTGACGCCGGACGGAGCGCTGATCCTGTGTGGCTGGCACGGGGCGGTGTTCGAACCCCTGTCGGGGAAATGTGTCGGAGGGCCCTGCGCGGGGGCAAGTCTGAGCTCGTGGCCGGTCCGGATCGACGGCGCGCTGATCCGGACCGGGTAACCGGGCTCAGGCTTTCTTGTCGCCGGCGAAGGCTTCCTCGACCTCGTCCTTCTTGATCCGCCTGGACGGATCGCCGGGCTGGTTGAGGTTCTGTTCCTCGGTGCCGTCGCCGAGCATACCGGGGTGTTTCTCGTGCTCTTGGGTCTTGGGGTCGGCCATGGTTGTCGCTCCTTGTGGAAGACCCCGGCTCAACGCCCCATCAACGCGGTCGTTCCTAGCGCTTCAGACGCTTTGCATTGGCCACGGCGGCGGTATGGATCGGCTTCAGGGCGTCGGCCTGAGCCTTCAGCAGTTCGGTGTTCAGCGTCAGCATCTGGCCCGCGGCCCGGCCCCACCAGGCCACGGCATAGGTGTAGTGGGCGGCGGCCGCTGCCTGCGGGCTGCCCGCAGCGGCGATGGCAGTTGCGGCCTTCTGCGCATGGGCGACCTCGTCCATGGCCGATTTCGAGACCCGGGCGGCAAGGTCGCCCAGATTGCCGGCGACGGCCGTCGCAGAGGCGGACATGGCCTCCATCTTCTCGGTGCCCATCAGCGACATCTCGCGCATGTCGGCCTTCATGGGATTGGCCAGACCCTCGGCCATGATGGTCAGCCGCGCGGCGATGACGTCGGAGGCCGCGCGCATCATTTCTCCGCCGTTGGAGGCCGTGGTCGCCGCAGACCGGGCGTTGGCTGCCGCATGCTTGGCGTCGCGGATCGTCTTGTCGAGGGAGGTCATGTCGGGGACTTGGGCCGCTTTCTTCAGCCCGGCAAGGTTTCATTGGAAAAGGCCACCACGTCCTTGAGCAGGGCGGGCACGGCGGCGTCAATGATCCTCTGGCCCTTCTCTGGACTGGCCTGGGCGGGATCGGAGCCGATCCGGCCATCGGGGAAGCGGGCGCGATAGTCCAGGGCGTCGCGGATCGGGCCGCTGGGCGCAATCTTCGGTGAATAGTCCGCCGTCTTGATCCGGTCGGGGTAGGCCGCCTGGGTCACGGCGATCTCGGACGGGGTGGCATGCATCCCGTGTCCGGTGGGGAAGATCGAATGGCACAGGCCGTTGATGCCCGGCAGGTCCCACCAGTTGCGCAGCTTCAGCACATAGGGACAGGGCTCATCAAGGAACGACCACTCGGCATAGAGTTCCGAAAAGGTCGCCTCGATGGTGGCGACATTGCCGCCGTGGCCGTTGAGGAAATAGATCCGCTCGAAGCCGTGACGGCTGAGCGAACTGACCCAGTCGGTGATCGCGGCCATGAAGGTCGAGGGGCGCAGCGAAATCGTGCCCGCGAAGGCGAGGTGATGCTGGGCCATGCCAATGTTGAAGGTCGGGGCCACGACCAGGCCGTCGTCGGTCTTCTCGGCGGCCTGGGCGATGATCTCGGGACACATCCAGTCGGTGCCGAGCAGGCCGGTCGGCCCGTGCTGCTCGTTGGAACCGATGGGGATGACCACGGTCCTTGTGGTCTTCAGGCGCGCCTCGATCTCGGGCCAGGCGGAATAGGCAATCAGCATAGGG
The DNA here is from genome assembly GCA_038250335.1 of Caulobacterales bacterium. Lineage (GTDB taxonomy): Bacteria > Pseudomonadota > Alphaproteobacteria > Caulobacterales > Caulobacteraceae > Brevundimonas. The sequence continues at coordinate 6,413 of JBBSCK010000086.1, forward strand.
GAAACTCCGAACGGACTGGCCGTTCCTTACGCCGGACCGGTCAGGTCGCGAAAGCCCGCAGGAAACGCTGCGCCGTCTCCCGTGCGCGGGAGGCGATGTCGACGGGTTGAGGTTCGTCGACGCCGAGGATGGCGCGCAGGTGACCGTGGCCCATCGTCATGCCGCTGAACATCTCGGCCGCCAGGTCGGGATCGGGCACGCAGATAAGGCCCAGCCGGTCCTGCTCGGCCAGCCACAGCGACAGCCGGCGCAGGCTTTCGCCCGGTCCGGCGTGATAGACGGCGTCCGCCAAATCGGGGGCATGGGGCGACATCAGGGCGACCCCGCGCATCGAACTGCGCCCGTCGGCCGAGCCCAGCTTGACCAGCATGGCCTCGGCCAGCGCCGTCAGCACGGTCAGGGGTGTGCCCCCAGCCCGGAGCGGCGCGGTGATCAGGTCGGAGCGTCGCTCGGCCACGGCCCGGCCGATCTCGATCTTGGAGCGGTAGCGGTTGTAGAGCGTCTGTTTGGATACCCCCGCCCGTCTGGCGATCGCATCCATGGAGGCTGCGGCCCCCTTTTCGGCGAACAGGTCCGAGGCGGCGTCCAGAATGGCCTCGGACTTGCGCTCGTCTATCTGGCCGGCAACCCGGGCCATCAGTGGGCGTCCGCAGGCGGCGGCGTGCCGGTGCCGGGCTTCACCGGGCGCGAGAGCAGCGTCACAAAGGCGGCAAAGACGCAGCCGAGGGCCAGAACGGCGAAGGCGTCGCCGAAGGCCAGTGTCGTCGCCTGTCGCTGCAGCATGCCGTAAACTGCCTTCATCGCCGCGCCCTCCGGGTCGATCGAGCCGCTCATACGCGCCGCCATCCCCGCCAGCATGTCCTGCATCCCCTGGCTGGAGGCAGGGATGGCACTGGTCAGTTCGCTCATGTGCAGGGCGGTATTGGTTGTCAGCGAGGTGTTGAGATAGGCCAGACCGAAGGCCCCGCCAACGTTTCTGAACAGGTTCACCAGCCCCGACGCATTCTTTACCAGATGCGGCGGCATGGTCGACATGGTCACCTGCTGGGCCGCGATCATGGCCAGCATGATGCCCGAGCCGCGCAGGGCCTGAACCCCAGCGAACTGCCAGAAGCCCCATTCGCTGGTGACGGCGTGCGCGTCCCACATGCCCCAGGCGGCCATCATGAAGCCGACGAACATGAGAATGCGCAGGTCCAGAACCCGGACCAGCCGCCCCGCGAACGGCCCGGTCGCGAACATGGCCAGGCCGGAAATGACCATGGTCGTGCCCACCTCGGCCGGCGAATAGTCCCGCACCCGGGCCAGGAACAGCGGCAGCAGGAAGGTGCCTCCGAACAGGGCCGCGCCGACCGTGAAGGTCATCGTCACCCCGACCAGGAAGTTGCGATTGTTGAACGCGCGGAGCTCCACCACCGGATTGCGGTAGGCCAGCGAGCGCCAGATGAAGGCCGGGCCGGTGATGGCCGCTGCGACCGCCAGCAGCAGGATCATGCCGTCGGCGAACCAGTCGTTCCTTGACCCCTCCTCGAGCACGAACTGGAGGCTCATCAGGAATGCGGCCATCAGGCCGAGGCCCAGCCAGTCGAAGCCTTTCGACAGCGCAGGGTCGCCCTTGTCGAAGTTGGCGTAGCGCCAGACGAGGAAGAACGACAGCAGACCGAACGGGACATTGATGAAGAACAGCCAGCGCCAGCTCAGCAGTTCCGTCAGGTGGCCGCCGAGGGTGGGGCCTATCGTGGGCGCGAGGGTGACGATCAGTCCGATGAAGACCGAGGCCGTGACCCGCTTCGACGGAGGGAAAGCGGTGAAGGCCACGGCGAAGACGGTCGGGATCATGGCCCCGCCGACGAAGCCCTGGATGGCGCGGAAGAAGATCATCACCTCGACCGACGAGGACAGGCCCACGGCGATGCTCATCAGAACGAAGCCGCCGCAGCTGAACAGGAACACCTTCTGGGTCCCCCACAGCCGCGACAGATAGCCCGACAGGGGGATCATCACGACCTCGGGGATCAGATAGGCGGTCTGGATCCAGCTGATCTCATCGGCCGAAGCGCCGATGCCCGACTGGATCTGGGGCAGGGAGGCGGCGACGATCTGGATGTCCAGGATCGCCATGAACTGGCCGATCACCATCCCGGCAAAGCCCAGGATCAGGAAGGTCCAGTTGATCCGGGGTTCGGTCGCCGGGGCGGTGGGGGCCGCGCCGTCGATGACGGCGGCGGTCATCACTCCGCCGTGGTCCCGGCGTCGGCGAGGCGTGTCGGACCCGTGGCGGCCTCGGCGAACGACGCGCCGCCGGCGCTCCTCAGGTCCACCCGGACCTCGACCGAAAGCCCGGGGCGAAGCGCGCCGCCACCGCCGGCGCGGTTGACCAGGATCCGCACCGGCACCCTCTGGGTGATCCTGGTGAAGTTGCCGGTGGCGTTCTCGATCGGGATGAGGGCGAACTCGGAGCCCGTGGCGGGGGCGAAGCTGTCAATCCGGCCGGTCAGGTCCTCGCCCGGAAAGGCGTCGGCCACGATATGAACGGTCTGGCCCAGACGCAGGCGCCCCAGCTGGGTCTCCTTGAAATTGGCGACGATATAGGTGTCGCCCAGAGGCACGAGCGACAGCATCTGGCCGCCGGGCCGCACATACTGCCCGGCACGGACGCCGCGCGCGCCCACGACCCCGGCAGCCGGCGCGCGGATCACGGTGCGGTCCAGATGGATGCGGGCCTGGTCGACTGCAGCGCGGGCCTGGTCGACGGCGGCGAGACTCTGCTGGCGGCTGGAGCCGAGCACGCCTGCGGTGCGCTGTTCGGCGACCAGGGCGGCCTGGGCCTCCGCAACCGAGGCCGCGGCGCTCTGGGCACCGGCCTGTTCGGTCTGGATCCGCTGCTGAGAGACCCAGCCCTGGCGCTCGAGGGCGCTGTAGCGGGCGACCTGGGCCTCGGCGAGGTCGGCCTGTGCGCGCGCCTGGGCGACGCCGGCGGCGCGCGAGGCGATCAGGGCCTGCTCCTGGGCGGCTCGCGCGTCGACAGTGTCCACGGCCGCCATGAGGGCCGTCAGATTGGCCTCGGCCTGGGCCAGTTCGGCCCGCGCGTCCGCATTGTCCAGCCGGACCAGGATCTGGCCGCGCTCAACCCGCTGGTTGTCGCTCACCAATACCTCGGCGACATAGCCGTCGATCTGCGGGCTGACGAGGGTGACATCGGCCTGGACAAAGGCGTTGTCGGTGGTTTCCCAGCGCTGCTTGTTCTGCCACCACAGGCCACCCCCCACGATCAGGCCAATGGCCACGACCCCGCCGACGATGAGCGGCAGGCGTTTCCTGAGGGCGGGAGCGATGGCCATGGGGCAATATCTCTAGACGGCGGCGAACGTACGGCGTCGGGGAGGACGATGAATAAAATGGACTATATCGTCCAAAAATCAATACGGGGTTGCCCCGGGCGATGAACACGTCATGTTTCCGCGCATTCCAGCCGCCATGAGCCTTCCCATCCGCCTGCCCTCCTCTATCGATGTCGCTGTGATCGGGGCTGGGGCGGCGGGTCTTTCCGCAGCCCGGCGACTGCAGGCCTCAGGGGTCGACTGCGTGGTCGTGGAAGCGCGGGACCGGATCGGCGGCAGGGCTCATACGATGGACTATGAGGGCTTCGGCCTCGACCTCGGCTGCGGCTGGCTGCATTCGGCAGACGAGAATGCGCTGGCGGCACTGGGCGGTGCGGCCGGGCTGACTCTTGACGACACCCCGCCGCCTTGGCTCCGGCAGGCCTTCAACCTGGGCATGTCGTCCGACGAGCAGACGCAATTTGCCCAGGCCTGGGCCGCCTTCGACGAAAGGGTCGGCCGCGCGGCCGAGGGCGGGCAGGACCGGCCCGCGTCAGACCTGTTCCTCCCCGGCGAGCGATGGAACGCTCTGATGGACGCCATATCCGGTGCCCTGAACGGGGCGCGGTTCACCGAGGTCTCGACACTGGACCACGCGGCCTATCGGGACACGGGCGTCAACTGGCGGGTGGTCGAGGGCTATGGAGCCCTGGTCGAGACCCTGGGCGCGGCCGCGCCGGTGGTGCTGAACTGTCCGGTGCAGCGCATCGACCGCTCGGGTCCACTGCTGGGAATCGACACGGCGCGCGGCCGGATCGAGGCGCGGGCCATGATCCTGACCCTGCCGACCTCGGTGTTGGCGTCAGAGGCGGTGCGGTTCGACCCGCCCCTGCCCGATCTGATCGAGGCGGCATCCGGCGCTCCGCTGGGGCTGGCATCCAAGCTGCATATGGCGGTGGACGGGGCCGATGACTTTGCGCCCGACAGCCAGCTGTGGGGCCGGACCGACACGGCCCAGACCGGCGGCTATCACCTGCGTCCCTTCGGTCGGCCGATGATCGAGGGCTATTTCGGCGGTGACCTCGCCCGGGGGCTGGAAGCGGCGGGTGAGGCCGCCGTCTTCGATTTTGCCGTGACCGAACTGTCGGACCTTCTGGGGTCAGGTTTCAGACGGCGCCTTCGACCGATCGCGACCTCGAACTGGGGCGCCGACCCCTTTTCGATGGGGGCCTATTCCCATGTCCTGCCGGGTCAGGGCGATCCGGGGACCGGCGCGCGGGCGCGTCTGGCGCGGCCGGTCGAGGACCGCATATTCGTCGCCGGCGAAGCGACCTCGCGCGGGTCCTTCGGTACCGCCCACGGGGCTTGGGAGGAGGGCGAACGCGCGGCGCTCGAGGCGATCACAGCGCTTGGGCTGGACCCGCGCAACTCGTCCTCGGCTTGAGGGTGTCGGGGGTGGCGAAACCGAAAAAACCGCAGGCTGCGAGCCTCGTCCGCAAGCCCGGCAGCGTCATGACCGGGGCACCGGTCCCCGTCTTCGCCTGGCCGCCGGACGAGGATCGGGTCGCGGCGATCTTCACCCGTCTATCGACCGTGATGCCCGAGCCCAAGACCGAACTGCGGTTCCAGGACCCCTTCACCCTGGTCGTCGCCGTCGCCCTGTCGGCCCAGGCCACGGACATCTCGGTCAACAAGGCCACCGACCGGCTGTTCGCCGTCGCCGACACCCCGGCGAAA
>JBBSCK010000087.1:0-11432 GCA_038250335.1 Caulobacterales bacterium
ATCCTACAATCAAAACCAGTGTCGTGTATATTATTGCCACGCGAACAACAGAGAAAACGAACGCCAATACGCCCGGGGTGTCCGCGTATATAGTTCTGAAAAAAATCCTGTAGCACAAATCAGCCCAGAACTGCCGTTGCCCGACGTTTCCTCTCGTGAACGACAAATTCATCCGGCAACCACTCTAAATAGAACCGTTGGAGTTACCGCGGGCCAGTTATTTATCTTGACGCAGGCCAAGGGAAAAGCATACTCCTCAAACTTGCATTTCAGCAAGGGTTGAAGGCTCGGGTCTGGCGCAGCGCAGAGCGGAACTCCAGGTCGCCCGTGGCTATGTCCTGCGGGCCCCAGTGGCGGGCACGATTTCCGGCATTCAGGCACGCGCGGGGATGACCCCGACGGGTGATCTTCCGCTCATGTCGATCTCGCCCGCAGACTCGGCGCTGGAAGCCCATCTTCTCGTGCCGACCCGCGCCGCCGGGTTCCTGCGTGTCGGTCAGGAGGCAAGGATGCAGGTCGAAGCCTTCCCGTTTCAGAGGTTCGGCTTCGTCGAGGGTCGCATTCGGGCCATCACCACGACCGTGGTGCGCCCCGGAGAGGCGTTGTTCCCGATCGCCCAGACCGAGCCCGTTTATGAAGTTCGGGTCACGCTCGCTCGCGACTACGTCAATGCTTATGGAGAACGCCGACGCCTGCAGCCGGGCATGGCCTTGCGGGCCGACATTCCGATCGACCGCCGTCGCCTCTGGCAGCAGCTTTTTGACCCGTTGCTGGCGGCAGGAAAGCGAAGCGCGGTGTAAGATCTCCTACGCGTCTTCGCACCTCCACCTGCTGCCCCTCCGTTGATTTCCCCGGGACTCTCCCCACATCCATGGACAAACCCGGGCCGGGCCGGTTATGCGGCCGGCCGTCCCTGCACAGAGAGAGTTTTCCCCATGGCCACGGTCAAGGTCACCGACGACAGTTTCGACGCCGACGTGCTGAAGGCGTCCACCCCCGTGCTGGTGGATTTCTGGGCCGAATGGTGCGGGCCCTGCAAACAGATCGGCCCGGCCCTGGAGCAGATCGCCGACGAACTGGCCGGGGCGGTGACCATCGCCAAGGTCAATATCGACGACAGCCCCCTGACCCCGTCCAAACTGGGCGTGAAGGGGATCCCGACCCTGATGCTGTTCAGGGACGGCCAGATGACCTCGCTCAAGGTCGGTGCCATGCCCAAGGGCAAGATCCTGGAGTGGTTGGCCGAAACCGGCATTGTTGCAAAGGCCTGAGCCCGTCTCCTGACAGTTCGGGTGAAGGGGGATGTTGAAGTTGAAGTCCTTTCATCCCTTGATGAATTTCCGGATTTCCGCGTTTTCGCCCCCGGGGCCCCGGGCCTGAAAGACCGCCCATGCCCTTTGTCGCCACCGTCCTGACCATGTTCCCCGAGGCCTTTCCCGGCGCACTCGGCGTGTCGCTGATCGGCACGGCGTGGCGCGAGAAGGGCCTGTGGGCGCTGGAAACAGTGGACATTCGCGACTTTTCCGAAGATAAGCGCGGCTTCCTGGACGACACCCCTGCGGGGGGCGGCCCCGGACAGGTCCTCAAAGCGGACGTGGTGGCCCGGGCACTGGACAGTGTTGCGGGGTCGTCCCGGCCGCTTTTGTACATGAGCGCCCGCGGTCGGCCCCTGACCCAGGCGCGGGTGAAAGACTGGGCGCGTCCTCCTGAAGAAGGGGGGGGCGACGGGATCACCGTCCTGTGCGGCCGGTTCGAGGGGGTGGACCAGCGGGTGCTCGACGCCCGGGGGTTCGAGGAGGTCTCCGTCGGGGACGCGGTGCTCGCCGGTGGCGAGGCGGCGGCCATGGTGGTGATCGAGGCGTGCGTACGACTGATCCCCGGCGTTCTGGGCCAGGCCGACAGCCTGAGTTCCGAAAGCTTCGAGGACGGTCTTCTGGAGCATCCGCAGTATACGCGACCGCGGACGTTCGAGGGGATCGACATTCCCGAGGTGCTGCTGTCGGGCGACCATCGCAGGATGGCCGCGTGGCGTCAGGCGCAACGGGAAGAGACGACACAGGCGCGGCGTCCCGATCTGTGGGCGGCGCACCTGGCCAACAGACCCGCGGAACCTTCCGCCAAATCCTCCCGCCGGGCTCGCCCGGCGGACTCTACTGCGGAGCCTGGCTCCGCCAAATCATAGCTAAAGGGCAAAAAAGCCCGAGGAGAATAAGACCATGGCCAATATCCTTCAGACGCTGGAAGCCGAAGAAAAAGCCCGTTTGATCGCCGTGCGCGCGATCCCGGTGTTCCAGCCCGGCGACACCCTGCGCGTCAACGTCAAGATCAAGGAAGGCGAGCGCGAGCGCGTCCAGGCCTTCGAAGGCGTCTGCATCGCCCGCGCCGGCGGCGGCGTGAACGAGAACTTCACCGTGCGGAAAATCTCGTTCGGTGAGGGCGTCGAGCGCGTCTTCCCGATCCTGTCGCCGAACATCGAATCCATCGAGGTCAAGCGTCGCGGCGTCGTGCGGCGCGCCAAGCTCTATTATCTCCGTGACCGTCGCGGCAAGTCGGCCCGGATCGCCGAGCGCCAGACCGTCCGCCCCGCCAAGGGTGCCGTGGTCCCGGTTACCGGAACCGCGGACAAGTCTGCCGACGAGGCATGAGGTTTGGGGCTAACGCCCTTCGGGCTACTTGAGCCCTGAATATGGAAGGGCCCCGGCGGAAACGCCGGGGCCTTTTTCTCTGGTCAGAGGTCAGGCCACCCTGAACCGGTATTCTGTCCGTGACCGGAACGTCTCGCCTGGCCGCAATACGGTCGAGAGAAAACCCGGTCGGTTCGGGCTGTTCTGGTAGTGCTGGGTCTCCAGAGCCACGCCGCAATACGGCCGGTAGGCGGCCCCGCCGCGCCCGACCAGCTCCACTGTATTGGCCGTGTAGACTTGCAGGGCGGGGTCGGTGGTCCAGATGTCCAGCGAGCGGCCGCTGAACGAGTCGCACAGCGTCCCGGCCTGTCGCAGCACACCCGGCTGGCCCCGGACCTCGAAACTGTGGTCATAACCGCCGCCGATGCGGAGCTGTTCGTCATCGCGGAACAGGTCGCGGCCGATCGGCTTCGGGTCCCGAAATCGAAGGGCGTTCCAGCGACCGGCCGCAACGCGCCGGTGACGATCTTGGCCGGCGTATAGGCGGCGAAGGCGTCGGTCTGGATCTGCAGGTCGTGGTCGAGGACCAGCCGCTCAGGGTCACCCGACAGGTTGAAATAGCTGTGATGGGTCGGGTTCAGCACCGTTGGCCGGTCGGTCGTGGCAACATAGTCGAAATCGGGCAGGGAGGTCCAGACATAGCCGCCGTTCCCGGCCGCCTCGTCGGTCATGAAGGCGGTCGCGCGCTTCATGGCACCCACGATCGCGGCGGGTCTGGCCCGCCGTCGGTGGACCGGGCGAGGGCAGGGGCGGCGGCAAAAGTCGCCAGCGCGGCTCCCGATGCAAGGACGGCGCGGCCTGACAGGGTCGGCGACATGGGAACTCCCGGGCGTTTTTGCAGGACGGTTCTTGCGCCCGTTCAAGGGGACAATACACCGATGACGCCGGTTTCCTGGGTCCGGTTCACCGCCGGATATCGAAGCCTTCGCCGGCCATGGCGGCCCGGACCTGGGCCTGGTCGAACAGGTTGAAATCGCCCGGGACCGAGTGTTTCAGCCCGGCGGCCGCGAGGCCGAAGGTCAGGGCCTCGTCATTGGGCCAGCCACTCCAGACGCCGAACAAAACGCCCGAGGCGAAGGCGTCGCCGCCCCCGACCCGATCGACCACGCCGGTCAGGGAGATGGGCGCGGCATGGTGCTCACCGTTGCGGGTGATCATGACCGCCGACAGGGTCTGGTCCTGGACGCTGTCGTTGATGCGCAGGGTGCAGCAGATCCGCTCCAGCGACGGCCAGGCCTCGAAAGCGGCCGCTGCCGCGGCGCGGCGGCGCTCTGCCGGATCCGGGTCGTCGAACGACCGGCCCAGCACCAGAGCGAAGTCACGGTCGTCGGCAAAGGCGAGGCTGGACCCGGCCAGCATCCGGCCGAGAACCCGGGCCGGATCGCCGTCCCATTCAGCCCATAGCTTGCCACGGAAATTGCCGTCGAAGCTGATCTTGACCCCGGCCCTGGTCGCTGCGGCGAGGGCGGCGAGGGCGGCGGCAGAGCCGGTCGGCCCCGTGGCAGGCGTGACGCCGGACAGGTGCAGCCATTCGACTCCGGCAAGCAGGGTCGGCCAGTCCAGCGCCCCGTCCACATGCTGGACGAAAGCCGAGCCGGCGCGGTCATAGAGGACTTCCGACGGACGGCGGACAGCACCGGGCTGGAGGAAGTACAGGCCCATCCGACCGGGGCGGAACTGGACCCGCGAAGTATCGACCCCGTGCTTCCTGACCTCGTCGCGGGCGGCGCGTCCGAGGGCGTTGTCGGGCAGGACGGTGGCGAGCGCGGCCGGTGCACCATAGCGGGCCAGCGACACGGCGACATTGGCCTCGGCTCCGCCCGGACGGACCGTCAGGCCGGGCGACTGCAGCAGCAACTCGCCGTCATTGGGCGTCAGGCGCAGCAGCATCTCGCCAAAACAGAGGATGGTCATGACGGCGAGCCTAGGACGTGATCAGGAAAAGTGCGAAGTGGTTTTCCGTCCCGATTGCGTCACGCATGCCGCCGCTATCGGGCGAGCCAGCCACCGTCGACCGGGAGCGTGATGCCCTGGACGTAGTCGCTGGCCGCGCTGGCGAGGAAGACGGCTGCCCCGCCGATGTCGGAGGGCTGGCCCCAGCGGCCTGAGGGGATGCGGCCCAGAATCTCCTTTGAGCGCACCGGATCGTCCTGCAGCGCCTGGGTGTTGTCGGTGGCGAAATAGCCGGGGGCGATGGCGTTGGCGTTGATGCCATGTTTCGCCCACTCGTTGGCCATCAGCATGGTAAGACCCGCCACGCCTGATTTCGACGCTGTATAGGAGGGCACGCGGATGCCGCCCTGATAGGACAGCATCGAGGCGGTATTGATGATCTTGCCGCGCCGAGCGTCCGCAATCATGCGGCGGACGACGGCCTGACTGAGGAAGAAGACCGACTTCAGGTTGACGTTCATGACGTCGTCCCAGTCCTGTTCGGTGAACTCCACGGCGTCGGCACGACGGATAATGCCGGCGTTGTTGACCAGGATGTCGACGGGGCCGAGCCCGGCCGCCGCCTCATCGAGGATGCGCTCGACCGGCTCGATGGAGCCGAGATCGGCCTGGATCGAGAGGGCCTTTACCCCCTTGGCCAGACACTGTCCGACGGTGTCGTCCGACGCGCGGCGGGCGACCGAGGCGACCGAGGCCCCCGCATCGGCCAGAGCGAGGGCGATGCCCTGACCGATGCCGGTATTGCCGCCGGTGACGAGGGCGACCTTGCCCGACAGGCTGAACGGATTGGTCATGGCCACTAGTTCAGCTGGCAGATGTCGAGGACGTGCATGTCGGTGTAGTCGAGGTTTTCGCCGCCCATGCCCCAGATGAAGCCGTAGTTCGAGGTGCCGGCTCCCATATGGATCGACCAGGGCGGGCTCATCACGGCCTCGCCGTCCGACATGACGATGTGACGGGCGGCCTCGGGACGGCCCATGAAGTGGAACACGCGGTCATTCTCGCCGAGACCGAAATACAGATAAGCCTCCGAGCGCCGGTCATGCAGGTGCGGCGGCATGGTGTTCCACACGCTGCCGGGCTTCAGCACGGTGACGCCGAGCAGCAGCTGGCAGGACCTGACCTTCTCGGGGACGATATACTGGTAGATCGTCCGCTCGTTGGAGGTTTCCAGCGCACCGCGCTCCAGCGGTACGGCCTGGTCAATCGAGATCCGGACAGCCTCATAGCGGGCGTGGGCCGGGGTCGAGATCAGATAGAAACGGGCGGGCGAGGCGGCATTAACGCTCTCGAAGCTCACGTCAGCGGTCCCCATCGGCAGATAGAGGCCGTCGCGGAAACCCAGATCAAAGGTCACGCCGTCGGCGACGACGCGGCCCGCGCCGGGACCGATGTTGACGATCCCAAGTTCGCGAGCGGCGAGGAACGGCTTGCCGGCCATCGAGGCCGGCTCGGAATGCGTTGGCAGGCTCACGGCCGATCCAGCCGGCATGGCCCCGCCGATGACCATACGTTCGTCATGGGAGTAGTTCAGCTGTACGTTACCCGGCTGGAACAATCCGCCGACCATATAGCGGTCACGCAGCTGCTCGTTGGTGGCACCGTCCATCATGTCCGGATGGGTCGAGTGATAGACCTTGGCGTACATGCGACGTCTCCCTGTTCGGTCCGGCACGGCCGCCCTGTTCACGCGCTTGGTAACCGGTGTCAGAATACGGGGCAAGCTGTTGCGCTCACAGCGCCTGCGTCGAATCCCTGACGACCAGCGAGGGCCGCACTTCCGGCTGGTCGAGCAGGGCGGGGTCAAGGCCGCGCATCGGGGCCAGCAGCCGCTCGGCCGCCATGCGACCCATGTCGCGGATCGGCAGTCGCACCGAGGTCAGGTTTGGCCAGACCCGCGAGGCCATGGGCAGGTCGTCGTAGCCGACCACCGACAGATCGCGGGGGATTTCCATCCCCCTGTCGCGCGCGACCTTGAACACGCCCAGCGCCATCTCGTCATTGCCGGTGAAGATGGCGGTCGGCGGCGGATCGAGGGCCAGCAGATGCCTTGCAGCCTCCACGCCGGATTCGAACGTATAGGCACCCTCGGCGACGTAACGCTCGTCGAGGGTCAGGCCCTTTTCCGCCAGTCCCTGACGGAAACCGCCGCCGCGCACCGCGCTGGAACGGAACAGCGCCGGGCCCGAGATAAAGCCGATCCGGTGGTGCCCCAGGTCGGCCAGGTGCCGGCCGGCCTCGGCCGCGCCCAGGTGATCGTTCGTGACCAGCATGGCACCGGCCGCGTCCAGCGACACGGAGGCGATGCGGACATAGGGGCAGTCGAGGTCGCGCAACACTTCGATGACCCGCTCGTCCTCCGACATCGAGGGCGGCAGGATGACGCCGAACAGTTTCTGGCGTTCCACGAAGGTGCGGATGTCGGAGACGACGCTGTCAGCGGTCCGCAGGCAGGGGTGGACCACCAGTTCCAGCCCGGACCCCCGCAGGCCGTCGAGGACGCCCTGCTGCATGTTGACGACATAGTTGGGGCTGGGGTTGTCGTAGATGAGCCCGACCAGGAAAGAGCGCCTGAAGGCCAGGCCGCGCGCCTGAAGATCGGGGGTGAAGCCCAGGTCCGCGATCACTGCGCTGACGCGGACGCGGGTCTCCTCGCGCACAAAGGGCGACTGGTTGATGACGCGCGACACCGTCTTCTTGGAGACCTCGGCGATGCGCGCCACGTCGTTGATCGTGGGCCGCTTTCCGGGCTTGCTGCCCGTGCGGGCCGGTGTCGTGTCGTCGTCGGTCAAGCTCGGTCTCTCGCTTTGCGCGTCGCAGCATTACATCCGCGCCGCCCTCGACGCCATGCCCGGACGCGAGGCTGAAAAACGGCAGATCAAGCCCGTTGACACCGGTTTCCATCCGCTTCAATCATCAGCGGAGCCGACGACAGACCGGCGGGTAACAGACAGTATCGGGACCTGGCGTGACGGGCATTCCTCTCCATTCGGCGGGCCCGGCGTGAGCGCCGCGGTCGTTCATAGTGCGGGTGATCCGGCGTCGATCGTCGCTGCGCGTTTCGTCGGGGCCCGTCTGGGATGCATCGCCCTGCCGGACTATCCCGGCGTGAAGCCGTCGAGCATGGACGAGGCCTACGCGACGCAGGAGGCCGCGATCGGCCTTTTCCCTGACGCGATCATTGGCTGGAAGGTGGGAATGGTTCCGCCCGCCCAGCAGGCCGCGCTTCACGCCCGCCGACTCGCGGGCCCGATCTTTCGCCGCAATCTCTGGACGCCCGGCCTCGAGCCCACGCCCTTGCCGGCGATCGTCGGCGGGTTCGCGGCGGTCGAGGCCGAGTTTGTGGTGCGCGTCGCTGCGGTCGATCCCGACCAGATGGACTGGACGCTGGACGAGGCGACCCGGGTCGTCGCTGCCCTGCACATCGGGGTGGAACTGGCCGGCAGTCCGCTGTCCACCATCAACGATCTGGGCTCGGCCGTGGTCGCCTCCGATTTCGGCAACAACGGCGGGTTGGTGCTGGGGTCAGAAATCGAGGACTGGGCCGCGCGCCTCGACGGCATCGAGGTCGAGACGATCATCGACGGTGAGACCGTCGGGTCAGGAACGGCCGGGTCCATTCCGGCCGGTGTTCTGGAGTCCGTGCGGTTCCTGCTCGAACACTGCGCCCGGCGCGGGCGGCCGATCGCCGAGGGCACTCTGATCTCGACCGGTGCGGTGACCGGCGTTCACCAGATCCCGGTCGGGGCCCGGTCGGTCTGCGCCTTCTCGGGCGTGGGCGAAATTCATTGTTTGGTCGTCGCTGGAGGGACCTGATTCCGGAGCCGGGGGCCGATGGCCTTCGCCGGCATGGCGGGCACAACGGCCAGACTGGACGGACGGGAGCAGGAGTCGCAATAGAGGCCCCTCTCGCCGCTCCGGAGTCCGCATGTCCCAGCCCTTTCCGATCCCGTCGCCCGCAGACTGGCGCGCGGAGGCCGAGAAGGCGCTGAAAGGCCGGCCGGTCGAGGGTCTGGTGCATCTGGACGCAGACCATCTGACCACGCGGCCGCTCTATGGCCGGGCCAATGCGACCCAAGCGGTGTTCGCGCCCCGCGCGTCGGACGCCGACGGCCGCGCCTGGGATCTGCGCACCCTTATTGAGGGCGACGACGCCGACGCCGTCAACGCGGCCGTCCTGACCGATCTCGAAGGCGGCGCGGCCTCAGTGATCGTATCGGGTGCCGTCCTGGCCGATTCCGAACCGCTGGGCCGGGCACTGGCGGGCGTCGCGATGGAGCTGGCCCCGATCGGGCTGGATGGCGGCATCGACGGGCCGGATGCGGCCAATGCCCTGGCCGTCGTGGCCAAGGGTGCGCCGCGCGCCAGGCTGATGTTCCACATGGATCCGCTGATGGCCTTCGCCACGTCCGGCGGATCGCCCCGCTCGATCGAGGACCATATCGGGCTGGCCGCCAATACGGCCGCGCGCCATGCCGGGGCCTATCCTGAGGCGACCTTCTTTCTGGCCACGGGTCGGGCGGCGCATGAGGCGGGGGGGTCGCCAGGACAGGAGCTGGGCTTCGCCGCCGCCGCCGCCGCGACCTATCTGAAGGCGGCGGGCGAGGCGGGCCTGCCGGTCGAACGTGCGCTGGCCGGGACGGTGCTGGGGGTCAGCGTGGATGCAGCGTATTTCGACAGCCTGGCCCGGGTTCGCGCACTGCGCCTGATGTGGCGCTCGATCAGCAGGGCGTTCGGCCATGAGACGCCGGCGCGGATCGAGGCGCGGTCGTCGCGGCGGATGCTTGCAGCCAGGGACCCTTGGCCCAATCTGATGCGGCTGACCGCAGCCGGGTTCGCCGGTGCCGTCGGCGGCGCAGATGCGGTAGTGCTGGACGGGTTCAGCCGGGCGCTGGGACGGCCCGATGCCTTCGCCCGCCGGGCGGCGCGAAATACCCAGCTGGTGCTGATGGAGGAAGCGCATATCGGCCGCGTGGCCGATCCCGCTGCGGGTTCGTGGTATCTCGACCACCGGACGCGCGACCTCGCCGAGGCAGGCTGGGCCGAGTTCCAGCGGATTGAGCGTGAAGGGGGCATCGTCGCTTCCCTGCGCGGCGGGGCCCTGCAGTCGCGGGTGGCGGCCTCGCGCGCGGCGGGCAAGGCGGTCCTGACCGAAGGCGATGGCCAGATCGTGGGGGTGACGAAGTTCGTGGACGCCGATGTCCGCCCGGTCGCGGTCGATTCGGCACCCGCTGCGGCACCGGTGTCCGGCGGGGACCGGTGCGCGGCCCTGCCGCCGCTCCGCTGGGCCGAGGCGTTCGAGCGCGGAGCGGCAGCATGAGCGCCCATCCCGATTTCACAAAGCAGCCGCTCGACCTGTCGCTGCTAGACGGCGCGCCGGTCCGCGACCCCGTCCGGACGCCCGAAGGCATCGCGATCGCGCCCGCCTACGGCCCTGAAGCGATCGCCGACCTGACCTTCACCGACGGCCTGCCCGGCTTTGCGCCGTTCGTGCGCGGCCCCTATCCGACCATGTATGCGTCCAACCCCTGGACCATCCGGCAGTATGCGGGGTTTTCGACCGCCGAGGCATCCAATGCCTTTTATCGCAGGAACCTCGCGGCCGGTCAGAAGGGTCTGTCGATCGCCTTCGATCTGGCCACCCACCGAGGCTATGACAGCGACCATCCGAGAGTGGCGGGCGACGTCGGCATGGCGGGGGTAGCGATCGATTCCATCCTGGATATGCGGACCCTGTTCGACGGCATTCCGATGGACCAGATGAGCGTGTCGATGACCATGAACGGTGCGGTGCTGCCGATTCTGGCCCTCTATGTCGTGGCGGGTGAGGAGCAGGGCGTGGCGCACGCCGCCCTGACCGGGACCATCCAGAACGACATCCTCAAGGAGTTCATGGTCAGGAACACCTACATCTATCCGCCCGGGCCCTCGATGCGGATCGTGTCGGACATCTTCGCCTGGACGGCGGCCGAGACGCCGAAGTTCAACTCCATCTCGATCAGCGGCTACCATATGCAGGAGGCGGGAGCCTCCGCCGATCTGGAGCTGGCCTACACCCTGGCCGACGGGCTGGACTATATCCGCGCCGGGGTGGCGGCGGGCATGGATGTGGACCGGTTCGCGCCGCGCCTGAGCTTCTTCTGGGCCATCGGCATGGATTATTTCATGGAGGTGGCCAAGCTGCGGGCCGGCCGCCTGCTGTGGGCCGAAGCCGTACAGGCAGAGTTCGCGCCCAAGGACCCGCGCAGCCTGTCGCTACGGGCGCATTGCCAGACGTCCGGCTGGTCGCTGGCGGCCCAGGACGTGTTCAACAATGTCCCCCGGACCATGGTCGAGGCCATGGCGGCGGCCGGCGGCCAGACCCAGAGCCTGCATACCAATTCGCTGGACGAGGCCCTGGCCCTGCCGACGGATTTCTCGGCCCGGATCGCGAGGAACACCCAGCTGCTGCTGCAGCTGGAAACAGGCCTGACGAAGGTCATCGATCCGTGGGGCGGTAGCTTTTTCGTCGAGCGGCTGACCCACGATCTGGCGGAGCGGGCGCGGGCGCATATGGCTGAGGTCAAGGCGCTGGGGGGCATGGCCAAAGCCATTGAGGCGGGCCTTCCCAAGCTGCGGATCGAGGAGGCGGCGGCCCGGACCCAGGCGCGGATTGATACGGGCCAGCAGACGGTGGTCGGCGTGAACCGCTATCTGAACGACACGCCCGACGACATCCCGGTGATGAAGGTCGACAATGCGGCGGTGCTGGCGGCCCAGATCGAGAAGCTGAAGCGGCTGCGCTCAGAGCGGGAC
>JBBSCK010000088.1:0-11326 GCA_038250335.1 Caulobacterales bacterium
AGATAGTCGATCGGGGTGTTCTCGATCAGGGTGATGTCGCGGGCCGGGTCCATCTTGGTGGCCATGGCCCACATGACCTGTTTCCAGTCGCGGGCGTCGATGTTGTCGTCCACGACGATGACCCATTTGGTGTACATGAACTGGCGCAGATAGCTCCAGACGCCCAGCATCACCCGCTTGGCATGGCCGGGATAGGCCTTCTTCATCGACACCACGGCGATGCGGTAGCTGCACCCCTCGGGCGGCAGCCAGAAGTCAGTGATCTCGGGGAACTGGGCCCGCAGCAGGGGGATGAAGACCTCGTTCAGCGCCTCGCCCAGCACGCTCGGCTCGTCCGGCGGGCGGCCGGTGAAGGTGGTCAGATAGACGGGGTCCCTGCGCATGGTGATGGCGCTGACCTGGAACACCGGGAAGGTCTCGACCGAGTTGTAGTAGCCGGTGTGGTCGCCATAGGGGCCCTCGGGGGCGTGTTCGTCGAGCAGGACGTGGCCCTCCAGCACGATCTCGGCCTGGGCCGGAACCATCAGGGGCACGGTCTTGCAGGCCACCAGCTCGGCCTTGGCCCCGCGCATCAGGCCGGCGAACTGGTATTCGCTGAGGGTATCCGGCACCGGGGTGACGGCGGCCAGTATGGTACCGGGGTCGGCCCCCAGCACGACGGCGCAGGGCAGGGGGCCGGTCTTGCGCTTCCTGTGGCGGGCATAGTGCTGCGCCCCGCCGCGGTGGGCCAGCCAGCGCATGATGGCGCGGTCCCTGCCCAGCACCTGCATGCGGTAGATGCCGAGGTTGAAGTCGTCCTCGCGGTCGTCGCTTGGTCCCTTGGTGACGACCAGGCCCCAGGTGATCAGGGGTGCGGGCTCGCCGGGCCAGCAGGTCTGGATCGGCAGCGACGTCAGGTCGATCTGGTCGCCCTTCAGCACGATGTCCTGCACCGGCGCGGACTTGACCACCTTGGGCCGCATGGCGAGGACCGATTGCGCCAGCGGCAGCATCTCCATGGCGTCGGAAAGGCCGCGCGGCGGCGTGGGGTTCTTGAGGAAGGCCAGAAGCTCGCCGACTTCTCGCAGCTCGCCGGCGGTGGTGCGGGACTTCTTGTCCAGCGTCACGCCCATGGCGACGCGCTTGACCGTGCCGAACAGGTTGGCGAGCGCGGGGATGGGGCTGATCGAGCCATCCGGCATGACGGGTTTCTCGAACAGCACGGCCGGGCCGCCGTTCCGCAGCAGCCGGGTCTGGATCTCGGTCATCTCCAGCACGGTGGAGACCGGTTCGGTGACGCGGACCAGTTCGCCGCAGGCCTCAAGCTGGGCCATGAAGTCGCGCAGGGATTTGTAGGCCATGGGCCGCCTTAGGACGCCGCGCGGGCGCTGTCACCTCGTCGGGTAGTCGCGCCCGCGATCCGCCGCCGGACTGATGCTCAACCCAGCGCCAGCGCCAGGCAGCCGAAGAAGCCCAGGGTCACGCCCAGTCCGCCCCCAATCCATACCGCCGCCTCCGTGCCCCGCGTCTGGCGCAGTCCGGTCCCGAAACCCCGCTTCAGCAAGGCGATGGTCCATCCCATGTCAGTAGGCCCGGCTGTCCGAGACCAGGGCCCAGACGGGCAGCCGCAGGCGGTGGGTGGCGGCGGCGAGCTGAAGCGTTGTCAGATGGGCGCGGCCGGCCTCGGCGCGGCGTTCTTCTTCCGGGCTGATCTTCAGGGCGTCGGCAATGGTCGCGACATCCATGCCGCGGTCCTCGCGCCAGCGTTTCAGTCGCGCGCCGATGGCCGCATCCTGCGGATCGATGCCGGGGAAACCGAGAACTGAGCCCATGTTGCCGCCTCCATGCACGGCCTGGACGCCGCGTCTGGCCTCAATTCTTATCCCATTTGAAGTCCTTGTCGATCCAGTCGCCGAGACGCCCGTCGGGGCGGGCGAGGGCGTGGATGCGGGCCATGTCGTCATCCGACAGCTGGAAGTCCCAGATGTCGAAATTCTCGGCGGCGCGCTCGGGCTTGACGGTCCGGGGAATGGCGATGACGCCCTGCTGGACGAGCCAGCGCAATGTGACCTGGCCGGGTGTCTTGCCGTGGGCGCGGCCGATCCCGGTGATCACGGCGTCGTCGGCGATCTTGCCCTGGGCGAGGGGCGACCATGCGGTGATGGACGAACCGAGCGAGGCCGCCGTGTCGCGCAGGGTCTCCAGTGACAGATAGGGATGGTATTCGACCTGGTTGGTGACCAGCCTGCCGTAGGACAGCGCCTGGGCCTCCAGGAACTGCCGCGAGGGGAAGTTGGAAACGCCGATGGCGCGGGTTAGGCCCTGTTCCCTGGCTTCATTGAGCGCCCCCAGGGTCTCGGCGAAGCCCGGTTTTACCTTGGGCCAGTGCAGCAGCAGCAGGTCGGGGGTGAAGCCCAGGCTGGCGGCCGATTCCTCGGCCTGACGCAGCAGGGCATCGCGGTCGAAATGGGCGGTCCAGACCTTGGTGGTCAGCCAGATTTCCTCACGGGCCACACCGGACTCGCGGATGCCGTCACCAACAGCGGCCTCATTCCTGTAGATCCAGGCCGTGTCGATGTGGCGATAGCCGATCCGCAGGGCCTCGGTGACCATGCGCCGGGCATCGGCCGGTTCCAGCTGCCAGGTGCCGAAGCCGAGCTGGGGAATGGTCAGCCCGTCGACGGTCAGGGACAGAGGGGTATTCGGCATGGGGACGCTCCGGCGACAGTTTCGGGGTGGGGAAGGTCCGATATGGGGCGCGGGTTCCCGGGTGCCAGTCAGGCCGCCTTCAGCCAGTCGAGGATTTCATCCCACAGCGGTTCCAGACCGCGCCGGAACGCGCCTGTGTGGCCGATCCGGCGAACCCCCCGCTGATCAGCCGTGCGGAAAGCGGGTAGCCATCGTCAGCGACAGCGACGATGTCCCGCGCGATAAGCTCGGCCATGGCGAAATCCTCAAACCCGTACTGTTTAGAAACGAACCTGACAGGGTAACGCAAGGGAAGGTCAGGAGGCCGGGCGTCCTGTCGTCGTTCTACCCAAGGTCGAACTGACGCCAAGGGATCCCCGGACTCGTTGCCAAAGAAAAAGGCCGCGCCCCTTGCGAGACACGGCCTTGATCGGTGGATGGGCGCGAGCGCCTATTCGATATCTTCGTTGAGCAGGCCGACCTTGTAGAAGCCGTTCTTCTGCAGGTCGTTCATGACTTCCATGAAGGCGACGTAGGGGACTTCCGGCTGGGCGCGGACGAAGACGCGCTCTTCCTGGCAGGCGGGAGATCCGCCGCCGAGGGCGGAGCAGACGTCGACGGCGAGGGTCTCGATTGTGGTCTGCTGTTCGGCGATGAAGATCGAGCCCGTGTCCTGGATGGTAATATAGACCGGCTCCTTGGGTTCATCTCCGGTCGGCGGCGTCGCCGGCGGCAGGTCGAGGCGAATCGAGACGGTGGCGAGCGGGGCGGCGACCATGAAAATGATCAGCAGCACCAGCATGATGTCGACGAACGGCGTGACGTTGATGGCCGCGTTCTGGGAGATCGTCTTTCCGCCCTGTCCGGCGGGTCCTGAGAGCTTGGAGCCCATGCGCTGTATCTCCATGGAGGCTCGGCCAGCGGGCGCGAGCGACGCGTTACGGTTCGGACGGGTTCTGGCGTCTGCCGCGAGGCTTGTAAAGCGATCTCCGGCCCGATCGGGTTTCCGGGCGCAGGATTTCTCGCGGCGCGGGCAATCCTCCCCCGACGGGGGAGGGGGATCAGCCCTTGGCCAGCTTCAGGAAGCGTTCGATCAGGGCCGGATCGGTCTTGAAGGCCCCGGTGAACCGGGTGGTCAGGGTCGAGACGTGGCGGTGGTGGACACCGCGCGTGGTCATGCACTGGTGCTCTGCATCGATCAGGACAGCGACGCCGGCGGGGTTCAGGTGATCCTCAAGGGCTCCGGCGATTTCCTGGGTCAGGGTCTCCTGCGTCTGGAGGCGTTTGGAGAAGATCTCGACCACGCGGGCGATCTTGGAGATGCCGACAACTTTCTCGGTCGGCAGATAGGCGACGTAGGCCTTGCCCAGGAAGGGGGCCATGTGGTGCTCGCAATGGCTCTCGACCTCGATATCGCGCAGCAGGACCATGTCGTCATAGCCCTGAACGTCCTCGAAGGTGCGGCTCAGTTCCTTGGCCGGATCGGCAGTGTAGCCCTCGAACCATTCGCCGTAGGCGTCGACCACGCGCTTGGGCGTGTCGAGCAGACCTTCGCGGTCGGGGTTGTCACCCGACCAGGCGATCAGCGTGCGAACGGCGGCCAGGGCCTCGTCGCGTGTCGGGCGGGTCAGATGATCGTTGCCGACGAGGGTCGGCCTGGAGGCGTGGGCGTCCATAAGATGATTTCAGCGACCAGTAGCGCCGGGACGAAGGCCCCGGATTGACGCGCGTCGCTCTCCCTATTCGAGGCCGCAGCTATCCGCCAGGCCGACACCGCTATATGGGACGCGCGCACCCTCCCGCAAGAAAACGAACTGCACCGCTTCATAATGACGCTTTTCCTTCACGACACCCTGAAACGCGAGAAGCGGGCTTTCGTCCCGCGCGACCCGGATCGGGTGACGCTCTATGTCTGCGGCCCGACGGTCTATGACTATGCCCATATCGGCAATGCGCGGCCTCCGGTCGTGTTCGATGTGCTGGTTCGGTTGCTGCGGCGGGAATACGGGGCCGAAAGCGTCGTCTATGCCCGCAACGTCACCGACGTGGATGACAAGATCAACCAGAAGGCGGCGCGCGAGGACGTGCCGATCGGCGAGGTCACGGCCCGTTATGAGGCCGCCTATCTGGCCGATATGACAGCCCTGAACGTCACGCCGCCGGACATCGCGCCCCACGTCACCGACCATATGGACGCCATCGTCAGACAGATCGGCGAGATCGTGGACCAAGGCTGCGCCTATGCCGCCGAGGGCCATGTGCTGTTCGATGTGTCCAGCTATCCTGCCTACGGCGCGCTGTCGGGGCGCAATCTGGACGACATGATCGCCGGGGCCCGGGTCGAGGTCGCGCCCTACAAGAAGAATCCGCACGATTTCGTGCTGTGGAAGCCGGCCAAGGTGGACGAGCCGAGCTGGCCTTCGCCGTGGGGCGAGGGCCGGCCGGGCTGGCATATCGAATGCTCGGCCATGATCGAACAGACGCTGGGTCTGCCGATCGACATCCATGGGGGCGGTATCGACCTGGTGTTTCCGCACCATGAGAACGAGATCGCGCAAGGGGTCTGCGCTCACGGCCATGCGCACGATGCCGACGCTCACAAGGCCTACAGCCGCTACTGGATGCACAACGGCTTCCTGACCGTGGACGCCGAAAAGATGTCCAAGTCGGTCGGCAACGTCCTGCTGCTGCACGATCTGGTGCAGTCGATCCCGGGCGAGGTGGTGCGCTGGGCCCTGCTGAGCGCCCACTACCGCCAGCTGCTGGACTGGAACCAGAGCCTGCTGGACCAGTCGCGCAAGAACCTGGACCGGCTGTATGGCGCGCTGCGCCGGGCCGGGGGCGTGGAGGCGCTGGGGGACATGCCGTCGCCGGAGTTCCTCGAAGCGATCTCGGACGATCTGAATACGCCCGGGGCCATGGCGACCCTGTTCGCCCTGTCCAGCGAGATCGAGCGGGCGATGACGGCGGGCGACCATCACGCGGTGGGCATCGCCAAGGCCGAGCTGATGGCCTCCGGCCGGATCCTTGGCGTGCTGCTGTCGACCCCGGACCAGTGGTTCGAGGGCGGGGCCGATGACGCCCTGAAGGCGGAGGTCGAAGGGCTGCTGGCAGAGCGGGTGACGGCGCGGGCCGCCAAGGACTGGACGGCCGCCGACCGAATCCGCGACCGGCTGACGGCGCTGAACGTGGTGGTGATGGACGGTCCGACCGGCGCGACCTGGCGGCTGAAGGAGTAGCAGACGTCCTTCTCCCCCTGCGGGAGAAGGTGGCCCGGAGGGCCAGATGAGGGGTACGAAGACGCGGACGAGGTGACGGGAGCCGATCGCAACCGTCCAGCAGCGGGAGTCACCCCTTCATCCGACCTCGCTTCGCTCGGCCACCTTCTCCCGCAGGGGGCGAAGGACGTCGGACTACATCCCCCGCATCAGCTCATCCGCCAGGGCGGCGGTCAGATAGCCGTCGGGCGTGCGGCCGGTGGCGATCTGCCATTGCCGCAACGCGCGGCGGGTGCCCGAACCGATGACGCCGTCGATTACGCCGGGATCGTAGCCGAGGCGGGACAGGGCGGTCTGGGCCCCGAACCGCTGGTCCCGCGAGATCGGCCCGTCGTCGGGCCAGGTTCCGACCAGACCAGACCGGCCCGCCACGCCGTCGGCGGTCAGGCCGATAGCCAGGGCATAGGACACCGAGTTGTTATAGCGGCGGATCACATAGTGGTTCGGCAGGGCCAGAAAGGCCGGGCCGCGCGCGCCCTGCGGCAGCAGGATGACGCCGTTCTCGGACGTCTCGTCGGACGACGGCCCGCCGCCTCGCGCCAGGCCCACGCCACGCCGGGCCCAGTCGCTCCACGGACGGCCGTCGCCTTCGGCCAGGGCGTAGTCGAAGCCGGGCGGCAGGGTCACTTCATAGCCCCACGACTGGCCGCGCTTCCAGCCGGCCTGGGCCAGCAGATTGGCGGCGGAGGCCAGGGCATCCGCTTCCGTGCCCCAGATGTCGACATGGCCGTCGCCGTTCTGGTCGACCCCGAGACGCAGGTAGTTGTCCGGCATGAACTGGGTCTGGCCCATGGCCCCGGCCCAGCTGCCCAGCAGCCCGGCCCGGTCGCGGCGGCCATCGATCACGATGTCGAGCGCGTTCTTGAGCTGGTCCTCGGCCCAGTCGCGGCGGCGGCCGTCGAAGGCGAGCGTCGCCAGCGAGCGGATGACGTCCTTGGAGCCCTGGACCTGGCCGAAGCTGGATTCCTGGGCCCAGATGGCGACGAGAATTTCCGACGGGACGCCATAGCGCTGGGTCACCGCCCACGGCACGGCCTCGATGCGGCGGCGCGCCTCGGCGACGCGGGCGGCCGAGACGGCGTTGGTGATATAGGCCCCGGCCGGGCGGCTGAACTCCGGCTGGTTGCTGTCGAGGCGCATGACCTCGGGGTCAGGGCTGAGGTTCGCAAGTTGCCGGGCATAGAGATCGCGCCGTGCGCCGCCCTTTCTGTCGAGGAAGCCCTGTTTCCAGCCTTCGAACCCGCCGGAATCATCGGCCTGAGAAGGGAGCGCGGGGGGCGTTCCCGGGGCCGGCCGGAGCGGAGTCAGTGCCGCAGCCGCAGCGCTCTCGGCGACCATCGGCGCTTGCGGCAGCATCGGTGCGCAGGCCGAGACGCAGGCAATCAGGACAAGGCGATAATCGAAGCGCATGAGCCGAAGGTTTCCCGAATCGTGTGACGCGATCAAGAGCCCTGCAATTGTCGCGCGAGTATGGCGCAGGGTGGCCTCATCCTCATGAACACCCCGTCAACGGGGTTGGCCGGATCACTGCCGCGATGACGCGGGCTTCAAAGCGGCGTGACGCGGTTGACGTGACCCATCTTGCGCCCCGGGCGGGCCTCGGCCTTGCCATAGAGATGCAGTCGGTGGTCAGGCTTCGACGCCAGCTTCGCCCACTGGTCAACCTCGGTCCCCAGCAGGTTGGTCATCTCGACCCGGGCATGGGCGGCGGTCGGCCCCAGCGGCCAGCCGGCGACGGCACGGATATGCTGCTCGAACTGGTCGCAGACGCAGCCATCCTGGGTCCAGTGGCCGGTATTGTGAACACGGGGGGCGATCTCGTTGACCAGCAGGTCACCGTCGCCAAGGTCGAACAGTTCGATGCCGATGACGCCGACATAGGCCAGCCCCTCAAGCACGGCCCGGGCGATGGCCCCGGCGCGGCGTCCGGTCCTCGCGTCGATTTCTGCGGGGGCGAAGGTGGTGCTCAGGACGCCGCCCGCATGGCGGTTTTCCCCCAGCGGATAGATCGCGACGGTCCCGTCCCGACCTCTTGCCGCGATGATCGACAGTTCGCGGGTGAAGTCGGCCCGCGCCTCGAGGATGGCCGGGCGCCCACCGAGGGTCGCCAGCGCCGATTCGGCCTGTTTCGCCGACTTGATCCAGACCTGACCCTTGCCGTCATAACCGTCGCGACGGGTCTTCAGCAGGGCCGGTGCGCCGAGGGTGCCCAGCGCCGCTTTGAGGTCATCGATCCCGTCGACGGCGGCGAACGCCACGGTGGGGGCACCGACGGCGTTCAGGAAGGTCTTCTCGTCGACCCGGTCCTGGGCCACCGCCAGCGCCGTGGGGCCGGGCGCGACCAGGGCCCCGGCCCCGGCGAGGCGTTCGACCGAGGCCGAGGGGACATTCTCGAACTCGAAGGTGACGACGTCGCAGACGCGGCCGAAGACATTCAGGGCAGTCGGATCGTCATAGGCCGCCACGATCTGGCCGCGCGAGACCCGCCCCGCCGGGCTGTTCTCTTCCGGGTCGAGGATGACGACGTCGAAGCCGAGGCGCGAGGCCGCCTGGGACAGCATCCGCCCCAGCTGGCCGCCGCCGAGGATGCCAATCGTGGCACCGGGGGCCAGGGGAGCGGTCAGATCGGGTTCGGGCAGGGCGGCCACTCAGTCTTCGACCGTCTCGTGGACCGCTTCGGTCTGGGCCTCGCGGAAGGCGTCGAGACGACCGGCGAGGGCCTCGTCCGACAGGGCCAGGATCTGGGCCGCCAGGATGCCGGCGTTCCGGGCCCCAGCCTCGCCGATGGCCAGGGTCGCGACGGGGACGCCGGCGGGCATCTGGACGATCGACAGAAGGCTGTCGAGACCCTGGAGCGCCCTTGACTGGACCGGGACGCCCAGCACCGGGAGGGGCGTCATGGCGGCGGCCATGCCGGGCAGGTGGGCGGCCCCGCCGGCCCCGGCGATGATGACCCTGAACCCGGCCGCCCTGGCCCCGGTGGCAAAGTCGAACAGCCGTTGGGGGGTGCGGTGGGCGGAGACGACCCGGGCGTCCCAGCCGACGCCGAGACGGTCCAGCATGTCGGCCGCGTGTTTCATCGTGGGCCAGTCCGAGCGGCTGCCCATGATGATCGCCACCGGCGGGGTCGGGGTCGCCATGCTGCTGAGGGGCCCTGCTGCGAAAGCGGCCGGTTACAGCACACGCGTTGCGCCCGCAACCAACCGCGTTAGCCTAGGCCGGTCCGGCGTCTGTCTGAGTCGCCCCCGGAGACCTGTTCCGCCCGTGACCGACGCCGCCGAACCTGACCGTGTCGCCGATCCCCGGGATGTCCACCTGGCCGAGATCGCGCGGCTGCGTGCCGAGGTTGAGGCCCTGCGTCTGCGCGCCGAGGCGGCCGAGGCGGCGGCGGACCACGACGTCCTCACGCCGGTGCTGAACCGGCGCGGTTTCACCGCCGCCCTGACGCAGGCCATGGCCTATTGCACCCGCTACAAGGTTCCGGCGGTTCTGCTCTACCTCGACCTCGACGGATTCAAGCGCGTCAACGACAGCCTTGGCCATGCCGCCGGGGATGCGGCCCTGGTGCGGGTGGCCGAACTGCTGCTGGAGAACGTGCGCGCTACCGACGCCGTCGGCCGTCTCGGCGGCGATGAGTTCGGGATGCTGCTGCTGAACGCCGGGCCGGACGAGGGGCGCGAGAAGGCGGCCGGGCTGAAACAGGCGCTGGAACAGGCGGACTTTCGCCACGACGGTCGCCCGGCCTCGCTGGGCGGCTCGTTCGGGGTGCGCGCCTTCACCGGACAGGCCGATGTCGAAACCTGGCTGGCCGAGGCCGACGCCGCCATGTGGGTCAGGAAACGCGGGCGGTGAAGCCTCAGGCGATGATGTCCGGCAGGATCCGGCTCTCGACCTTCACGATCTCGTCGCGCAGCAGCAGCTTCTTGCGTTTCAGCCGGGCGATCAGCAGCTGATCCGGGATCGGCATGTGGCTGAGGGCTTCGATCGAAGCGTCGAGGTCGGCGTGTTCGAGGCGCAGGACCTTGACCTGGGCGTGCAGCGCCAGTTCGTCGTCGCTCAGAAACGGTTGGTCGTCGTTCATATGTGGCCCCGCGAACGCGGGCTTATAGACGAGGCGGGGTCAGGCCGGAAGGCGTTCGGCGAGACTTGTCAGCGCCGGCCGGGGCACGACCCGGCTCCACCCGCGGGCCACGGCCACCAGCCCCTCGAGCGGCACGGCGGGCGTCGTTGCCGGCGGGCGGGCGAGGGCTTCCAGACCCGCCAGCAGATGACGCTCTGCCGCCAGTTCGATCGCCTTGACCTGATCGCGCAGGGCCTCGCGCGCCACGTCGTCAATGTCGGGGAGGGGCTTCTTCAGCGTGCGACGAATGGTGCGCAGGGGCGTGACGGCGGCGGAGTCCCAGGCACGGGCCGTGTCGCACCCGGCCTCGACCATCTCGGGGTCCAGCGACCGGCCCGTCGCGGCCATCCATGCCGCCCACAGCAGCAGGGGCACATTGTGGCCGTGGGCGTCCTGAAGATGCAGGCAGGCTTCTGCCACGCCCTCGGCGCGATAGGCCGCCAGCGCCCAGTCCCACAGGCCGGTGTCGCTCATCCGGCGTCGGCCGCAGGGCCCTTGAGCCCGTCCCAGCGTCGCACGGCCCCCCAGTCCAGACCGAACAGATCCAGGGCCCGGCCGACCGACTGGTCCACCATCTCGGCGATGGAGTTCGGCCGGGCGTAGAAGGCGGGCAGGGGCGGGGCGATGGTGGCCCCCATTTCGGCCAGAGCCGTCATGGTCCGCAGATGGCCGAGGTGGAAGGGCGTCTCGCGCACCATCAGCACCAGCGGCCTGCGTTCCTTGAGCACGACATCGGCGGCGCGGGTCAGCAGGGTCGAGGTCACGCCGGTCGCGATCTCACTCATGGTGCGGACCGAACAGGGGGCGACGATCATGCCCAGGGTCCGGAACGAGCCCGAGGCGATCGTGGCCCCCACATCGTTGAGTCGGTGCAAGACAGTCGCCTTCGCCGTCAGGTCGTCGGGCGTCATGTCGGTTTCCTGCGACAGGGTCAGCAGGGCCGCACGCGTGACGACCAGATGGCTTTCGACCCCCAGGTCGTTGAGCGCATCCAGCAGCCGCGCGCCATAGATCACGCCCGACGCGCCCGAGATGCCTACTACGAGGCGGTCCGGCGGGGTGTGTACGGCAGCGTTCACATCATGGTCCATATTGGGGGCCAGGCTGAGGGGCACCCGGTAATTTTAACGGTCTGTTGACGTCACCGAACCGTGATTTCACAGACCTGAAATCCGGGCGCTCACTGTGTGGTCCGTTAGACATGGAGGCGCAAGCCATGACCATCGAAGCTCGTATCCGCGAACTGGGAAATCGTCACCGC
>JBBSCK010000089.1:0-11009 GCA_038250335.1 Caulobacterales bacterium
ACGAAGGCGACCGATCCGCCTTGGCGGGTTGGTCGGGGTCGACAGTCGGGAACCTGGGGCGTTGTTGTCTCGGCTCTCCGCCGCCCGGGCAAGCCGCACTGCACGGGATAGGCCCCGTCGTCGTCGGGTGTGGCGAGGCAGGGCAGAGGGGTACCGACGGGCCGCAGCCCGGCTGGCAGGTGCTCGCCAAGGACAGCGAACAATTCGTTGCGGACGCGCGACTGACAGATCTCGAGGGAGGCATCGCGCCGAACCATCGGACTGCATTGCGCCCGCTCGAAGCCGAACGGGTCGGCCAGGGCCCAGTCCGGCAGGTCCCCCGGGGCGACCGCAGGTGCCGCCGGCGTCTCCGGCTCCGGCTCTGGCGCGGGCGTTGCCCACACGACGCCGCTCCCGGCAGCCTGCTGCAGCACCAGTGCCATGGCGAAAGCCGTCAACATCGCAAACCCTCCGCGTTTACGCCGAAACTGGCACAGGCGCGCCCTCGCTGCACTTCAAGCCTGCGTCAGCGGGTCAGGGCCCGCATGGCACGGTCGAGCCCGTCCAGCGTCAGCGGATACATCCGCTCGTCCATCACCTCGGCCAGAAGCTTCACCGAGGCCGTATAGCTCCAGTAGCGCTCGGCCACCGGGTTCAGCCACACGGACTTGTCCCACTGCAGCCGCGCCCGCCGCATCCATGTGGCGCCGGCTTCCTCATTCCAGTGTTCGACCGAACCCCCCGGCATGGTGACCTCATAGGGCGACATGGTCGCGTCGCCGACGAAGATCGCCCGCCAGTCGCCATTGTATTTGTGCAGAAGGTCCCACGTCGGGATCTTCTCGGCATGCCGGCGCCGGTTGTCCTTCCAGACGCCTTCGTAGAGGCAGTTGTGGAAGTAGTAGAACTCCAGGTGCTTGAACTCGGTTCGGGCCGCGCTGAACAGCTCCTCGCACAGCTTGATATGGCCATCCATGGATCCGCCGACGTCGAGGAAAAGCAGCACCTTGATCGTATTGCGCCGCTCAGGCCGCATCCGGATATCCAGCCAGCCCTGCCGCGCCGTGCCGTCGATGGTGCCATCGATGTCCAGTTCCTCGGCCGCGCCCTCCCGGGCGAAGCGCCGCAACCGACGCAGCGCCACCTTGATGTTGCGGGTGCCCAGTTCGACCGTGTGGTCCAGGTTTCTGTACTCGCGCTTCTCCCAGACCTTGACCGCGCGTCCCTGTTTGGGCGGTCCGCCGATGCGGACGCCCTCGGGGTTGTAGCCGCCGTGCCCGAACGGACTGGTCCCGCCGGTACCGATCCACTTGCTGCCGCCCTCGTGCCGCTTCTGCTGCTCTTCCATCCGCTGTTTCAGCGCCTCCATCAGCTTCTCGAACCCGCCCAGCGCCTCGATCTCGGCCTTTTCCTCGTCGGTCAGGAATTTCTGGTTGAGCAGCTTCAGCCAGTCCTCGGGCACATCCAGCGTCGGTTCGTCGCCCGCCCCGATCGTCTCGATGCCCTTGAATACCGTGCCGAACACCTGGTCGAACCGGTCGTAGTGTTTCTCGTCCTTGACGAGAACTGCGCGCGCCAGGTGGTAGAAGTCCTCGACCCGGCCACCGGCCACATCCTTGTCCATGGCCTCCATCAGATGGAGCCATTCCTTGGTCGAGACGGGGACCTTGGCGTTTCGCAGGGCGGTGAAGAAGGGGAGGAGCATTAGTCTTTCTCAGGGCCCAAACTGACAAGCAGCCGCTTCAGGGGAGCTTCAATGCGTGGCACTTCGAAGGTCGCAGCCTCCCAGACTCTGCGGAGGTCTACACGCATGTAAGCATGTGCCAAATTGTTTCGCAGGCCCTTCATGTCATCCCACGGGGCATCGGGCTCCATGCCCTTCAGATCTGGTGACATCTGATAGGCACCTTCGCCAAGTACGATCATGTTCATGCAAACCACAGCCACAAGCGGCTCGATCTTCACCCAATTCTTCTAAGGAGAATGGATCGAGATTGTATGAGATACGCCGTCACGGCGGGGAGAGTCTCGACCAGATAGAGCCGATCTCTCTCATTAGACATGGACGAGATCGCGCATCGCCTGTCTGCGGACCAGCCGATACAGAGACTCTTTGGTGCCAAGATCGACGGGTACTCCGAGCGTCGAGCTGAGTTCTCGTTCCACGCCGAAGAACCTGAAGTCCAGCGGCCGGGTTACTTCGACAAGCAGGTCCATATCGCTGTCCGGCCCGGCCTCGTCGCGCGCATGGCTGCCGAACAGGCGCACATTGACGATGCCCTGTTCTGCCAGCCATGGCTTCAGCTCGCACGGCTTGATCAGCAATCCGTCGCGGGTCACGGGGCGACCATAGCCTATCCCCGGCGCATGATGAACTCGTCGTCCAGCCAGGAACCCACTGGATACTGATACCCGCCCACCGCCTCGAATCCGTGCGCCGCATACAGTTTCTGCGCCTTCAGGTTTCCGTTCCAGACGCCGATCCAGATCGGCCCGTCCGTGTTCGCCTCCATCCAGTCCAGCGCCAGTCCCAGCAGCCGGGTCCCCAGCCCCAGCCCCTGAGCTTGTTTGCCGACATACAGCCGCCGCAGTTCCATCTGGCTGGGCTGCGCGTCCGGATGGGGCAGGGTGTTGGGTCCGGCGTTGGCGAAGGCCAGCAGGGCACCGCTCGCCCCTTCCGCCACCCACCAGGCCGCGCCCGGCTCATCCAGCTTCCGTGCGGTCGCCTCGGCACTGAAGCTGGCCTCGAGGAAGGCCGCCAGATCCTCGGCGGGGTAGGGGATGGCGAACCCGTCGGCGGCCACAAAGGTGTCGATGAAGGTCTGGCGACCCAGCGCGCCCAGCGGTGCGGCGTCGTCAGGGCGAGCGGGTCGGATCAGGGCGTCGGTCATGCGCGACGGTATTGCCGCCAACTGTCGATCTACTCAATCCCGCTTGGGTCCGTCATGAGTCGCTTCTATCCTGTCGCCAATGTCCGTTTCCCTTTTCACCCACCCCGACATGATCGCCCACGCTCCCGGGGCGGGTCATCCCGAGCGCCCCGAGCGGCTGGCCGCCGTTCTCGCCGCGCTGGACGACTCCGACCTGTCTCTGGACCATCGTGCGGCGACCGAGGCCACCGTCGCCGATCTCGAGCGCGTCCACCCGGCGGCCCATGTCGCCCGGCTGATCGATGCCTCGCCCGCCAGGGGCCTGGCCCAACTGGACGCCGACACCGTCCTTTCGCCCGGCAGTGTCCGCGCCGCCCGCCTCGCAACAGGGGCCGTAATCGACGCCGTGCGCGCCGTGGCGGAGGGCCAGACTGCCCGCGCCTTCGCCGCCGTACGTCCGCCCGGCCATCACGCGGAGCCGGATCAGGCCATGGGGTTCTGCCTGTTCTCCAATGTCGCGGTCGCCGCCCGCGTGGCGCAGAGCCTCGGTCTGGCCCGCGTGGCCGTGGTTGATTTCGATGTCCACCACGGCAACGGAACTCAGGCCGCGTTCGAGGCGGACGCCAGTCTGTTCCTGGCCTCCATCCACCAGATGCCCCTCTATCCCGGCACGGGTGATCCTTCCGAAACCGGCCTCGGCAATATCGTCAATGCGTCGGTCCAGCCCCACGCCGCTCGCGAATCATGGCGCGCGACCTTCGCCGGCGGGTTGATGCCGGCGCTGGACGCCTTCGCGCCCGACCTGATCCTGATCTCCGCCGGGTTCGACGCCCACCGCCGTGATCCGCTGGCCCACCAGAGCCTTGAGGCCGACGATTTCGCCTGGGCCACCCGCGCTGTGCTCGAGATCGCGCGACGGCATTGCGGCGGCAAGGTTGTCTCCTCCCTCGAGGGCGGTTACGACCTTGAAGGATTGGGCCGCTCGGCCCTCGCCCATGTCCGGGCCCTGGGGGAGGCGTAAGGAAGGTCCATGTCGGCCACACTGCCGCGCCCTCCATCCTCACCATGGCCCCAGACACGCTTCAACATGATCCGGTCCGCGCTCGAGCCTCGCGCCAGACGCCGGTGGTGCCTGTGCTGAAGGCCGCCCGTCCCGGATCGATCACCCTGGCCCGTCACGGCGAGCCGGCGCTGTCGCGGAAATGTCTGCTGACGTCGGACCAGTACCGCGACTGGTGGGCGAAATACGAGTTGGGCGGCCTGCTCGCCGGCCAGACGCCGCCGCCCGATCTGCTGGCGACGGCCCAGGGGGCGGGCGTGATCTTTGCCTCCACCCGCCCGCGAGCCCAGGAAACCGCCACCGCCATTTCCGCGGGCCGGCAGATCGTTTCCGACGTCCTGTTCATTGAGGCGCCGCTGCCGCCGCCGCATTTTCCGTCCTGGTTCAGGCTGCCACCGAAATACTGGGGCGCGGTCGCCCGCTTCTGGTGGCATGCTTTCAACCATCACGATGGTCAGGAAACGCGCACGCAGGCCGAGGCCCGCGCCGAACGGGCCGCCCAAACCCTCATCGCCCGGGCCGGGACCGGAGAGGACGTGCTGGTGCTGGCCCACGGCTATTTCAACCATATGGTCGGCCGCCGTCTGAAAGCCGACGGCTGGACGCTGGTTCAAAACCAGGGCTTCCGATACTGGTCCCAGCGTCGCTACGAGCGAGTTTGAGGTCTAGATGAGGCCGACGATAGCGTTTCTGACCCGCAGCATCAGTGCCGCATCGACATGGCCGACCGGCTCGGCCGCAGACGCATCGATCGTGGCGATCCTGGCCGTCCGGATCACAGAGGGGGCCGGCAATCCGACGTCGCTGTAGTTCGGTCCCAGCGGGACGTCCCCTGGCCACGACCGGGTCTCTGCGCTGGTGATCATCAGCACCCAAAGGAATCCGCCCTGGTCGCCAACGCCTCCGTTCGATGCCACCAGGGCCGGCCGCCGCTGACGGGCACTCCAGTCTGTGTAGGGGAAGGGCACCCTGACCACATCACCCTGCTTAAAAGTCGGCATAGGCTTTTCGGTCTGCGTCGCCGTCCCATTCGTGGAAGGTGGCGAACGGATCGTCCGCCGCCTGCAGGCGCGCCTTTTTCAGGACCACTCGATCACCGTCGA
Organism: Caulobacterales bacterium; assembly: GCA_038250335.1. Classification (GTDB taxonomy): domain Bacteria; phylum Pseudomonadota; class Alphaproteobacteria; order Caulobacterales; family Caulobacteraceae; genus Brevundimonas. Next base: position 5,013 of record JBBSCK010000089.1, read on the forward strand.
TCTCGTAGAGCAGTTCGTCGCCTTCAGTCAGGCCGAGTGCCGCACGAACGGCCTGTGGAACGGTTGTCTGGGCCTTCGATGTGAGTTTGCTCGTGACCATGGGGACCTCCTGAGGCCTTGACTTGTAAGGAATATCCTTACCGGCTGCAATCGACTCCGTCCTTCCCCGTTGAAGCGGGCGCGTGCCGCCTCTAGGGTCCCCTCCGATGTCAGAGCCCGCGTCCCCCATTCCCGTCGATCTGAGCTTCGAGGACGCCCTGTCGCGCCTCGAGACAATCGTCTCGCGCCTCGAGTCCGGGCAGGCCCCGCTTGAGGAATCGATCACTCTCTACGAGGAGGGTGCGCGGCTGAAGGGCCATTGCGAGGCCCGTCTCAAGGCCGCCCAGTTGCGGGTCGAGAAGATCGTCGTCGGTGCTGACGGCTCCGCACGCGGCGTCGAGCCGGCGGAGTTCAGCTGATGGGCAGCGCTGTGATGACGGCTGTCGCCGACCGCATCGCCTTCGACGACTTCATGAAGGTCGACATCCGCATCGGCCAGATCATGCAGGCCGAGGCGTTCCCCGATGCGCGCAAGCCGGCCTACAAACTGACCATCGACTTCGGACAGGCCGTCGGCGTCAAACACTCTTCGGCCCAGATCACGCACCACTACACCCCCGACCAGCTGGCCGGACGCAAGGTCGCCGCCGTCGTCAACTTCGCTCCGCGCCAGATCGGGCCTTTCATGTCCGAGGTCTTGACTCTCGGTTTCCCGGATGCGGACGGCGAAGTCGTGCTGGTCGGGGTTGACCGCGATGCGCCCGTCGGGGGGAGGCTGTTTTGATCCGTCCGTTGGCCGCCAACTCGCTGGAACAGTCCGTCATTGATCGCGTGGCCGAGGTCGCGGATCTCGTCACTGTCGCCCTCGATAAACTTCTGCCCCGTGCCGAGGGGCCGGAAAGCCGCCTCACCGAGGCGATGCGATACGCGGCGCTCGGACCCGGCAAGCGGCTCCGGCCCTATTTCGCCATGGAGGCGTCGCGGCTGTTCGACATCGAGGAACGGCCGGTGCTGCGGGCCGCCTGTGCGCTGGAATGCGTCCACGCCTATTCGCTCGTCCACGACGACCTGCCCTGTATGGACGACGACGACATGCGCCGGGGTCGTCCGACCCTGCACAAGGCCTACGATGAGGCGACCGCCGTCCTCGCCGGCGACGCGCTTCAGACCGCGGCCTTTGACATCCTGCTGCATGAGGACACGCACGAGGACGCCAATATCCGCTGCGCCCTCGCCGCGCGGTTGTCACTGGCCAGCGGCGCGCGCGGCATGGCCGGGGGCCAGATGATCGATCTGCTGGGCGTCCGCGACGACCTCGGCGGCGTCGCCCGCATGCAGAGACTGAAGACCGGGGCCCTGTTCACCTATGCGTTCGAGATTCCCCTGATTATCGCCAAGGCGCGTGAACAGCATTGTCAGGCCCTGACCAGTTTCGCCCATGACATTGGTCTGGCCTATCAGATCGTCGACGACCTGCTGGACGTGGACGGCGACGAGGACATTCTCGGCAAGGCCGCCAATGGCAAGGACGCCGCCCAGGGCAAGACCAACTTTGTCACCCTGCTGGGTGTCGACCAGGCGCGGCATCGCGTCGCCCACCTGGCCGACCAGGCACGCAGCCACCTTGATGTGTTCGGCGCCGATGCGGAAAACCTCAAGGCCAGCGTGGACTTCGTGCTAAACCGAAGGTCCTGAGAGGAAACGTCCGGCGTCAGACCGGTCGATAAAAAGTCAATAAAGCCAAGGTTTGTGCGTCCAATGCCCGACACCCCGCTGCTCGACAAGGTCCACCTCCCCGCCGACATGCGCGGCTTTGATGCCGCCCAGTTGCGCCAGCTGGCGGACGAGTTGCGCGCCGAAACCATCGACGCCGTCTCCACCACCGGGGGGCATCTGGGCGCGGGACTCGGGGTCGTCGAACTGACCGTCGCCCTCCACCACGTCTTCAATACGCCGGACGACATCCTGATCTGGGACGTCGGTCACCAGTGCTATCCGCACAAGATCCTGACCGGCCGTCGCGACCGCATCCGCACGCTGCGCATGGGCGGCGGCCTGTCCGGCTTCACCCGGCGCAGCGAGAGCGAATACGATCCCTTCGGGGCGGCCCACGCCTCGACCTCAATCTCGGCCGCGCTCGGCTTCGCCGCCGCCCGCGATCAGCAGGGCAAGAAGAACAAGGTCGTGGCGGTCATCGGCGACGGCTCCATGTCCGCAGGCATGGCCTATGAGGCGATGAACAACGCTGCCGAGACCACCGGCCAGCTCACCGTCATCCTCAACGACAACGACATGTCGATCGCCCCCCCCGTGGGCGGAATGAGCGCCTATCTGGCCAAACAGGTCTCCGGCGGGGCCTATCAGAACTTCCGCAAGTTCGGCCGCAAGGTCGCCGAACACATGCCCCGTCCGTTCCGCGAGGCCGCCCGCAAGGCCGAGGAATATGCCCGGGGCATGGTCGTGGGCGGCACCTTCTTCGAGGAGCTGGGCTTCTACTATATCGGTCCGGTCGACGGGCACGACATGGACAACCTGGTCCCCATCCTGAAGAACGCCGCCGCCATCACCGACCGGCCGGTGGTCGTCCACGTCGTGACACAAAAGGGCAAGGGCTATGCCCCGGCCGAATCCAGCGCCGACAAGCTGCATGCCGTCGTCAAGTTCGACGTCATCTCGGGCAAGCAGTCCAAGTCCGTTTCCAACGCCCCCAGCTACACCAAGGTGTTCGGCACCGAGCTGATCAAGCGCGCGGCGCTGGACCCCGCGATTGTCGCCATCACCGCCGCCATGCCCTCGGGCACCGGGCTGGATCTTTTCGGTCAGGCTTTCCCGCAGCGGACCTATGACGTCGGCATCGCCGAACAGCACGGCGTGACCTTTGCCGCCGGACTGGCGGCGGACGGCATGAAGCCGTTCTGCGCCATCTATTCGACCTTCCTCCAGCGCGGATACGACCAGGTTGTCCACGACGTGGCGATCCAGTCGCTGCCGGTCCGATTTGCCATGGACCGGGCTGGCCTGGTCGGTGCCGATGGCTGCACCCACGCCGGCTCGTTCGACATCGGCTATATGGGGGCGCTGCCGGGCATGGTGCTAATGGCCGCCGCCGACGAGGCCGATCTGGCCGCCATGATCGCGACGGCCTGCGAGATCGACGACCGTCCCTCGGCCTTCCGCTATCCGCGCGGCGACGGCGTCGGAGTCGAGATCCCTGAACTGGCCGCGCCTCTGGAGATCGGCCGTGGCCGCATCGTCCGCGAAGGCACGGCCGTCGCCATCCTGTCGTTCGGAACCCGCCTGCAGGAATCGCTCAGGGCTGCCGACCTCCTCGCGGCGCATGGGATTTCCGCCACGGTGGCCGATGCCCGTTTCGCCAAGCCGCTGGACCACGACCTGATCGCCCGCCTGGCGCGCGAGCATGAGGCCCTGATCACCGTTGAGGAGGGGGCCATGGGCGGCTTCGGTGCCTTCGTGCTGCAGTTCCTCGCCGGGGCGGGCGCGCTCGACGCGGGCCTGAAGATCCGCACGCTTCACCTGCCCGACATATTCCAGGACCAGAACGCACCTGCGCTCCAATACGCCGAGGCCGGGCTTGACGCCGAACACATCGTCGCTGCCGCGCTGAAGGCGCTGGGGATCGACGCGGCTCGGGGCGCGGTACGGGCCTGAGGGCCGGTCCGTCTCCCCTTGCGATCCGAGGAGGGGAGCCCGCGCACGGCGGCGCAGCCTTCGTTCTGGCGCGGTCAGGTGAGGGGTTATTCCAGGTCTTGGTCGGCGCAGCGCAGCGCGCATGCGGTGTCCCCGGACGACGGGGGTTACCCCTCATCCGACCTCGTTTCGCTCGGCCACCTTCTCCCGCAAGGGGAGAAGGATGCGGTTCACGCCGCAGCCTTCACGCGGTTGTCGTCGTCCAGCAGCACCACGGTCGGCGACCACTGACGCGCCTCGTCCTGCGGCATCTGGCCGTAGGTCACGACGATGACGCGGTCGTTCTTCTGTACCAGGCGCGCGGCCGCGCCGTTCACGCCAATGACCCTGGATCCGCGCGGAGCCTCGATCGCATAGGTCGTGAAACGCGCGCCATTGGTGATGTTCAGCACATCGACCTGTTCGTTGGGAAAGATGCCCGCTGCGTCCAGCAGGTCGCCGTCGATGGCAATGGAGCCCTCATAGTCCAGATCGGCCTGCGTCACCGTGGCGCGGTGCAGCTTGGCCTTCATCAGGGTGACCAGCATGGGAGGTGCGGTCCAGTCGTGACGCGGGGCGATCGGCCCCCGCTCGCAGGCGGCTGATATAGGGCGTTCTGCCCCGCCCATCAATCGCGATGCTGCAAATGCGAAGACCGGGCGTCTGTTACAGGGCATTCATTTGACCGCAACGCCCCCGCCTCTATGTTGAGCCCCTGGCCGCTTTCGGCTGGCTGACCGGACCGCTCCGCCCATGAAACAGTTCTTCCTGACGGTGCTCGGCGTCTTCACCGGCCTGATCCTGTTCCTTGTGGTCATCCCCGTCGTCCTGATCATCGCCGCAGCCGCCTCGTCCGGCGAGCCGGCGACCCCGGCCAACGCGGTCCTTGAGCTCGACCTGCGCGAGGGGCTGACCGACCAGGTCTCGACCAATCCTTTCGCGGCCTTTGGAGGTTCGGGCCTGTCGACAATCGGCATCGTCGACACCCTGGCCCAGGCGGAGAAGGACGATCACGTGAAAGTCCTGCTGGTCCGCCTGCCCGAGGGTGGCCTCAGCCCTGCCGCTGCTGATGAGATCCGCCAGTCCGTCCGACGCTTCCGCGCCGCCGGCAAGGTCGTGATCGCCCATTCCCAGGGTTTCATGCCCGTCGGAACGGTGATTTCCAGCTATATGGTCGGCGCTTCCGCCTCTGAGCTGTGGATGCAGAACACCGCCAACTTCCAGGCGACGGGCTTCTCGGCCGACTCCATATTCCTTGCCCGCGCCTTCGACCGCTACGGCGTCCGTCCCGAGTTTGAGCAGCGGTATGAATACAAGAATGCCGTCAATGAGTTCACCCAGAGCGACTACACCGGCCCGCACCGTGAGGCGATGACCGCCTGGATGACCTCCATCTATGACAGCGCCATCGCCAATGCTGCCGTCGACCGCAAGGTTACTGCCCCCGCCCTGAAGGCCACGATCGAGGCTGGTCCCTATTCGGCGCAGCAGGCCCTGTCGCTCAAGCTGATCGACAAGATCGGCCAGGTCGAGGAGGCGGAGGCCGAAGCGAAGCGCCGCGCCGGCAAGGGTGCCGACATCATCGAGTTCTCCGACTACGCCTCGTCCAAGGGCGAACGCACAGGCTCGGGCCGCGACGCCATCGCCATCGTCGGCGGCGAAGGCGCGATCATGACCGGGACCGGCGGCTCGGGCGGCTTCGGTGGCGGTTCCTCCATCCACTCCGACCAGACCGCCGAGGCCATCTATGACGCCATCGAGGACAGTTCGGTAAAGGCCATCGTCTTCCGCGTCTCCTCGCCCGGAGGCTCGCCCGAGGCGTCCGAGCAGATCCTGGCCGCGGTCCGCGCGGCCCGGGCGGCGGGCAAGCCGGTGGTTGTCTCCATGGGCGACTATGCCGCCTCGGGCGGCTACTGGATCAGTTCCGAAGCCGACTGGATCGTGGCCCAGCCCTCAACGCTGACCGGCTCCATCGGCGTGTTCGGCGGCAAGTTCGTGGTTTCCGAGGCGCTCGGCCGGTTCGGCGTCGACCTGCGCGGCCTGTCGGTCGGGGGCGACTATTCTGACGCCTTCAGCCCCGGCTCCGGCTTCTCGGACGGCCAGCGCGCGGCCTTCTCCGCCTCCATGGATCGCACCTATGAGGAGTTCGTGCAGCGCGTCTCGACCGGCCGCAAGATCCCTGTGGCCCGGGTCCGCGAGATCGCCCGCGGCCGCGTCTGGACCGGGGCCCAGGGCAAGACCCTCGGCTTGGTGGACCAGCTCGGCGGCCTG
>JBBSCK010000090.1:0-10958 GCA_038250335.1 Caulobacterales bacterium
GCGCCAGTCGCCGGTATCGACCGGGCCGTGGGCGTGGCCGTGGCCGTCGCTATGCCCGTGACCGTGCGAATGGCCATGGGAGTGGCCGTGATCGTGATGTCCGTGGTCGTGGGCCGCCATGGAACCAGCCTAGTGCTGGTGTGTCACGATAAGAAGGCCGATCGCGATGAGGGCGAGGCCGAGGATCGCGCCTTCATAGCGGGCCCATCGTTCCAGCCGAAGGATCGAGGCCCCGGCACGGGCCAGAGTGGTGAAAGTCGCCATGCCGAGGATGGTGCCGACGGCGAACATGAGCGCCAGAAGGGCGAGGGCACCCGCCCCCTGCTGGGCCGAGGACATATAAATGGGCAGCAGCACCTCGCCCGGCGACAGGGCCATGACGGCGACCAGACCCCAGAAGGCGGCAGAATGGGAGACGGTCGGCTCGGCCAGGTCCAGCGCCGGACCGCCGGCCATGGCAGGGCGGCGGACAACGGTCCGGATCAGGTAGAAGGTGCCAAAGCCAAACAGCAGGATGGCGGAAAGCCAGGGCAGGAAGCCGGCGACCAGCGCTTCCAGCGCCAGTCCGGCCGCCACGATCAGGCTGCCGACGACGACGGTGGTGGCAATATGGGCGAGGCCCGCAGCCGTCACCGCCAGCAGGCTGCGCGTCAGGCTCCAGCGCTGGGCCTGGCCGACCAGCACGAACGGCAGCCAGTGGGTCGGCAGGGCCGCATGCAGAAAGGCCGCCGCGAACCCGCCGCCGAGAAGGGACCACAGGACCGGTTGCTGAAGATCGGGCGGCGACATCACCCGGGGCTATAACGTGTTACTTTGTAACGGTCGAGGAGTTTTCACCTCCCGGTCGGAGAATGCAGACGAGGAGCACGGTGGTTGGTTTGACGCTCAAAACCGGCCTTTCGCGTTGACTCGGACCGGCCCGTCCGTATATGTCGCCGCTCTTCGCCCGCGGGGTCTTCCCGGCGGGCGCATTCTTTTTTGCGTTAGCCAAGGCTCCAAGATGTACGCGGTGATCAAGACCGGCGGCAAGCAGTACCGGGTTCAACCGGGCGACACGATCGTGGTCGAAAAGCTCGACGGCGCGGCCGGCGACGTCCTCAGCCTGGGCGAAGTCCTGATGCTCGGCGGCGACAAGGGTGTGACCCTGGGCGCGCCGCTGATCGCGGGTGCGACCGTCGCGGCGACCCTGATCGAGACCCGCAAGGGTGAGAAGGTCAAGATCTTCAAGAAGACCCGTCGCCAAGGCTACCGCCGCACCAACGGCCACCGCCAGCACGAATCGGTCCTGCGGATCATGGGAATCGACGGTGCCGGCGAGACCGCCAAATGGGACGGCAAGGTCGACCTGACCACCAAGGCCGAGATCAACCTGCGCGCCCGGGGCCTGGCTCCGCGCGTGGAGGCCGCCGCTCCGGTTGAGGCCGAAGCTCCGAAGGCCGCCAAGGCCCCCGCCAAGAAAGCGGCCCCCAAGGCCGCCGCTGCTTCGTCCGACGAAGCGTAAGACAACAAGAGAACGGGAGCGCCCAGATGGCTCACAAGAAATCCGGTGGTTCGTCGCGTAACGGTCGCGACTCCCAGTCAAAACGCCTCGGCGTGAAGAAGTTCGGCGGCGAGCGCGTGCTGGCCGGCAACATCCTCGTGCGCCAGCGCGGCACCACCTTCCACCCGGGCGACAACGTCGGCCTCGGCCGCGATCACACCCTGTTCGCCACCGAGCATGGCGCGGTGAAGTTCACCAAGAAAGCCAACGGCCGTTGTTACGTGTCGATCATTCCGGCGAACGACGACCACCAGGCGCTCGCCGCCGAGTAACGCGACACCGGATTTCGGATCGCGTTGCTCCTCAAAAAAGCAGCCGATCCGGACCAGGGGATATTCTCCGCGGGGAGTCTGGATCACCAGGCTCCCCGTTTGCGTTCCCGCCTCGAAGTCCGCCCGAGCCCTCCAAGGAGGCGGACCGCTGAGCGAGGCTGGACTCATGTGCGTTATCGAAACCTCTCCGGTCGTGGAGACCCGCCGCCTGGTGCTGCGGGCACCTGGGCCACAGGACATCCCCGCGATCGCGCGGCTGGCCAACGATCGCGAGATCGCGCGCATGACCAAGCGGATGCCGCATCCCTTCGGTCAAGGCGACGCCGAGGATTTCATCATCGCCGTCGCGGCCCAGAATCCCGCGCGTGCCGCGACCTTCCTGATCGAGCACGAGGACCATGGACCGGTCGGGGTGATCGGCCTGTTCGAGGATGAGGACCGGGTTCCGGAGACGGGCTACTGGATAGGCCGTCAGTTCTGGGGCCGCGGCCTGGCGACCGAGGCGCTGCAGGGAGCGATGGTCTGGGCATCGCGGCGGTGGAAGCGGCGGGCGCTCATGGCCGGGCATTTTGCCGACAATCCGGCCTCGGGCCGGGTGCTGGAGAAGGCGGGCTTTCTCTACACCGGCGAGACGCGGCGGGCCTTCAGCCGGGCGAGGTCGGCCGATATCGATACGCGGATGATGGTGTGGCTGGCCTGAGGGCCGGCCACGTCAGCCACCCGCAAGCCCGGGTCCGAAGGCCACGACCGCCGCGATGACGCCGCCGACGACCGCCGCGCAGGCCCCGGCCACGAAGGCGAAGGCCGTACGGGTCTGGCGACGACGCATGCCGCCCGTCTTCACCGAGCGGATGATGACGAGGGGCGAACGGTTGAAGGCCTCTGAACCGACGATGTTGTGCTGGGACATGGACGCGCTCCCTGAACTCAAGACCGGCCCTCAGGGGGCCGATCCGACCAAGGCGGGGCGGGTGCGTCTGAAAGATGGCGAACGCGGGTCGTCCACCCATCTGTGATCGGATCGCCGTGAGTTATCCGCAGAAAACGAGCCGTCCGGAGTATGCTCGATAGTAGCCGCTGACCGGATCATAGGAGCGGTAGCGCGAGGCGCACCAGGCCGAGCGGCCGGTGTCCCGGTAGGCGTCACTGCCGTACCGGGCTCCATAAGGACTGACGGACTGACCGCCGTAGCCGCTGCCGGGATAGACCTGATCCGGCCGCCCGTAGGCCCCGTAGTACTGGGTCCCCTGATTGTAGGGCTGATAGGCATAGCTGCCGGATTCATACCGGCGGTGGCCATAGCCGGAGCTGTACCGGCGCGCGTCAGGCCGCTGGTTGCGCCAGGCGGCCCCGCAGTCGTCGCGGCCGCGATCCCAGTAGGCGTCGCAGCGATAGTCACCCGGGCGGTCGGCCTGACCGTTGAAGTCGTAGCCGCCGTGGCTGGACCAGGTCTGCGACCGGTGCCCGTACGACTGGGCGGCGGCCGGCAGGGTGGCGGCGAGAACCAGAAGGGTGGCGGCTGCGGCGGCGAGAGCTTTCATGGAAGACGCCTCGGAGAAAGCGGGCCCGGCCCGCAGGTTCGGTGGATCCTAGAGCGTGACGTTGGCGACACGACCAGCGCGGGTCTCGACGCGACGCATCAGCACGATGCGGTCGCCACCGGCGCTGACCGGGGTGATGAGGAACCAGTTGCCGGCGGGCAGGCCGTCGAAGCGGAAGCGGCCGTTCTCGCACGTCGTCGAACGGACGAAGGAGCGATAGTCTGCATTCGGGTCCGGCGCGGTCCGGGCGCGCACGACCGCTTCCGGGATCGCGGCCTGGGTCGTGGAACCGTACAGCGTCATGAAGCGCGCGCGCGTGTAGGGGGTGTCGGGCGTCAGGGCCACCGAGCCGGTGCAGTCGAAGCTCTGGCCATTGCGTCTGTAGGCGACGCGCCCCTCGACCGCCGCCGTTCCCGCCCGTGTCGACCCGTCGAAATCGGCGGCGTTGAAGGCCGCCGGTGCCGCATAGCCGGCCGGGCCGGGCACGGGGGCGCAGGCGGCGAGCATCGCAACAGCGGCGAGGGTGGACAGGGACAGGGCGCGAATCAACATCGGAGCTTTCTGTTTCGGGCCAGTGGTCAGGCCAGTGGTCAGGCAGGCGGGCCGGCCCGGCGGGGCAGGGCAGGGCCACATGACCCCGAACGCGGGACCAAGGTCAAGGTTGCGAGACCTGACGCCGGGCGCCACAAGGCCAGACTAGAGGTTCCCCATGACAGTCGTTTTCGCGGATATCCAGGCGGCCCGGGCGCGAATCGCAGGCCAGGTCGATCGCACGCCGGTGCGACATTCCCGCAGGCTGTCGCAGGCGACGGGGGCGGAGGTCTGGGTCAAATACGACAATCTGCATTTCACCGGCAGCTTCAAGGAGCGCGGCGCGCTGAACCGGCTGCTGTCGCTGACGCCGGAAGAGATGAAACGCGGCGTGGTCGCGGCCTCGGCCGGCAACCATGCCCAGGCCCTGGCCTATCATGGCGGCCGGCTGGGCGTTCCGGTGACCATTGTCATGCCCGAGGGGACGCCCTTCACCAAGGTGGACGGCACGCGCAGCCACGGGGCGACCGTGGTCATCAAGGGCGCGGACTTCACCGGCTCGACCGAGGAGGCGCACCGGCTGAGGGACGAACAGGGGTTCGTCTTCATCTCGGCCTTCGATGACGAGGGGATCGTGGCCGGGCAGGGCGTCTGCGCCATCGAATTCCTTGAGGACGCGCCTGACCTCGAGGCCCTGATCATCCCGATCGGCGGAGGCGGGCTGATCGCGGGATGTTCGATCGCCGCCAAGGCGATGAAGCCCGACATCCGCATCTTCGGCGTCGAGGCGGCGATGTATCCGTCTTTCAGCGCGAGGCGGAAGGGCGAGACGCCCGTGTGCGGCGGGGCCACCATCGCCGAAGGAATCGCCATCAAGGCCGTGGGCGATATCCCCTATGCCCTCGCCGATCCACTGGTCGAGGATGTCATCGTCTGCGCCGAGGAGGATTTCGAGAAGGGCGTGGCCCTGTTCGCGACGCTGGAGAAGACCGTGGCCGAGGGGGCCGGTGCCGGCGGGCTGGCGGCGCTGCTGGCCCATCCGGAGCGGTTCAAGGGAATGAAGGTCGGGCTGGTCCTGTGCGGTGGCAATATCGATGCCCGGATGCTGGCGGTGGTGCTGAACCGCGAGATGGTCCGTGAGCGGAGGTTGATCGTCTTTCGCATCCTCGGTGACGACCGGCCGGGCATGCTGTCGGCCATGGCGGCGGTCATCGGCGGCCTCGGCGGCAACATCATCGACGTGGTTCACAACCGGCTGGCGCTGGACGTGCCGGCCAAGGGGGCCGAGTTCGACATCATGGTCGAAACGCGCGATAGCGCCCACGCCGACGAGATCGGACAGGCTTTGAAGGACAAGGGTTATGCGCTTCGGATGGGCTAGCGTGGTTGTGGTCGCCGGTGCACTGGCGCTCGGCGCGTGCAACCGCGATGCGACCGGAGGCGCGGATCTGGAAGCCAATGCCCGGGCCGCCGCCTTCTTCATGGAGTCCAACGCTCGGGCCGACGGGGTCCAGACCCTGCCGTCAGGTCTGCAGTACAAGGTGGTCCAGTCGGGACCAGCCGGCGCAGCGAGCCCTGACCGGAACGATCTGGTGCGGGTCGACTATGAGGGGGCCCTGACCGACGGGTCGGTGTTCGACAGCTCCTTCTCTCGCGGCCAGCCCTATGTGACGACCGCCGAACAGGTGGTGCCCGGCTGGACCGAGGCGCTGCAGCTGATGAAGGTCGGCGACGAATGGACCCTCTATGTGCCGCCGGCCCTCGGTTATGGCGAGCGCGGACAGGGCGCAGACATTCCGCCCAACTCGGTGCTGGTGTTCCGGATCAAGCTTCTGGACGTGGCCATGGTGCCCGGCGGCGGGCGCGGGACGGGTCTGGCGACGGGATAGGCGATCGGTCTCCTGCCTGTTCGCGGAGCGAATGGGGAGGTGGCGCGGCGCAACTTCGCGCCGTGACTGAGGGGTTCTTCATCCTAAAGTCGGCGGTGTGACCGAGAGCCCCTCCACCACTTCGTGGTCCCCCTCCCCATCGCCCAGTGGCGACGGGGAGGAGACAAGCCACTCTGCCCGCACGCACTCGTCCTGTTCGCCCGCCAGTTTCGCCTCGCGCAGGGCCGCGAACGCCTCCACCTGCAATAGCCGGGACAGGGCCCAGACGGCGGCGCCGCGCACCAGCGGGGAGGCGTCGTCCAGCAATCGCCTCGCGCTCTTGACCAGCCCGGCGTCCCCGCTGTTGCCAATGGCGTAGAGAACATTCCGCACGAACCGGTCGCGCCCGATGCGTTTGATCGGGCTTTTCGAGAACAGGGCACGGAACGCAGCGTCGTCGAGGGCGGCGAGGTCGGCGAGACGCGGCGAGACGAGGGCGTCACGCGCGATCAGGCGAGCCTCGCGCGAGGCTTCGGCGAACTTGTTCCACGGGCAGACGGCGAGGCAGTCGTCGCAGCCGTATATGCGCGAGCCGGTGGCCGTGCGGAACTCGACCGGCCACGGCCCGGCGTGTTCAATGGTCAGGTAGGACAGGCAGCGGCGGGCATCGAGCTGGAACGGGGCGGGAAAGGCCTGGGTCGGACACACGTCTAGGCAGGCCGTGCAGGAGCCGCAGTGTTCAGTCTCGGGGGCGTCGGGCTCGATCTGCGCGGCCGTCAGGATGACGCCGAGGAACAGCCAGTTGCCGTGCTCGCGGCTGAGCAGATTGGTGTGTTTGCCCTGCCAGCCCAGACCCGCGCGCTGGGCCAGCGGCTTTTCCATCAGCGGGGCGGTGTCGACGAACACCTTGACCTCGGCCCCCAGTCGCGCGGCGACCTGTCCGGCGAGGGTCTTGAGCCGGCCCTTGATGACCTCGTGATAGTCGTCGCCGCGGGCATAGACCGAGATATAGCCGGCGGAGCGGTCGGCCATCTCGGGAAGGGGGTCCCGGTCCGGGCCGTAGTTCAGGCCCAGAACGATGGCGGTGCGGGCGTCCGGCCACATCGCGGTGGGGTGGGCGCGGCGTTCGAGCGTCGTCTCCATCCAGCCCATGTCGCCGTGCCGGCCGGCCTCGACGAAATGGGCCAGCCGCTCGCCTGCGCTCCACGGCTCGGACGCCGAGGCGAAGCGGCAGACGTCGAACCCGAGGTCGGCGGCCCGGGCGCGGAGGATGTCGCGGAGATCGGACATGGGGGCTTGTAGCCTCCTTCATGGGGCTCCGGCGAGCGACCGCAAAACATGTCGTGGCCTGACGCCCGCTGCGGCCCGGCGGATTCGGTCGCCCCGGCGCTATCCAGCCAGGCGCGCGTTCAGCCGTTCGGGATCGCGACTTGCCATGGCTTCATTCATCGCCGCAAACAGGGATGCGGCGGTGATCGGCTTGGCGAGGTGAACGTCCGCGCCCGCAGTCCTGCTGGCCTCGACATGGTCCCGCATTGCATTTGCTGTCATCATCACGATGGGGATGTTCTGGCTGTGTGATGTCTGCGCACGGATCATCTGCACCGCCTTGAGGCCGTCCATGACCGGCATCTGCATATCCATCAGGATGATGTCGAAGCGCGAAGCGAACGCCGCGTCCACGGCCTGCTGTCCATCGACCACGCTGACGACCTCGGCCACACCGGCCAGCATCAACTCGGCCACCTTGCGGTTGGTGGGATGATCATCGGCGATGAGGACCCGCAGGGGCCGATCCGGGGATTCGAGGGCGGCGGCACTCTGGTGCAGATCGGTGGGGGCATTGACGGATTCCAGCGGAAGCTCGAACCAGAAGGTCGATCCCACGCCCGGTTTGCTGTCGCAGTCCAGCGTGCCACCCATCAGTTTCACCAGGTTGGCACTGATTGACAGGCCCAGGCCGGTTCCGCCGAATTTGCGCGTGATCGTCTCATCGGCCTGCTGGAACCGGTCAAACAACCGCTCCCTGGCTTCCGTCGGAAAGCCGATCCCCGTATCAGAGACAGAGAAGCGGATCAGTCCGCCAGACGATTGCCCCACCGAAAAAGCAATCTTTCCTGTCGTGGTGAACTTGGCAGCGTTGCTGAGCAAATTTGCCAGAATCTGCCGGATCCGCAGCGTGTCGCCGACATAATATTCACCGATGTCATCTGAAAAACTGAATTCGTAGCATACGTTTGCACTTGCATTTTGCAGTCTGAACTTTTCGTACTTTATCTCTGCCAATTCTCTCAATTTGAATGGCTCTTTGTTTATTTTGAGCTCACCAGCCTCGATCTTGGCCGTATCCAGCAGATCCGAGAGCAAGGCCGCCAGCGTTTCGCCCGATGATCGGATCAGGTCGAGCAGTTCAAGCTGGTCGGGCCGGTCGCATTTGCGGGTCAGAATGTCAGCGGCCGCCACGATTCCATTCAGGGGCGTGCGCAGTTCATGGCTCATGTTTGCGAGGAATGCGGATTTTGCCCGCCCGGAGGCCTCGGCGGCGACCAGGGCCGCCTGGAGTGCCGCGTTGGTATGGTGCTGCTCGGTGACGTCCTCACCGACAGTGACAATATAGGCGGGCCTCCCGTCCTCGAAAGTCGCAGTCTTCCGTGTCGTCCAGTAGCGCTCGCCCATGTCCTGGGTTGTGACTACAGCGCTCTGCTCGACCTTCACCTGTCTGGTGAGAATGACCTGCTGGTCCTCATCCCAGGAGCGCTTCGCCTCCTCGGCGGGAAACAGTTCATGAATGGTCTTCCCCACGGCCGAGGCTGACGATAGGCCCGTGGCAGCCTCAGCCGCCTGATTGATGAGGACAAACTTGCCGGTGCTGGCCTCCTTTACGATCAGCAGGGCCGGCATCATTTCCATGATCTTGCCATAGAAGGCTTCTTTTTTCGCGATCGAGCGCCGTTCGTACTCGGCCTGCTCCTCCATCGCGGTCAGGCGCAACGATGTGTCGGACAGTCGCTGCTCAATCTCGGCTGTCGCCGTCTGTGCGTCGTGCCTTTCGATGATGGTCGACGCAAGCACCGCCAGATTCTGAATGGATTGAATCTGCGCGCCTGTCGGCGAGCAGGCCTCACGGTGATAGAGCGCGATGATCCCCAGGACTTCCCCGACCAGGCCCCGGATGGGTTGCGAACAACACGCCCGCAGACCCAGTTCCTGCGCAAAGGGTCTGAACCTGGCCCACAGGGGGTCAGACTGAATATCCTCGACGACGACCATGCAGTTGCCGAAGGCCGCCGTGCCGCACGGGTTGGCATCCGGACCGATGGCGGATCCGATCATCGTCTGGTGGTAGATCTCCGGCAGGCTGGGAGCGGCACCCGGAGCAAGATGCTGCCTTGCCTCATCCAGAAGCATGATACTGGCGAGGGCTCCAGGATGGATCCGCTCGGCATGTCTGACGAGCGCTTCGAGTGAGTCCGACAGGGGTAGACCGGGCTCACGGACTTCCAGCGAGAACGTCTCGAGGGACAGGTGTGCGTAGGTGACCGGCGCTGTCTCGCCGGTGGTCCGATGGTTCAACCCAGGATCCAAAACAACTCTCCGACCGCCGTTCCCGGAAACGACGCAAGCATGCGGTCTTCCTATTTTTGGTTAACTCCATGCCCGAAACAGCCTCAAGGCCGCAGAGCCGGGGCCCGATGTTGTTCCGGAAAGCTATCGGAGCCGCCCTTCAATCGCCAACGCGCTGCCGGGGGTAGCGAGCGGCAACTGGGAGCGCTTTGTCAGGGTCTCAGCGCTGACCTGGCTCGGTCACTGCGGTCCGCCGGGTCCGGATCGCCGTCATGACGTCCGCCACGACGAGGCGGCTCAGGCTCCACGGCTCGATCAGATAACGGCGTGCCAGACGACGCGGATCGTTGGCCAGGCGGAACAGCCACTCCACGCCCATCCGCCCCATCCAGCGCGGCGCAGCCTTCTGGGCACCGGCCTCGTAGTCGAAGGCGGCACCGACCGAGAAGATGGCGCAGTCCGGCAGGGCGTCGAGATGGTCGAGGATCCACAGCTCCTGGCGCGGCATCCCCATGCCGACGAACAGGATGTGGGGGTCGAACGCCCTGGCCTCGGCGAGAATGGCGGCATTGTCTGCGGAACCCCGGGTCGCGTCGAAATAGCCGTCGCGGACCCGGATGTCGGTGCCCGGATAGGCGGCCGAAAGACTCTCGCGGGCGCGCTCCACCACGGACCGCTCGCCGCCCAGATAGAGGACCCGCCAGCCCTTGCGATCGGCGACGCTCCAGAAATGGTCGCGCCAGTCGAGGTAGGTGCAGCGGTGAAAGCCGCGCCCCTGCAGCCCGAGCAGCCGGGCGAACTGGATCAGCGGCGTGGAGTCGACCTCGACCAGATCGGCTCGATCGTAGAAGCGGGCCAGCTCCGGATTTCGGCCCAGCAGGGCGAGGCTGTTGAGATTGTGATTGGCGATCACGACCTTGCGGCGCGCGGCGACCCAGGTCTCGACATGGTGCAGCACCTCCTCGGGGCGGACGAGGTCGACGGTCTGGCCCAGCAGGCGCACCCGTTCACGCGCCCGTCGCGCCTTGCGGAACGGGCGGCGTTTCGCTTCCCGACGATCCGTCGGCTGCGCGTCACAGGCCGGGAGAACGGTCTCGGTCATCACCCGATCATGGAGCGGGAGGGTCAAGATCGGGTAAGAAGAGACGCTTAACGCGCGGTGGTCAGGGATGTTTTGCGCCGCACCATCGGCTGGGTTATGGCTGCCCTGCTGTCGGCGGGAGAGGGTCTTCGATGCGCGTCACCATGATCGGAACGGGTTATGTCGGCCTGGTGTCCGGAGCCTGTTTTGCCGACTTCGGGCACACGGTGGTTTGCGTCGACAAGGATCCGTCCAAGATCGAGCGCCTGAACCGCGGCGAGATTCCAATCTTTGAACCCGGTCTGGACCAGCTGGTGGCGGACAACGTCAAGGCGGGCCGGCTGTCGTTCGCGGTGGACGGTTCGCAGGCGATCCGCGACGCCGAGATCGTCTTCATCGCCGTGGGCACGCCAACGCGGCGCGGCGACGGCCATGCCGACCTGTCCTATGTCTATGCCGCCGCCGAGGAGATCGCCGGCCTGATCCAGGACTTTACCGTGATCGTGACCAAATCGACCGTGCCTGTCGGCACCGGGGACGAGGTCGAGGCCATCATGCGAC
>JBBSCK010000091.1:0-10754 GCA_038250335.1 Caulobacterales bacterium
AACGGAGCCGAGGCGACCTTGCCGAAACTCAAACATACAGGCGGCCGCCGGCGACGGTGTCCGCCACGGTCCCGGGCGAGATCGCCCACGGCTCCGACGCTTCCCCGCCCCTTCCGGCCGAACGGTCAGGGAGCGATGACGCACGTCTGGCCGTCAACTCCCCACGCCTGCGGCGGAGGGAGGAGACAGCAAAACCGACCGGTGCTAGATCGACAGGAGGATACCGGGGGACAGAAAACGGCATGCGCATCGGGCTCTACCCGGGGACGTTCGACCCCATCACCAACGGCCATCTGGATATCATCGGCCGGGCGGTGAAACTGGTCGACCGGCTGGTCATCGGCGTGGCCGAGAACGACGACAAGGGGCCGCTGTTCACCACGGCGGAACGGGTCGAGATGGTCCGGGCCGAGGTGAGCCGCCTCGGGGCCGACATCGAGGTTCAGCCCTTCTCGACCCTGTTGATGCATTTCGCCGAGAGCCTGAACGCCAATGTCATCGTCCGGGGCCTGCGCGCCGTCGCGGATTTCGAATACGAGTTCCAGATGACGGCCATGAACCAGCGCCTCAATGACGACATCGAGACCGTGTTCCTGATGGCGGACCCGCGCCACCAGGCGATCGCCTCGCGACTGGTCAAGGAGATTGCCCGGCTGGACGGGAACATCGACAGTTTCGTCAGTCCCGCCGTCGCCGCCGCCGTGCGCGACCGCGTCAAACGCTAGAACCGATCAGGATACCGCCTTGAAGATCACGCCGCTCGCCCTCGCCGCCGCCCTCGCCCTGCTGTCGCCCGGCGCAGGTCTGGCCCAGACGGCCCCGACCCCGGCCCCGGTCGCCGCCGCTGCCGCTCCTGCCACCGGTGACTGGCGCACGATCGCGCCGGAGAATCTGCTGGTGATCGACACCTCAAAGGGCCGGATCCTGGTCGAGCTGGAACCCCGCGCCGCGCCGCGCCACATCGAGCGTATTCGCACCCTGGCCGACCAGGGCTTCTATGACGGGCTGAAATTCCACCGCGTCCTGACCGGCTTCATGGCCCAGACCGGCGATCCGCTGGGCACCGGGGCAGGGGGGTCAGACCTGCCTGACATCGCCGCCGAGTTCAGCTTCCGTCGGGGGCGCGACGCCCAGTTCGCGGCCATCGCGGGCGGGGCCCCGACCGGCCTCGTCGGCCTGGTCGGCTCCCTGCCGGTCCAGACCCAGCCCGACGCCCAGATGATGGTCACATCCGACTTCAGGACCGACGCCGGGGGCCTGTTCTGCGACGGCGTGGCCGGCATGGCGCGGTCCGCCACGCCCGACAGCGCCAATAGCCAGTTCTTCCTGATGATGGCCCCCAATGCCGTGCTGAACGGCAACTACACCGCCTTTGGCCGCATCGTGTCGGGGCTGGAGGTGGTCGGGATGCTCAAGCCGGGTCCGGCCAGCGCTGACGGAGCCGTGACCGATGATCCCGACATCATGACCCGCGCGCGCACTTCCGCCGCCCTGCCCGAGGGTGAGCGACCCGTCGTGCGCGTGCTCGACGCCCGTTCCGCCGCCTTCCAGGCGCGCCTTGCCGAGGTCCGCGCGGCGCGCGCAAGCGCCTTCACCGTCTGCGACGCCCAGCCGGTCGTCGAGGTTTCCGGGGGATGATCATGAGCCTGCCCGCATCCGATGCCCGCGCGTCCCGGAACAGGCGCAGGCGGTTGATCGGATCTGCGCCCCTCGCGCTCCTTCTGGCCCTCGCCTGCGCGCCGGCGTCGGCCATGGCCCAGGACGCGATGGCTCCGGCCGCCGCCGCCCCGGTCTACGCTGCTGCCGACTGGCGTCAGGTCCCGGCTGACAATCTGCTGGTGATCGACACCACTCAGGGCCGGATCCTGGTCGAGATGGCGCCCGAGGCGGCCCCGCTGCATGTCGAGCGGATGCACCTGCTGGCCCGCCGCGCCTTCTTTGACGGCATCGTCTTTCACCGGGTCATCGACAATTTCATGGCCCAGACCGGCGATCCGCTGGGCACCGGCGAGGGCCAGAGCCCCTATCCGGATCTGAAGGCCGAGTTCACCTTCCGGCGCGGGCCGGAGACGCTGTTCGCCCAGGTCGCAGAACCGGCCGGGGCCCTGCTGGGCTTTCTCAACAGCCTGCCGGTCCAGACCCAGCCGACCGCGCTGATGGCGACGACGGCCGACGGCAAGGTGCACGGATGGGCGACCTACTGCCCGGGCGTTGCGGGTATGGCGCGCGACGAGGCCAATGACAGCGCCAACAGCCAGTTCTTCCTGATGCGCCAGCCCTATCCGGCTCTGGACAAGCGCTACACCGTCTGGGGCCGAGTGGTCTCGGGGCTCGACGCGGTGCGGGCCATCAAGGTCGGCGACGGCGACAACGGGACCGTCACCGGCGATCCGGACCGCATGCTCCGCGTTCGCGTCGCCGCCGACCTGCCCGAGGCGGACCGGCCGGTGGTGAATGTTCTGGACGCGGGCTCCGCCGCCTTTCGGACCCTGGCCGCCGGGGTGCGTGCGGCGCGCGGCGCGGACTTCTCGATCTGCGACGTGGAGCTGCCGGTTCAGGTCTCCAGGATGACCGGGCCGGCGGCCTGAGCCGGGCGCCGGTCCCGCTGGCGCCGACGCCGCACGGGCCGTTTCGCCTCGCGCATCTGTTGCAGCAGCAGGCCCTCGCGCAGCCCGCGGTCGGCGACCCGCACCCGCTCGCTGGGCCAGGCCCGCTGCACGGCCTCCAGGATGGCCGCGCCGGCCAGCACCAGATCGGCACGGTCCGGCCCGATACAGGCCTCGGCCGCCCGGCCCTGGGGACCCAGCGCCTTCAATCGTTCCGCCGCCGCCTCGCACTCGGACCGCGTCATCCACAGCCCGTCGACCCGGTCCCGCTGGTAGCGCCGCAGGTTCAGATGCACGCCCGCCAGACTGGTGATGGCCCCCGAGGTGCCGACCAGATGCCCCCGACCGTCCGCGAACAGCCGGCGGAACTCCACATCCTCGAAGGTCCCGGCCGACAGCGCCGCCGTCATGTCGGCGACCATGGCCTCGTACCAGGCCTCGCTGGCGTCGGCGGGCTCGGGGTGCCGTTCTGCCAGGGTAACGACCCCCAGCGGGGCCGACATCCACCCGACCGTCCTCATCTCGCTGCCGGTCTTGCGCAGCCACGACAGCTCGGTCGATCCGCCCCCAACGTCGATGACCAGAACCGCCTCGGCCCGAGGGTCGAACAGGTTCAGACAGCCCTCGACCGACAGGCGGGCCTCCTCGACCGGATCGATGATTCGCAGCCTCAGACCCGTGCCGCGTTGCACCCGCTCGACGAAGGCGGCACCGTTTTCGGCGGCCCGACAGGCTTGGGTCGCTACGGCGCTCAAACGGGCGGACTCCACGCCGCGTCGGATCACCCGCTCGGCGCACAGGGCCAAGGCGTCATAGGCCCGGTCCATTGCTGCCGTGTCCAGTCGCCCCGTTCGCGAGAGCCCCTCGCCGAGGCGGACAATCCGGCTGAAGCTGTCGACCACGCGAAAGCCGTCCCGCGCCGGACGGGCGATCAGCAGCCGGCAATTGTTGGTCCCCAGATCGAGCGCGCCGAAAACGGGGGCATCGCGACCCGACCCGTCCCACATCGACGCCCTGCTGACCCGGGACCGCTCGTCGCGCCGACGGGGCGCGAGGTCGGGTGCCGGCATGGGCCGAACTTTCAAGTGGGCGCAACCGTCACGGGCACCCGTTGGGGTCAGCCTAGCCCCCCATACGCGTTCGCGCCAAGCCTATATGACGTGAAGATGAACGCTGCGACCCGCATCCCGCTCAGACGGCGGTGCGTAATGCTGGGGAATGACCCAGTTCCAGACGGCCAGGTTCAGCCTCGGCCAGATCGTGCGTCACCGCGAGGATTCGTTTCGGGGCATCGTGGTCGATGTCGACGCCACCTACGCCGGCCCCGCCAGCGAGCCCGGGCCCGATCATCGCGACCAGCCCTTCTATCGGGTGCTGGCGATGGGCGTCGAGGCCGGCTTCCTTGTCTATGCTGCGGAGGCCGTACTCGAGCCTGATCCGGATGTTGCGCCCCTGTCGGCCGCCGATCAGGCAGAGTGGTTCACCCTCGACGGCCATGGTCACATCGCGCCGCGGGCCCAGTTGATCCACTGATCCGGCCTTGGTGCTTGGACGACGGCCTGGCCGGTTCTAGACTGGCGCGACAAGGAGCGCGTGATGGCCGATTTTGAACATGTCTTTCAGGCCCCGCCCCCCGGTGCGGCAGCGGACTGGACCATCTCGCAGAACTGGCGCGGCTATACGCAGGTCGAGCACGACACCTGGGATACGTTGTATGCCCGCCAGATGGACATCCTGCCGGGCCGCGCCGCCGATGCTTTCCTCAAGGGGCTTGGGGCGCTGGACCTGAACACCGGCGGTATTCCCGATTTCGCCCTGATGAACCCGAAGCTGAAGGCCCTGACGGGCTGGACGGTCGTCTGTGTCCCCGGCCTGGTTCCGGACGAGGTGTTCTTCGATCATCTGGCCAACCGGCGCTTTCCTTCAGGCCAGTTCATCCGCAAGCCGGATCAGCTGGACTATCTGCAGGAGCCGGACATTTTCCATGACGTGTTCGGCCATGTGCCGATGCTGACCGACCGTAACTTTGCCGACTATATGCAGGCCTATGGCAAGGGCGGGCAGCGCGCGCAGTCGCTGGGCATGCTCAAGAACCTGGCCCGCCTCTACTGGTACACGGTCGAGTTCGGCCTGATGGATCAGGGCGACGGGCTGAAGATCTATGGAGCGGGCATCGTCTCGTCGGCCTCCGAGAGCGTTTTTGCCCTTGAGGACCCGTCGCCGAACCGGATCGCCTTTGATCTGGAGCGGATCATGCGCACCGACTACCGCATCGACGACTTCCAGCAGGTCTATTTCGTCATCCCCTCGATCGAGGCCCTCAACGACGCCACGCTGGAGGATTTCGGCCCGATCTATGAGCGGCTGAAGGGCCAGTCCGACATCGGGATCGAGGCGATCCAGCCCTATGACCGGGTCATCACGCGGGGCACTCAGGTTTATGCGGAAAAGGGTGGGAGGTTCGCGGCATGAGACGCGCGACCACCCTTTTCCTCATCGCCGGGATGGCGCTTGCGGCGACGGCCTGCACCGAGGCCAAACGCGCCCGCAACGCCGCCACCTTCGGCGACCAGGCTGCGGACATCACCTGCTGGACCTATGGCACGCAGACCTTCGCCGGGCAGTCGACCGGCAAGGTCGAGTATGATGACGGCGGGCGTATCGCCTTCGTCGATGCCGCCAATGGGCGCTACACCACGGTCGAGGGGGATTGCCGCGTCGTCTATCGCGCCGAGGGCGAGGTGGCGGCGGCCCCCGCGTCGGCACAGCCGGGAGGGCCGGAGGGGCCGGTCGCGCCACCCCCCGCCGTGCCGGAAGCCTAGCCCATCCCGGCCGGCAGCCGGGTCTATGGGGTGCGGGGCGGGCGGCTCGCTCTTCGCGGGCTGATCCTCAGTCCAAAGAAGGGGCGGAGCGGCGGGATGCGGCGAACCAGCTCGTAGCCGGCGAAGGCCCCGCCGAAAGTGATGGCGACCAGAAGTCCGGCCTCCAGCCCCAGTGGCAGGGCCAGCCTCGGCAGATAGCGACCGGCGACCACCGTGATCGTCTGATGCAGGATGTAGAGCGGGAAGACTGCCACAGTCAGATACCGGAGAGCAGGCCGGTCGAAGTTCAGATGTCTGGCACCGAAGCCAAGGATCGCCGCGATGGCACTCCACTGGATCGCCGCAAAGGTCCAGCGCATCGCAATCCGCAGCCAGGCCGGCGGATTCTCCGCGACCGGGGCCCAGAGCTGGATGTCGCCAGGCAGACCGGTCCAGGTGACGAGATAGGCCTGCCAGACCAGCCAGGCCGTGACGGCCAGGCCCAGGGCGGCCCATCGGTTTGCGATCAGGCCGAGGCGGATCCGCTCGGACGTCGCGATCAGGAAGCCGAACAGGAACAGTGGCAGGTAGACGCTGTGTAGGTACCAGTCGTCGACGAGGGCATGGGTCCGGTCGAAGACCGGATAGAGCTGGCGCGCCAGCCCAAGATAGAGAATGGGCGCAATCAGGAGTGCGGGGCCGGACATCGTCCGGTCCAGCCATCGCCCCAGCCGGGGCAGTGCGTCACCGGTGAGGGCCAGCAGGCCTGCCAGGACAAGGCTGTAGACCCACAGATAGGCGACGAACCAGAGATGGTTCCACGTCGGGGTGGTGATGTCCCATTCGTGTTCGCCGCTCAGATACAGGGCGTAGAACTGTGGCCAGGGCTCGACCAGATGGGGCGTGTACTGGGCCACCTGGAAATAGGTCTGGGGCGGGACGATCACGAGCATGCCGAAGACGAGGGGCACAAACAGGCGGCCGGTCCTGCCCAGGGCGAGGACCCCGGCACCGCGCAGGCCCGCAGACAGCCGGGCGGTCATGAACCGGGTCGCAAAGCCGGCGATCAGGAACAGGAGCGCAAGACGCCAGGGGCTGGAGAGGCTCATCGCCATCTCGATTCCCTCGATCGCCCGCGGACTGGAGGTGTGCCAGTCGCTGTCAGTCTCGTAGAAGACGCCCACGTGGTAGACAATCAGCAGGAAGAAGGCTGCCACGCGGATCCAGTCCAGATCGTAGCGGCGGGATGGGGCGGCTTCGGTCGGGGACGTGACGGGGGACGGTGTCGGGGACATGAGGGACCTGATCGAACGGAACGATCATCCACGGGTGCGGGGGAAGCCTGGCCTGTGGCAACGGCTGCGGGGCGAACGGCGCGACCCCGGGGACCAGCGGCCCGGCTACTGGCCAGAGACTCGCCGCGAGGCCGTCATCCTCGTCCTGATGGTGACCGGCGTCATCGGTCTGTTCGCCATCGTCGGGGCCCTGACCAGTCTGTCGGACCGACCCGGACTTGAGCCTTGGAAGGCATGGACGTGGGCGCTGACCAGTGCCGCGACAGCCGTGCCGGGTGCGATACTGTGTCTGTTCGCCGTCCGCTACGCCTCGCCTGTGGAGTGGGGCTGGCCGCGTGCGCTTGGCCTGCACGCCGGCGCGGCGCTTGCCTACACCCTTCTTCATGTCGCGGGTTTCGTCGCCCTGAGGAAGGTCGTCTATGCGGCCATGGGCGACAGCTACGGGACCGGGCCGCTGCTGGACGAATTTCCTTATGAGCTGCGCAAGGACCTGCTGACCTATGCGGCCAATGTGACGGTGTTCTGGCTCGCCGGTGAACGGCAGCGCCAGGTCCGCACGGTCGAGCCCCGGGCGACGTTCGACATTCGTGACGGCAGTCGGCTGGTCCGGGTGGCGATCGAGGATATCGTCGCCGTGTCCTCGGCCGGCAACTATGTCGAGTTCTGGCTGGCGGACGGACGCCGTCCGCTGATGCGCGCAACGCTGGCGACCGTCGAGGTGGAGCTGGAACGGTTCGGTTTCGTCCGGGCGCACCGGTCGTGGCTGGTCAATGAGGGTCGCGTCACTGGCCTGCGCCCGGACGGTTCGGGGGACTGGACAGTCCAGCTCGGCCTGATCGAGGCCCCGCTGTCGCGGCGCTTTCCGGGGGCGCTGGAGCGGCTCAGGTCGCCACGCTGTTCCGTCCTCGTGGTCGATCAGGCCGGGGTGCCGGCGGCCGGTGACGACAGGGCGGGCCAGGCGATCCAGGTCCCGACGGCATAGGCGATGCCATAGACAAGCACGATCACCGAGCTCCACAGCAAGAAGGGCTGGACGCCGCCCGGATTGATGAGGAAGGCCGGGATCAGGACCAGCCCCCGAAGCAGATAGACCGTCGAGATCGCGATCAAAGCCGTTCGCATCAGGGGCAGGCGGGAGATCAGGCCGGCCCCCGCGAAGGCATAGGCGGACCAGACGGCCAGCACCGACGCGATGCCGATGGTCACGATCGTCGGGTAGAGGGAGCCCTGCTCGGCCATGCGGGCCATCGCCTCGCCCGCGCCGAAGAACCGGTACCAGGACGGACCGCCGACGATGATCGCCAGGTGCAGGACGGACGCTGCGGCGCTGAGCACGCCACCCGCGATCAGGAACGGGTTCTGGGTCATCGCTGGATCCGGTCAGACCCGCTGGAACGGGTAGAAGCCCGATCCCAGCCTAAGCATTCCCGTCAGCGCGTCCAGCGCCCCGCGCGTTTCAACGATCAGGGCCGGGTCGGCGAGGTCGGCGGGGGCCAGGGTGTCTCGGTACCAGCGGTTGGCCCACTCCGACAGGCGGGCGTGGAGGTCGGGTGTCAGGCGCATGGCCGGGTTGGTCGCGTCCAGCTCTGCCTCCGTCAGGACGACGCGCAGGCGCAGGCAGGCCGGGCCGCCGCCGTTGCGCATCGACTGGCGCACGTCGACATACTCCACCGCGCCGATCGGACCGTTCGAGGCCACCAGCGACTGGGCGACGGCGTGGGCGCGCGGGTTGTCCCGGGTCTCGGTCGGGCAGATCAGGGTCAGGCGGCTCTCACCGGGGATCTGCACCAGCATGGAGTTGAATAGATAGCTGGAGATGGCGTCGGCCAGCGGCAGGTCGGCGGACGAGACTTCGACGAAGATCGGTTCGAACCCCTTGGCCGCCACGCGGATGTCGGCGTGGGTAGCGGCCGTATCCTCAAACGCCAGGTCATGATGAAACAGGGTCTCCAGCGCACCGACGCAGACGACGTCATTGTGAAAGGTGCCGCCGGCGATAGCGGCCTTCGACTGCCGCGCCAGTACCGCACCGCCGGCAGCGTGGCGGCGGACGATCGCCTCGCTGGCCTGGCGCGTCTGGCGGGCGGGGTAGGGGCCGTCCCAGGCCTCGAAGGCGTCGCGGCCCCAGACCAGCAGGTTAACGCCCGGCGACCCATGATCCGCGCACATTCGGACATGGTTGGCGGCACCCTCGTCGGCCAGATGGGCGACCGGCGACAGGGCGTGGTGGACGGCGAAACGGGCGGGGTCGGGGAACAGGGCGTCCAGCGACCGCTTCGTCTGGGCGTGCTCCAGCGAGCGGTGCAGGTTGGTGATCAGGTTCGCGGGCGAGAAGTGAACGCGGCCGTCGGCGGAGTCGGCGCTAGGCGTCACAGTCGCGGCATTGGCGGCCCACATGGGACTGGCCGAACAGGCGGCGGCGGCAAAGCCGGGCGCGTCCTTCCAGGCCTGTTCCAGCACCCGGGCGTCGGAGCCGGTGAAGCCGAGACTGCGCAGGAATCCGATGTCGGGCCGCTCGTGCGGCGGCAGCACAAACTGTGGCAGGCCGAGGTCAGCCAGGGTGCGCATCTTGTCGAGGCCCTGCAAGACGGCCGCGCGGGGGTTCGAGGCCTCGCCCTTGTTCAGGCTGGAGGCGAGGTTGCCGGGAGACAGACCCGCGTAGGAATGGGTCGGCCCGATCAGGCCGTCGGCATTGGCTTCCACGGCGGTCATCGCAGGCCTCTGATCTCGCCCTCGATATTCTTGACGGCTCCGGCCTCGAAGCTGGCGACCGGATAGGCGCAGTAGTCGGCGGCGTAGTAGGCGCTCGGCCGGTGGTTGCCGCTGGCACCAAGGCCTCCGAACGGCATGTCGCCAGCGGCCCCGGTCGTCGGCCGGTTGAAGTTGACGACGCCGGCGCGGATGCGGCGGATGAAATGGTCCCAGTGGGCGGGGTCGTCGCTGACCAGACCGGCGGACAGGCCGTAGCGGGTGGCGTTGGCGGCGGCGATGGCGGCGTCGAACGTCGCGACGCGGGTGACGGACAGGAAGGGGGCGAACATCTCCTCGTCGGGGACATCGATCCCGGTCACGTCGAGGATCGCGGGCTTCACGAAGGCGGCGGGCAGATTGTCGACGGGGCCGGAGGCGCGGATAACGCGGGCCCCCATGTCGATCCGCTGCTGCAGGGCGGCGAGGGCCTGTTCGGCCGCGCGCTGCGAGATCAGGGGCCCGCCATAGGGCTCGGGCGTCGAGTCCCACGGCGCGAAGATCAACCGGTCGACGAGGCTGTTGACGGCCTCGATGATGGCGTCACCGGCCGGGCCCTCGGGCACGATCAGGCGGCGGGCGCAGGAGCAGCGCTGGCCGGTGGTGACGAAGGCGGACTGGACCACGATCCCGGCCACAGCCTGAGCATCCGCCGCGTCCCAGACCACCAGAGGATTGTTGCCGCCCAGTTCGAGCGCCAGAATCACATGCGGATCGTCGGCGAATTTCCGGCGGAAATGGGCACCCGCCGCGCCCGAGCCGGTGAACATCAGGGCGTCGATCGGCTGGTCCAGCAGGGCAGCCCCGACGTCGCGGCCGCCCTGGACCAGGTTGAAGACGCCAGCGGGCAGGTCGGCCTCGGCCAGGCATTCGGCCATCAGCTGGCCCGTGTGCGGCGTCTCCTCCGAGGGCTTGAACACCACGGTGTCGCCGGCCAGCAGGGCGGGCACGATATGGCCGTTGGGCAGGTGGCCGGGGAAGTTGAACGGGCCGAGGATGGCGGCGACGCCGTGCGGGCGGTGGCGCAGGGTCGCCTGACCGAAGGCGGTTTCGCTGGTCCGCTCGCCGGTTCGTTCGTCATAGGCGCGGATCGACAGATCCACCTTGCCCGCCATCGAGCCCAGTTCGGCGGTGGTCTCCCACAGGGCCTTGCCGGTCTCGCGGCTGATGGCCTCGGCGAAGGCGGGGGCGCGAGCTTTCAGGGCGGCCTGATAGCGTTTCATGGCGTCGATGCGATCGGCGCGGGGGCGGTCGGCCCAGTCGGGGAAGGCGGTGCGGGCGGCCTCGACGGCGGTGCCGACCTG
>JBBSCK010000092.1:0-10729 GCA_038250335.1 Caulobacterales bacterium
CCTCGGTCAGCCGTCTGGCCTCGTCGCGCGTCGCGGTCGAGGCGATCATCAGGGCCGAGAGCTGTTCCTTGAGACTGCCGGTCTCCTCGGCCCGCGCCTTTTCCAGCGCCGTGACCTGGGCCTCGAACTTGACCAGGGTCTCGGCCACCGGCTTCAGCTGGGCCTCCATCCGCTCGCGCGCGACCCGGTCCTGGGCCTGGAAGGTCTCGGTGGCGCGGGTCACCATCTGGTCGGCCACGACCTGGGCCGACTGGGCCGCCTGGGCCTTGAGGAACTCGCCCATCGCCGCGCGGCTATCCTCGATCAGGATGATCTTCTCGCGGGCCGAGGCGACCGCCCCCTTCGCCGCCTGCCAGCCGAGGAAGGCCCACAAGAAACCGGCCGCGAGGGCGACAGAGACGACGAGCAGGACGATCGACAGTGTGTTCATGCTCCGTTCCTAAACGGAGTCGGCGGCCCGCGCCATGCCGGGACGGTTGATGCAAAAAACACAGTCCACTGAGTCCACTGAGTCCACTCGCGTCGTGGAGTCCACTCCGTCCGTTGAGTCCACTTGGTCCAGCCCGGCGGTCAGGGATACAAGTCGGACGGGCTCAATTGTATCCTCGCACGGCGATACGTCAGAAACGGACGCAACCGCGCAGGGTCGCGCCTCAGTCGCCGTAGCGCGGGGCCGGAAACCAGTCCGGATCAACGATCTGGTCCCAGGAGTAACCCTCACGAACCGCAAGGACCTGATCAAGGCCCTTGATCAGCCCGCCGGTCACGAGCGATTTCACTCCATAGGCGAACGATTGAGGCAACCGGGGCTCCAGACGGTTATCGATTGTTCGCGTCCGCCTCCTGTCGAGTTCCCGGCGGAACCCTCGCAGTTCCTTGCTCCAGTGCGGGATGGTCTCGCGGGGGCCGACGAATTCGATCTTGAGCAAATGCTCTATGATGTTTTCGATCTGGCTCTCGCAGGCATGGATCTCGGACCTGCCCAAATCCTCGATCTCCTCCGCCAGATTTTCATAGTCGAGGGCGTTTCGGCCTCCATCCCTGGCGCGAAGGGCCGCAGCCTGGGCCTCCGCCCAGGCGACATAGTCGTGCTCGTAGAGGTCTTTCGCCGGTCTGGTCAGATCATCCGCCATGGACGAACCCTATCACGCCGGTCGTCGGGCCCGAAGCGCCTGGACGATGGTGCCGTCGTCGAGCCAGTCGAGGTCGCCGCCGACCGGGACGCCCCGCGCCAGCGAGGTGACCTCGACGCCGTTGCCGGCGACGCGGTCGGCCAGATAGTGGGCGGTGGTCTGGCCGTCGACGGTGGCGGGAAGGGCCAGCACGACCTCGCGCACCTCGCCCCCCTTCACCCGGCCGACCAGTTCGGCGACCCGCAGGGCGTCGGGACCGACCCCGTCCAGCGCCGACAGCAGCCCGCCCAGCACATGGTATTTGCCGCGAAAGGCCCCGGACCGCTCCATGGCCCAAAGGGACCCGGCCTCCTCGACCACACAGATCAGGCCGTTGTCGCGCGATGCGTCCGAACAGATCGAACAGGGATCGCGGGTGTCGGGCGCGCCGCAGACTGAACAGGACACGACCTTCGCCGCCGTTTCGGCCAGGGAGGCCGCCAGCGGTTCCAGCAGCTGTTCGCGCTTCTTCAGCAGCGCCAGGGCCGCGCGGCGGGCCGAGCGGGGCCCCAATCCCGGCAATTTGGCCAGCAGCGCGATCAGCCGCTCGATCTCGGGTCCGGCAGAGGCGGCCATCGGTTGCGGTCGGGGCTCAGAACAGTTTGGGCATGCCGGGAATGTTCATGCCCGCCAGCGGCCCGGCCGCCTCGCGCATCAGATCGGCGTTGACGACGTCCAGCCGGCGCTTGGCGTCAGCATGGGCGGCGACAATCAGGTCAGCGAGAATCTCGGTGTCGCCGGGGACCATCAGACTGTCGTCGATCTTCACCGAGGTGATCTCGCCGGCCCCTTTCAGGACCACGGTCACCAGACCGCCGCCGGAGCTGCCTTCGGCGATAGTTTCGGCCATTTTGGCCTGGGCGTCCTGCAGCTTCTGCTGCATCGCCTGGGCCTGTTGCATGAGGGCGTTGAGATCTTTCATGCGGGGAAGATAGGGGTTCTGATCGCCATTTTCCATCCGCTGATCAATCGTCTCCTCCCCGTCGCCGCTTGGCGATGGGGAGGGGGACCGCGAAGCGGTGGAGGGGTTCCTGGCCCGTACAGTGCCCGGGGTAAAGAACCCCACCGTCACGGCGCAAGCGCGCCGCGCCACCTCCCCATCGCTCCGCGACGGGGAGGAGACCCTGACAAGCACCGCTACGGGTCGAACCGAGCCCCCCGCTCCGCGCCCACCCCTCAGTCCTGATCCTCCTCCACCTCATCCGGGATGCTCGGCATTTCCACGGCGGGGGCCAGGGTCTTGATCTCGCCGACCACGGCACCGGGGAAGGCCGCCAGTACGGCCATGACGAAGGGGTCGGCCTCGACCTCGGCGCGGGTGGCCGCCGCATCCTTGCGTTCGCGTTCGATCAGGGTCTCGCCGCCGCCCTGGCCGTTGGCGACGACAAACCACTGGCGACCGGTCCACTCCTTCAGCCGCGAGGACAGGCGGGTGGCCAGGTTGGCCGGGGCGCCGTCGACCGGCTCATAGGTCAGGGTGCCGGGCTTGAAGGACACCGGCCGGACATAGCGTTGCACGTCCATCTGCAGGGCGATCTCGCGCTTGTCGCCGATCAGGGCGACGACGGCATCGAAGGTCTGGGGATCGGGAAAGGTCGGTGCGGTCGCCGGGCGGGGGGCCAGCTGCGCCGAGGCCCCGCCGCCGCCGCCGCCGCCGCGCGGCGCACCTGAGCCGCCGGGCAGACCGCCGGACTGCAGCGTCTTCAGCGCCTCCTCGGGCCCCGGCAGGTCGGCGGCATACGCCAGCCGCACGATGGCCATCTCGACCGCATCGGCAGGGCTGGGCGCGCGCCGGACCTCGTCCAGGGCCTTGAGCAGCATCGACCAGGTCCGCGACAGGGTGCCGGCCGAGACCGCCGCCCCCATGGCCGCGAGCCGCTGGGCCTGATCGTTGGGCAGACGCGTGGCATTAGGCCCAAGCATCTTGGCCACCGAGGCGGCGTGGCAGTGTTCAAGGAGGTCGTTGGTGACCTGAACCGGGTCGGCCCCGTAGCCATACAGGGTGCGGAAGGTCTCGATGGCCTCGGGCGTGCGGCCGGCCATGATCTGTTCGAACAGGGCGATGGTCTGGGACCGGTCGGCCAGGCCCAGCATGTCGCGCACGGTGTCGGTCGCCACCGGCTCGCCGCGTTCGCCCTGGACCAGGGCCTGATCCAGCAGCGACAGGCCGTCGCGGACCGAGCCTTCGGCGGCGCGGGCGATCAGGGCGAGGGCGTCGTCCTCGACCGTCATGCCTTCCTTGCCGGCGATGCGCGACAGGTGTTCGACCAGGATTTCCGGCTCGACGCGACGCAGGTCGAACCGCTGGCAGCGGGACAGGATGGTCACCGGGACCTTGCGGATCTCGGTGGTGGCGAAGATAAATTTGGCGTGGGGCGGCGGCTCTTCCAGCGTCTTCAGCAGGGCGTTGAAGGCCTGGTTCGACAGCATGTGCACTTCGTCGAGCACATAGACCTTGTAGCGGGCCTCGACCGGGGCATAGCGGACGCTCTCGAGGATATCGCGGATGTCGTTGACGCCGGTGTGGGACGCCGCGTCCATCTCCATCACGTCCATATGCTGGCCGGCCATGATTGCCGCGTCGTGGCGGCCTTGGGCGGTCAGCTCAAGCGAGGGCCGGTCGATGACGTCGGTCTCATTGTTCAGAGCCCGGGCCAGCAGACGCGCCGTGGTGGTCTTGCCCACTCCGCGCACGCCGGTGAGCATGAAGGCGTGGGCGATGCGGCCGGTGGCGAAGGCATTGGTCAGGGTGCGGACCATCGCCTCCTGACCGATCAGGTCCTCGAAGGTCTTGGGCCGGTATTTGCGGGCCAGAACCGTATAGGCCTCGCCGTTGTTCCGGTGAGCGTCGTCGGGAGCAGCGGCGGGGGCAGGCTTAGGTGCGGCGGCGGGTTTTGCCTCCGGCTGAACGACGGCGGGCGCGCCGAACATGTCGTCGGTGTTGTCGTCGCGAACATTGTCTGACGACTCTGGCGCGTCGTCCTCCGCCCAGGGCGGATCGCCGGAATCAAGGTCGACGTCGGTCATGTTACGAACATAGCGCGAGGAGACCCGACCGCGCGACTCTGATCCTTCCGCTCATCCCGGCGAAACCCGGGATGAGCGGAGGGAACAATGCCTAGGCTGTCAGGTCGCGCGGCAGTTGGCCGCCGTTATCCACAATCTTCTGCATCACCTGTTTGTGCAGCCAGATGTTCATGCTGGCGGAGTCCGAGGTGTCACCGGTGTAGCCCAGTTCGTCGGCCAGTTCCTTGCGCTCGGCCAGCGAGCTTTCCATCCCCAGCAGCTTCATCAGGTCGACGATCGAGGTCTGCCAGTTCAGTTTTTCATCGCGGACGCTGTTCTTGAAGTCGAGGATGCCGGCGACATCGACGGGCGCAGCCGGCTGGGGCGCGGTGGCCGCGGCGGCGGTCACCCGGGGCTGGGCCGGCGCGGTCGAAGCCGGCGTGGACACCGGCGCGGCGGGCTGGTCCCTGTCGCGATCGAAGATCTTGCCGAGGATGTTGCCGAGAATGCTCATGGGGTCGCTCCGTGGGGTGGGCCAGCGAAGCGGGTGGCGGCGGTCAAGGTTCCCGGGACGCCTGCGTGTGCGTTGGCCCCCTCCACCCCAGCGCAAGCGCGCTGCGGTCCCCCTCCCCGTGCGCTGCGCTCGGGGGAGGAATGCGCTCAAGCAGCGAGACGTCGCGCGTCGAGCGATGGCGCACCGAAGAGAAAGAAAGTGGAGACCGCGACCCGAAGGGGAATTCGTTGTGGCTGCTGCCTTCCGGCCCTGACCAGATTGGCGAAGCCTTCGCCCGCGATCTCCACCCCCCCTATCGCCAATCGCGCGGGCGAGATCAAGGCGCCCCCTCCCCGGCCCGTGCGAACCCGGCTAGGAAACGGCCATGGCCCTCCCCGCCCTCAACACCTTCGCCGGCAACCCGCTGGACCGCGCCGGCGACCAGAGGAACAGCCCCGACTGGCTGGCCGAGCAGGCCGCCAGCCCCGAGGCGCTGTCGCTGGTGTTCTGGCAGGGGCGGCCCCTGCTGGAGGATCACGCTGACGGCCCCCGGCTGGCCTGGATCGCCCTGACCCATGCGCGCGACCTGATCCGCGACGACGATCGCGAGCTGTTCCTCGGCCTGTGGAAGGGGGCCCCCTGTTTTGCGGTGGAGTTCGAGGGGGTGGCCGATCCGGCTGCCGACAACCCGGGTGCGCCGGTGCGGGGGCTGGGGGCCTTCAGCGAACTGCGCGAGGCGGCGGCGGTGCTGTCAGGCCCCGACGCGGCCATGGCGGGCGGGGCCAAGTCGCTGTTCGACTGGCGGCGGCGGCACGGCTTCTGCGCCAACTGCGGTCAGGAGAGCGAGACGGCCTGCGGCGGCTGGAAGCGAATCTGCCCGGCCTGCAAGGCCGAGCATTTTCCCCGGGTCGACCCGGTGACGATCATGCTGCCGGTGTTCGAAGGCCGCTGCCTGCTGGGGCGACAGGCGTCCTGGCCGGTGGGGCGGATGTCGGCCCTGGCGGGCTTCCTCGAGCCGGGCGAGACCATCGAAGAGGCCTGCGCCCGCGAGGTGAAGGAGGAGGCGGGGCTGACGGTGACCGCCGTCCGCTACCACTCCAGCCAGCCGTGGCCGTTTCCGTCACAGCTGATGATCGGACTGATCGCCGACGTTTCCGATGATGACGCGACGCCCGACCAGACCGAGCTGGAGGAAGTGGCCTGGCTGACCCGGGACGAGGCGCGGGCGGTGCTGGCCGGAACCCACGCCATCCAGGCCCCGCCGAAGTTCGCCATTGCCCGGACCCTGCTGGAGGCGTGGGTTGAGGGGTTTGATGCGCCCCCGCCGGGGGAAGGGGACCGCGTATCGGTGGAGGGGGCTCACCCCGGACACCCCGCGTAGGGCAGGCCCCCTCCGCCCCGGCGCAAGCGCGCTGCGGTCCCCCTCCCCCTGCGCTACGCTTGGGCGAGGAATCGGCGCGCCGCGTCCAGATCCGCCGGACTGTCCACCGAGATCGGGGCCTCGCTGATCACCGCGGCCCAGATCGACAGGCCCAGCTCCAGCGCCCGCAGCTGCTCCAGCTTCTCGCGGCGTTCCAGCGGTGAAGGCGGGGCGGCGCAGAAGCGTTTCAGCGCCTCGCGGCGATAGCCATAGACGCCGATGTGGCGCCAGACGGGGCCGTCGCCATAGAGGGTCGAGCGGGTGAAATAGAGCGCGCGACCATGGCGCTCGCCCTCGCCGATCGCCAGCACCGCCTTGACCACATCGACATTGGTCCGGTCCGAAATGTCCAGTTCGGGGGCCACGAGGGTGGCGATGTCGCAGGTGGGCTCTCCGTGCAGCAGGGCGGCGCAGGCCGTGGCGAGGCCGGGATCGGCCAAGGGCATGTCGCCCTGCAGGTTGATGATCGAATCGTACTCGCCGTAGGGATCCAGCGCCTCCAGCGCCGCCAGCACGCGGTCCGAGCCGCTGGGCAGGACCGGGTCGGTCAGGACGGCGCGGCCGCCCGCCGCCTGCACCACCTCGACGATCTCCGGATCCCCGGCGGCGACCGCGACGGGCAGGCCAGACTTCATCGCCTGTTCCCACGCCCGCACGATCATGGGCCTGCCGCCGATGTCGGCCATGGGCTTGCCCGGCAGGCGCGTGGCTGCCATCCGGGTCGGGATCAGGATCAAAGGCCTCATCGGTGCGTTTCCCGCCTGCGACGCCCCGACGCTGTCTCGCACGTCCGGGCCAGTTGCGAAGGCGGCGCTAGCGTGTCAGAGACCCCCACGCAAGAATATCGCCCGGTTTGCTGCAGTGCACCGGGCCTCCAGAGACGGGATGCGACGACGCGATGAGCGGCGATCTGAAGTGGAACAAGATTTTCGGTGCCAGCCTCGCGACGGCGCTCGCCATCCTGCTGGTCCAGCAGGTCTCCGGCGCGTTGTATGCGCCCGAGACCCCCGAGAAGATGGGCTATCTCGTCAACGTACCGGATGAGGCAGAGGCCGGAGCGGCCGAGGTCGAGCTGGCGCCGGACTGGGGCACCCTGATCCCGGTCGCCGACCTCGCCGCCGGTGAGGCTGCCTTCGCCCGCTGCCAGGCTTGCCACAACGTCGCTCAGGGTGGAGCCAACGGGATCGGTCCGAACCTTTACGGCGTAGTCGGCGGTCCGGTGTTGCACGCCGCCGGGTTCGCCTATTCGGACGCCATGATCGCGCACAAGGCCGAGGCACCGATCTGGGGCTATGACGAACTGGACCAGTTCATCAAGGCACCTGCCCGCTACGTGAACGGCACCAAGATGTCGTTCGCGGGCATTCGCGACACGACCGTGCGGACCAATCTGATCGCCTGGATCCGCAGCCAGGGCTCGGGCGGTTATGCCGTGCCCGCACCCGATCCCGCCCGCCAGCCGGGTGCCGCGGCTCCGGCCGAAGGTGGGCCGGTCGAGGGGGCCCCCGCAGAAGGCGCAGCACCGGAAGCGCCCGCCGCAGATCCCGCCGCCGTGGCTGTGCCCGCAGGCTGACCGACCTTGTGTTCGACACGACCTGACAGGCGGCCTTCGGGCCGCCTGTTTTCGTTTCAGCCGAGCCGTCGGAAAACGGCGGCGTCCAGTCCCTCGGCCAGGGCGCGGGCGTCGGCCTCGGCCAGGGCCTCGATCACCACCGCGCCATGATGGCCTGTGGCGTGGATCACCCGGGTCTCGTCCAGCATCAGGGCGGAGTGGCCAGTCCGGCTGCCGTCACCCGACGCGGTCAGCCAGACCACCAGATCGCCGCGTCGCGCCGCATCGCGTGGGACGGCCCGGCCCAGTCCGGCCTGCTCATGTGACCGACGCGGCCCCGCGAGGCCGCAGGCGAACAGCGCCTGTTGCACAAGGCCCGAACAGTCTGTCGCTTCGGACGAGCGGGCACCGAGGCTGTGGGGCACGCCCAAAAGACGTTCGGCGACGGCCACGGGATCGGCCTCGAAATCGCCGATCGGGGTGGTGTCGTCCAAAGACAGGGCGGCGTCATCGACAAGGGCGTTGAGCGGCAGCGCCGCCCTGACCGAGGCGACCCACCGGCCTGGAAGCCCCTGAGGCGGACCCAGGGCCGCGGCGTCCATCCAGCCGACGATCCCGTCGCGCCGCGCCTGCCCCCAGACCCGGCCGCCGCGCCGGTCGAGCACGTCGAAAATCTCGCCCCGAAGCAGTTGGTCGATGCGTTCAGACTCGGTCGATGCGTCGGCATGGATGTCTGCAACCGGCTGAACGCCGCGCATCGGCTCGACCGGCCTGAAGGCGTCCGCCCGAACAACACCCTCCAGCGCCTGGGCGGCCAGATCGGGCCGGGCGAGCGTGGTGGTGGGGTCGAAGGTGGGCGAAGGGTCGGTCAAGCGAAGGCCCTGACGGTTGGATCATCGTTTTGTCACGCGAAGACAAAAGTCCCGTTAACAGGCGGTTCCGACTCAGCTTTCTCCGAACCGCGCCTTCAGCATCGCATAAGCGGCTCTCAGCCCCTGCGCCTCGCCGCCCTCGGGATGACCCGGGCGGCCGCGGCTATTCCAGGCGAAGACGTCCAGATGGGCCCAGGCCCCGGTTGTCGGCGCGAACTTCTGCAGGAACAGGGCGGCGGTGATCGACCCACCCTGCGCCCAGCCGGCCGAATCGTTCCTGACATCGGCGATGTCGCTGTCGATGGCGGCGCGGTAGCCCGGCCACAGCGGCATGCGCCACAGTGGATCGCGCACCGCGCCGGCCGCCGCCAGCAGATCCGCCGCCAGCGTCTCGTCATCGGTGAACAGCGGCGGCAGTTCGGGCCCCAGCGCCACGCGCGCCGCCCCGGTCAGGGTGGCGAAATCCAGCGTCAGATCGGGCGAATGCTCGCCCGCGCGCGTCAGGGCGTCGGCGAGGATCAGCCGGCCCTCAGCGTCGGTATTGCCGATCTCGATGGTCAGGCCCTTCCGGCTCTGCAGGATGTCACCGGGACGGAAGGCGTCGGCGGAAATGGCGTTCTCCACTGCCGCGACCAGCACGACCAGCCGCACATCCAGCCCCGCCTGCATCACTAGCCGGCCGAGCGCCAGCGCATGAGCGGCCCCGCCCATGTCCTTTTTCATATTGCGCATTCCAGCCGCCGACTTGATGTCCAGTCCGCCGGAATCGAACGCCACCCCCTTGCCGACGAGGGCCACCAGCGGCCGCTCGGTCCGGTCCAGATTCCAGCCGATCTCGATGATCCGGGGCGCCCGGTGGGGCGCGGCGGCACGGCCGACGGCATGGATGGCGGGATAGTTGGCCTCCAGCAGGGCGTCGCCGGTCACCACCGAGACAGCCGCGCCATGGGCCTCAGCGATCTCTCGGGCGATGGTCTCCATCTGCAGCGGACCCATGTCGGCGGCCGGGGTGTCCACCATCTCACGCGCGAGGGCGCTGGCGGCGGCGATCCGCAGGGCCTCGGGCAGGTCGAACCCCTCGGGCGCGACCAGCCGCACCTCCGGCCTGTCCCGGCCGGGCCTGTAGCGATCAAAGACATAGCGGCCGAGCAGGAAGGCCAGGGCGGCGACCCGGGCGTCCTCCGGCCCGGCCTCCAGCCGGTAGAGCCCCGCCGGCAGCCGGGCCGACAGGGCGCGCGCGCTCATCGGATCAAAGGTCTTGCCCGTGCCGACCAGCACCTGGTCGAGGGCCCCGCTCGCCCCGGGGACCGCCAGAACCTCGCCCGGCTTGCCCTTGAAGCCCATCCGCAAGGCCCAGGCGTGGGCAGTCCCGGTGATCTCATCCTCCGGTCCCACAAAGCGGACGGGCATCGCGGCGGCGGCTTCCGGCGAGGCGGTGGCGATGATCGGGTCGGACGAGACGGCGGACATGGGCGGATTAACCAATGATTGACGCGATGGGCGGACTCTTCGGGCGCAGAACACCCGATCGGATCGTCCCATGTCGCGCACCCGGGCCTCAAGCTCAATCGCACTCGCCGCCCTGACCCTGGTCTGCAGCCTCGGCGCGGCGACGCCTTCGCTGGCCCAGAGCACAGCGCAGACTGGAACGCAGCCGCGCCTGCCGGCCTCGGCCGAGGCGCGCGCCGCCTATGGCCGTCTGGATCCGCTGGCGCGCTCGGTGTTCTGGTCGCGCGAGATGGAGGTCAATCCGGCCGACCCCGTCGCGGGGGTCCGGCTGGCAGAGGCCCTGCGGCAGCTGGGTCAGCACGAACAGGCCGCGCAGACGGCCCAACAGGTGCTGGTGTCCCAGCCGGCCAATATCGACGCCATGCTGGAGCTGGGGCGGGCCCATATCGCCCGGGGCGAGGCCTTCTATGGCATCGGGGCCCTGGAACAGGCCCGGGCGCTGGCCCCGAACGACTGGCGGCCCCTGTCGCTGCTGGGCGTCGCTTACCAGCAGGTCCGCCGACCGGAAGACGCCCGCGCCGTCTGGGATGCGGCACTGCGGCTGTCGCCCGAGAATCCGGAAGTCCTGACCAATGCCGCCATGGCGAAAGCCACCGGCGGCGACGCCCCCGGGGCCGAGACCCTGCTGCGCCGGGCCGTGGCCCAGCCCGCCGCAACCCTGCAGATGCGGCTGAACCTGGCCATGGTGCTGGGCCTGCAAGGCAA
>JBBSCK010000093.1:0-10694 GCA_038250335.1 Caulobacterales bacterium
CGAAGGCGTCGCCCTGATGCACGTCGGCGAGACCTTCCATTTCGCCATCCCGGCCAGTCTCGGCTACGGAGCCCGCTGGGTCGGCGGCGACGAGATCCCGCCGAACTCCACCCTGCTGTTCAAGGTCGAGCTGCTCGAGGTCAGATAGCCGGGTCAGGACGCGGCGGCAGCCCCCACCTCTTGACCTGCCCCCCTCCACAGCGTGATCTGCGCCTCCCCGCCTCAAGTCCGGATTTGCCCATGTCGCGTTTCGTCGCCTCCGCCTGTCTCGCCGTCCTGCTGATGGTCGGTGCCTCGCCCGGCGCGGCCCAGACCGCCGGTCCGGCGACGCTCGACATCGGCGGCTTTCCCGACAGTCCCCTGATCCCGCCGCCGACCCAGGCGACCTATCCGGGCGTCATCCGCTATGAGGTCGACGCCACCGATCTGGACCGTCGGGTGGTCTCGGTGCGCCAGACCATTCCTGTCACCGGCCGGTCCCTGACCCTGCTCTATCCCAAATACCTGCCCGGTAATCATGCCGTGTCCGGCCCGATCCAGCTGCTGGCTGGTCTGACCTTCACTGCGGCGGGCCAGAGGGTCGAATGGCGCCGCGACGCGGTCGATCCCTATGCCTTCCACATCGACCTGCCCGCCGGTGTCTCCGAGATAGAGGCGTCGTTCCAGTGGCTGACCCAGTCCGACAACGCCAACTGGCGCGTCGTCATGACGCCTTCGATGATGAACCTGCAGTTCGAGAAGGCCCTGCTCTACCCGGCCGGCTATGTTTCGACCGGCATCACCTTCGCCCCTTCGGTCCGCCTGCCCGAGGGCTGGCAGTATGGCGTAGCGATGGAAACCACCTCGTTCGAGGACGGTGTCGCCACCTTCGCCCCGGTCTCGCTCTACACCCTGGTCGACAGCCCCATGTTCGCCGGGGCCCACTACCGCCGCATCGACATCGATCCGACGGGCGAGGACGTTCATTTGAACATCGTCGCCGACGAAGCCGCCAACCTGGCCCCGACCGCCGAGCAGCTCGGCTATTACGAGGCGATGGTGACCCAGGCCGACCGGCTGTTCGGCTCGCGCCATTTCGACCGCTACGAGTTCCTGCTGGGCCTGACCAACCAGATGGGCGGCATCGGGCTGGAGCATCATCGCTCGTCCGAGAACACCCATGCCCCGGACTTCTTCACCAACTGGGGCCGGTCCGCCGGGGCCCGGGCCCTGCTGCCGCACGAATACGCCCACTCGTGGAACGGCAAATTCATGCGGCCCGCCGACGAGCTGACCGCCAACTACAACGTCCCCACCGAGAACAGCCTGATGTGGGTCTATGAGGGCCAGACCGAATACTGGGGCGACGTCCTGTCCGCCCGCTCGGGCCTGCACACCAAGGCCCAGGCGCTGGCCCTGATGGCCGACCGCGCCGCCTTCTACCAGAACCAGGCCGGCCGCCAGTGGCGCAACCTGCAGGATGTGAACAATCACAACCTGCTGGGTTACCGTGTGCCCGGCCAGTGGACCTCCTGGATGCGCGGCACGGGCGACTATTACGACGAGGCCGCCCTGATCTGGCTGGACGTCGACACCCTGATCCGCGAACGCACCGGCGACCGCAGGTCGCTGGACGATTTCGCCCGGACGTTCTTCTCGCCCGAGGGCACGGACGGAAGCTGGGCCCCGCGCGGCTACACCTTCGCCGATGTGGTCGCGGCCCTGAACGCGGTGACGCCGTACGACTGGGCCGGCTTCCTGCGCACGCGGCTCGACGCCGCCGGCCCGGACGCCCAGGCGCCGCTCGACGGCCTGGTGCGTGGTGGCTACCGCCTGACCTATGTCGAGGAACCCAACGCCGACGAAAAGACGATGCACGCCAACTGGGGCTCGGACTTCCGCTGGTCGCTGGGCTTCAGCCTGTCGGGTCCGACCCAGAGGATCGGCGCGATCCAGTGGGGCGGCCCGGCCTATGAGGCCGGCATCGGGGCCGGCTGGGATCTGATCGCGGTGGGCGACCGCGTCGCCACCCCCGAAGCCCTGCGCGCCGCCGTCACTGCGGCAAAGACCGGCGAAAGCCCCATCCGCCTGATCCTGCGGAACGGCCAGCGCATCCGCACCCTCGACCTCAACTATGCCGGCGGCCTGCGCTACCCCCGGCTGGAGCGGATCGAGGGCACGCGCGACCGCCTCGGCGACATCATGACGGCGCGGCGGCGTTAAGCCCCAAGCTGGCCCAGCAGAGCCTTCGCGGCCTCTTCTGAGGACGCGGGATTCTGGCCGGTGATCAGCCTGCCGTCGATGACAACAAAGGAGGCAAAATCCGCACCCTTTTCATACAGGCCTCCATTGGCCTTGAGCATGTCCTCGACCAGGAACGGCACCACGTCCGTCAGTCCGACTGCGTCCTCCTCGCTGTTGGTGAACCCGGCGACCTTGCGGCCCTTGACCAGGAACGCGCCGTCGGTGCCCTTCACGCGGCGCAGCACGCCCGGTGCGTGGCACACGGCGGCAACCGGCTTGTCGGCCTTGGCGAAGGCCTCGATCAGGGCGATTGAGTTCGCGTCCTCGGCCAGATCCCACAGCGGTCCGTGACCGCCCGGGTAGAAGACGGCGTCGTAGTCACCGGCCTTGATCCCGTCGAGCCGATGCGTGTTCGCCAGCGCCGCCTGGGCCTCATCGTCCTTGCGGAACCGGCGGGTCGCATCGGTCTGGGCGTCGGGTTCGTCGCTCTTGGGATCCAGCGGCGGCTGCCCGCCTTTCGGCGAGGCCAGGGTGATCGTGGCTCCCGCGTCCTTCAGCACATACCAGGGCGCGGCGAACTCCTCGAGCCAGAACCCGGTCTTCTTGCCGGTGGTTCCGAGCCGGTCGTGCGAGGTCAGGACCATCAAGATCTTCATGGCGCGCTCCATTCAGGGAAGTTGGATCAGGCCAGTCGGCCTTCGTGGAACCTGAACGCGAAAAGGCCCGGCGGTATCCCGCCGGGCCTTCCGAAAGATGCCCGCGACCCAAAGGATCGCGGAAATCGTCTGCTTACTTGATCTG
Source organism: Caulobacterales bacterium (assembly GCA_038250335.1). GTDB lineage: Bacteria > Pseudomonadota > Alphaproteobacteria > Caulobacterales > Caulobacteraceae > Brevundimonas. Next base: position 3,025 of record JBBSCK010000093.1, read on the forward strand.
GACGGTCGCGCCGGCTTCCGTCAGCTTCTTGGCGACTTCGTCGGCAATCTGCTTGGAGACGTTCTCGACGACATTCTGCGGAGCGCCTTCGACGAGGTCCTTGGCTTCCTTCAGACCCAGGTCCGAACGCACGCCACGGACTTCCTTGATGACGTTGATCTTCTTGTCGCCGCCCGACATGAGCACGACGGTGAACTCGGTCTGCTCTTCGGCGGCTTCAGCTGGAGCAGCGCCACCGCCACCGGCGGGCATCGCCATGGCGACCGGAGCAGCGGCGCTGACGCCCCACTTCTCTTCCAGCAGCTTGGACAGTTCGGCGGCTTCGAGGACGGTCAGCTTGGACAGGTCGTCGACGATCTTGGACAGGTCGGTCATGGTCAGTTTTCCTTCGGAGGATGGGGTTCAGTAGAGATTTGCGAAGATGGAAGAGGGGTCGCTTACGCGGCTTCCTTGGTGGCATAGGCGTTGAACACCCGGGCCAGTTGGGCAGCCGGTGCCTGGACGACGCCGGCGATCTTGGTCGCAGGCGCGTTGAGCAGGCCGAGCAGCGAGGCGCGGATTTCGTCCAGCGACGGCAGCTTCGACAGGGTCGAAACGCCGGCGGCGTCCAGAACGGTCTCGCCCATGAAACCGCCCAGGACGACGAACTTGTCGTTGCCCTTGGCGAATTCGGCCGACACCTTGGCGGCGGTGACGGGATCGGGCGCGTAGGCGATGCCGACCGGACCCTTGAACAGGGCATGGTGGGCGGAACCTTCCGCAGCGTCGAGCGCCTTGAGCGCGAGACGGTTCTTGACCACCTTGAACGCTCCGCCGGCGGTGCGCAGACGGCCCCGCAGGTCTTCCATTTCCGCAACGGTCAGACCCAGGTTGTGGGTCACGACCACGGCGCCGGCGTCGGTGAAGACGCCTTTCAGCGTCTCGATCGACTCGGCCTTTTGTGCGCGGTCCATTGCGGTCTCCAGTCTTGAGGTTCGCCGCCGGGCTTATTCCCGACAACGAGGTGGCCAAAGCGCGATGCGTCGCCGCATTGCGTTCAGGCCGGGTAGCAATGTCCGAAGGATGCGCTGACGGCCGGTCTCGTCCGTTGCCGGACCGACGACTGTCGTTCGCGTCCCCATCTCCCCACGGCGCTGGAGGGCTCTCCAGCATTTACGGCGAGGGTGGCCCCCTCGCCCCGAAGTTCTCGGACAGGACCGTCGGGACCAGGGTCTCGACGGGAAGTGGCGCTCTATACAGGAGCGGAGGCGGAAATCAACCGGTCACGGCCGAGGCCGACAGGCCCGGGTCTCCGGGCCGCCCGACGACGAAGACATACTGACCCAGCCAGAACCCGATGCGCTCAACAATGATCAAACCGCTGGCCTCGACGATCTCGCGGAAACAGGCCTCGGAGATGTCGATACGGGGAACGTCGCCGGAAAACCGTCCGTCGGCCGGCTCATTGTGGATCGAGATCAGCGCACGCCCGACGGGCGACAGCATGCGCTCGATCTCGCGCATGTAGTGGACAAACACCGGCTCGATCAGATGGGTGAACAGAGAGGCGCACAGCACCACATCCGCGACGGAATCCTCGCACGGCAGCCGGATGGTCGCGGGATCGATCGAACCCCCGGGATTGGCGATCGGCGAGTCGACGTCGATATGGACGAACGTAAAGTTCGGATGCTGCGCGAAGGCCGCGTTCGACCAGTCGATGGCCGCCTTGTGAACATCGATCCCAAGGTATCGGCATCCCCGGTCCAGGGCGAGAAACCGCGCCATCTTTCCGCAGCCGCAGCCAATATCCACGTAAAACGGCTGGGACACCGGGGCGATGCGTGCGGCCATGTGGGCGAAGGTTTCGCCCAGCACCATCCACTTCCCAAGATCCGCGATGCTCGTACCCTCACGCATCCGGGCCACCGGCAAGGGGATGGTGCCAGGCGTGCCCTCGAACTTGATGGACATCGGATCGTTGGTCATCGCCTGACTCTCACTGAGGCGCGGCTTGGCCGCATTGCCGCAAACTCGCCGAAACAAGAAAAAGGGGCGGTGCCTTTGCAGCGCCGCCCCTCTAAGTCTTCAGGCTACCGATCAGGCGCTGATCGACGCCGGATCGATCTTCACGCCCGGGCCCATCGTCGAGGACAGGCTGATGCGTTTGACGTAGGTGCCCTTGGCCCCGGTCGGACGGGCCTTTTGCAGGGCGTCGACATAGGCGCGGACGTTGGCTTCGAGGGCTTCCTGGGTGAAGGAGGCCTTGCCGATGCCGCCATGGGCAATACCGGCCTTCTCGACGCGGAACTCGACCGCGCCACCCTTGGCGTCCTTGACGGCCTGGGCGACGTTCGGGGTCACGGTGCCGACCTTGGGGTTGGGCATCAGGCCGCGCGGGCCCAGCACCTTACCCAGACGGCCGACGAGGGCCATCATGTCGGGCGACGCGATGACGCGGTCGAAGTCCATGAAGCCGCCGTTGATCTTCTCGTACAGATCCTCGGCACCCACGATGTCGGCGCCGGCGGCGAGGGCCTCGGCGGCCTTGGCGTCCTTGGCGAAGACGGCGACGCGAACGTCACGGCCCGTGCCCGACGGCAGGTTAACCACGCCGCGGACCTGCTGGTCGGCGTGACGCGGATCGACACCCAGATTGACGGCGATCTCGATCGACTCGTCGAACTTGGCGGTGGCGTGAGCCTTGATCGCGGCGATGGCGGCCTCGACCGTCATCAGGGTTTCGCGGTCGGTCGTGAACGCCTTCATACGCTTGGTTGGCTTGCTCATGATCAGCGCTCCACAATGTTCAGGCCGATGGCCTTGGCGGAACCTTCGATGATGCGCGCGGCGGCATCCAGGTCGTTGGCATTCAGGTCCTTCATCTTCTTCTCGGCGATCTCGCGCAGCTGGGTGCGGGTGATCGAACCGACCGTCTCGCGGCCGGTCAGCTTGGCGCCCGAGGTGATGCCCACGGCCTGTTTGATATAGTGGGTCGCCGGCGGGGTCTTGGTGACGAAGGTGAAGCTCTTGTCCTGGTAGACCGTGATCACGGTCGGCAGGGGCGTGCCCTTCACTTCCTTCTCGGTACGCGCGTTGAACTCCTTGACGAAGCCCATGATGTTGACGCCGCGCTGACCCAATGCGGGCCCGATGGGCGGCGAAGGCGTGGCCGAACCGGCCGGCACCTGAAGCTTGATATAGCCCAGAATCTTCTTGGCCATTGGTCTCTCCTGTAAATGACCCTGAAGCTAATCAGGGCCGGTGAGCCGTGGTCCGGCATGGCTGCCTCCCACGGATTTGACCCGGGGCCGAAGCCACGGGAGGCGCGCGTTTAGCAGAGGCGCGGAGGGGTGGCAATGCGTTCTCCCTCCCCGGCCCGGAGGGTTGGGGAGGAGGCGCGGCGCGACTTCACGTCGTGACGGAGGGGTTCTTGAGCCAGGCGCGGTTGTGGGCGACAAGAGCCCCTGCACCACCCGCCAAGCGGCGGGCGGTCCCCTCCCCCATCGCCAGGCGGCGACGGGGGAGGAGACAACTGTCTTAAGCCGCGTTCTTCTCGACCTGGCTGTATTCCAGATCGACCGGCGTGGGCCGGCCGAAGATCGACACGGCGACCCGAAGACGGGCGGCGTCCTCGTCGACACTCTCGACCTGGCCGTCGAAGCTGGCGAACGGACCGTCGATGACCTTGACGGTCTCGCCGATGTCGAAGCGGATCGTGGGCTTGGGACGTTCGACGCCCTCCTCCACCTGGCCGATGATGGCCTGGACTTCCTTTTCACTGACCGGCAGCGGTTTGGTGCCACCCGCCGCGCCGAGGAAGCCCGTAACCTTGGGCGTGTCCTTGACCAGGTGATAGGCGTCGTCGGTCAGTTCCATCTTCACCAGCACATAGCCGGGGAAGAATTTGCGCTCGGAGTTGACCTTGCGGCCCCGGCGGATCTCGACGACGTCCTCGGTCGGCACCAGGATCTCGGAGAAACACTCCTCCAGATCGCGCTGCCTGGCCTGGTCGCGGATATGCTGCGCAACCTTCTTCTCGAAGTTCGAATAGGCGTGGACGATGTACCACTTGTGGCGCGGGTTAGGGGCCGCTTTGGTTTCGGGCGCTGCATCCGTCATGGGCGCGTCTCCTTGTTGATTATTGGCCAAGGGCGAGGATGATGGTGGAAAGCTGGCCCAGCACCCAGTCGACGATCCAGAAGAAGACCGCAGCCAGCATAACCATGATGAAGACCATCACCGAGGTGATCCAGGTTTCCTTACGGCTGGGCCACACGATCTTGCGGGCCTCGGCTCGCACCTGGCCGGCGAACTGGCCCGGAGACGTCCGCCGCTTGGGGGCTTCGGGCTCGACGGTCACGGTCGAGGCCGAGGCCGCGCCCGCCATCTGCGGCCTGGAGCCGGCGGCCGGGTTGCCGGTGCGACGTCCGCCGGGGAATTTGGACTTGGCCATGGGCTCTGGGGGTCTCTTCGTGAAGGCTTGATCCTGTCCCCGCAGATGGGAAGGCCCAGGCTGCGGGAACAGGGGAAGTGGCAGGAGTTGGGGGATTCGAACCCACGACCCCCGGTTTTGGAGACCGGTGCTCTACCAGCTGAGCTAAACTCCTAGACAAATCAGACCATGCCGCGGGTCGCCCCTCGACGTGTCTGTTCGCCAGACCGGGGGCTATGCCTCACGCCGCCGGCCTTTTCAAGGCCAATCCTCCCCCGTTGGGGAGCGGTGGCGCGGCACCCCTTCGCGTCGTGACGGAGGGGGCCAGCCTCAAAGAGGGTGTGTCGGGTTTGCGCCCTCCACCCCTTCGTGGTCCCCCTCCCCCGATCGGGGAGGCCTAGTGATCCAGATGCGCGGCGACGGCGTCGGCCTCGTCTTCGCGCTTGATCACCTGCTTGAACAGCAGCTTGTCGATGCGCCGGTCGTCCATGTCGATCACCTCGACCTCGAACCGGCCAAGCTGCAGGATCTCGCCCTCCCCCGGCACGCGCGACAGCCGGTGCAGTACCAGGCCGGCCACGGTGTGGAACCCTTCCTGCTCGCCAAAATCCTCACCCAGTGTGTCGGACAGTTCGTCGAGGTCGGTCTGGCCGTCCACCAGCCAGGTGCCGTCCTCGCGCTGGCGCACATTGACCTCGGCGTCGTCATGACCCTCATCGAAGTCGCCGGCGATCATCTCCAGCAGGTCCGTCGCCGTCACCACGCCCTCGAACGCTCCGAATTCGTCGACCAGAAAGGCCATGTGGACCTTGGAGGCCTTCAGAATCTCCAGCGCCTTCAGCACCGAGGTCGACTGCGGAATGAAGGCCGGCGTCTGGACATGGCGCTCCACATTAAACTCGCCATTGTCCAGCAGGCTGTCCAGCAGGTCCTTCTTGTGAACCACGCCCAGGGGGTTATCGACGTCGTTTTCCTTGGCCACGACGATCCGCGAATAGGGGCAGGTGCGGACGTCCTGTCGCAGCTGCTCTTCGGTATCGTCCAGGGCGATCCAGAAAACCTCGTGACGCGGGGTCATCGCCACGCGGATCGGCCGGTCGCCCAGACGCAGGATCTCCTCGATCATCGTCTGTTCCTCGGGCTCGATCAGGCCCGACGCCGTGCCTTCGGCGATCATGGTCTCGACCTCCTCCTGGGTGACGTCGGTGCCGTCCCGGTCCTTGACGCCCATGATCTTGAGAATGCCTGAGGTCGAGGCCGTCAGCAGCACCACGAAAGGATGCAACACGATCGCCACGGTCGAGATGGGCGCCGCCATCTTGGCCGCGATGGTCTCGGGAAAGATCAGCGCCAGACGCTTGGGCACCAGTTCGCCGACGATCAATGAAACATAGGTGATGCAGATGACCACCAGCAGGGTCGAGAATATCTCCGTATAGGCCGCCAGAGCCGGAAGGTTCGCCTCAAGAATCAGGTTCAACTCGCCGGCGATGGTCGCCTGACCATAGGCACCGGCCAGAATCCCGATCAGGGTGATCCCGACCTGAACGGCCGACAGAAAATGGGTCGGATCCTCAGACAGCTTCAGTGCGGCACGGGCCCCCCGGTCCCCCCGCTCGGCCCGGCTCTGAAGTTTGGACCTCCGGGACGAGACGACCGCCAGCTCGGTCATGGCGAACAGGCCGTTGAGCACCACAAGGAGCAGAACGACGACGATGGCGATGAGCAGCATCTAGGGGGAGGTCAACCAGCGCGGCGCAACCGTCGGCGTCCGCCCGTTATTCGTAGCGGAATGCGGCCGGCTTCGCCACGAATTCCTTGAGACCGACCGGTCAGCCCGCCCGGGCGGTATCGACCGGGTGAAAAGCCCCGCGCTGGCCGCTGTCGATCGTCGCGAAGGCCGACACCCCGATCAGGGTGCCGATGAACAGGCCGATCCGAAGCGCGCGCCGCATGAGGGTTACCAAAGTCCTAACGTTCTGACTCAAACCTAGGCGCGGCTTCGGATCGTCACCCAAGCCCCTGCCCCCGGCGGTTGTGCGGAACGGTAAACGTCGCCCCGGGTTGGCTAGTCCTGTTCCATCGAAAGCGTTCTGATGACCCGTCTGCCCCTCGTGTCCGCCCTTCTGACCTCGGTCGCCCTCGCCGCCTGCGGGTCACCCGACCCCGACAGATCGCCCGGGGCCGCATCGGCTCCCGCGACCGCCCCTGCGACCACAGCCGTCGGCGCAACCGGGCCCATGTCCCGACGGTCTATCGATTCCGCTGTCTGGCAGGCCGAGCCGGTCGCCACGGGCACGGCACCGCGATCAACCTCGCAGACACCGACAGCACCGGGCGCGACCGACGGGGCTGAAGCCACAACCGCGCCCCGCGCCGACATCGTGCGGGCGCAGATCCTGCTGGACCGCGCCCGGTTCTCTCCGGGCGCAATCGACGGCCTGGGCGGCGAGAACACCCGCCAGGCGGTGGCCGCCTTCGCCGAGGCCAACGACATGGCCTCGGACGGGGGCCTCACCGCCGAGATCTTTGCCCGACTGATCCAGGACGCCGGGCCCGCCCTGACCGACTATGCGATCACGGCACAGGATGTCGCCGGGCCTTTCCTGAACGCCCTGCCGACTGACCTGAAGGCCCAGTCCGAACTCGATGCGCTGAGCTATGTCAGCGCCGCCGAGGGCCTGGCCGAGAAGTTCCACGTCACCGAGGCCCTGCTGAGCGCGCTCAACCCCGGCGTCGATTTCTCACAGGCGGGCCAGAGGATCGTCGTCCCCGCCCTGCCCGACCTGGCCCTGTCGGCTGACGTGACGCGGATCGTGATCGACAAGGGCGAAAACTCGCTTCGGGCTTTCGATGCCCAGGGCAAGCTGCTGGCGTTCTACCCGGCCACGATCGGCAGCACCCGGAGGCCTGCACCGAGCGGCCGCCTGACCGTGGTCGGTGTCGCGCCCGAGCCGAACTACACCTATGACCCGCAGCGGGTCAGCTACGACCGGGGGGACCGCCGGCTGGTAGTCGCGGCGGGGCCGAACAACCCGGTCGGTTCGGTCTGGATTGATCTGTCGCGCGACACCTACGGCATCCACGGCACGCCGGACCCGTCGAAGATCGCCAAGACGGCCTCGAGCGGCTGCGTCCGCCTGACCAACTGGAGCGCCGAACAGCTGGCGGCTGCGGTCAAACCGGGCGTGGAGGTGATCTTCAGCTAACCCCGAGCCCCGTCATCCTCAGGAGTAGCCGTAGTCCCCCCGGCGCG
>JBBSCK010000094.1:0-10684 GCA_038250335.1 Caulobacterales bacterium
CACCCCGAAGTCGGCATGAACGCCGCCGAGGAGAGCGCCGACGAGATCCACGCGCACCTGGAAGGCGCGCACATGATCTTCATCACCGCCGGCATGGGCGGCGGTACCGGAACCGGTGCTGCGCCGATCATCGCCAAATGCGCACGCGATCGTGGCATCCTGACCGTCGGCGTCGTCACCAAGCCCTTCACCTTCGAGGGCCGTCACCGCATGCGTCTGGCGGATGCCGGCATCGCCGAGCTGCAACGCTATGTCGACACCCTGATCGTCATCCCGAACCAGAACCTGTTCCGCGTCGCCAATGAGCGCACCACCTTCGCCGACGCCTTCGGCATGGCGGACCAGGTGCTGCACTCGGGCGTGCGCTCGATCACCGACCTGATGATCCTGCCCGGCCTGATCAACCTCGACTTCGCCGATGTGCGCGCCGTCATGTCCGAGATGGGCAAGGCGATGATGGGCACCGGCGAGGCCTCGGGCGACGACCGCGCGCTGCTCGCGGCCCAGAACGCCATCGCCAACCCTTTGCTGGACGAGACCAGCCTGAAGGGTGCCAAGGCCGTGCTGGTCAACATCACCGGCGGTCTGGACATGACCCTGCTGGAAGTCGATGAGGCCGCCAACGCCATCTCGGCCGAGGTGGACGGCGACGCCAACATCATCTTCGGCGCCGCCTTTGATCCGGCTCTGGACGGCAAGATCCGCGTCTCGGTTGTCGCGACCGGGATGGACGAGGTTGCGACCCAGAAGATCGAGCCCGTCGCGACGCGTCAGGTCGCTCCGCCCGAACCGCTCCGTGCGCCTGCCGCGACGCGCCCCGAGCCCCGGTTCGCAGAGCCTGTGCGCCGCGATGTCAGTGCGGCCCAAGCCTACCTTGCGCCCGAGCCTGCGCCGGTGGTCCCGACCTTCCGGACCCCCGAGCCGGTCGCGCGCGCGCCCGAGCCCGTGATCCATGTCGCCGAAGAGCGCGTCCTTGAGCCGATCGTCGACCCCTGGGTCGAGGCGTTCGAACAGGATCACGGCCGTCCGGGTGCCGTCCCCCCGCCAGTGGGGCAGGGTGACCTGTATCTGGACCGTCCGGCCGGGGCTGCGGCTCCGGCTGAGTATGGCGAGCCCGTTCACGACGAGCGGGACCATCGCAAGTCGGGCTGGAGCCTGTTCGGCAAGAAGCCCCGCGCCCAGACGGCCTATGCTCCGTCGGCACAGGCGGCCCCCCGCGGGCAGCCCCAGCCGCAACTGCGCCAGACGGCCCAGCCCCAGCCAGATCCCACCGGGTCCGAGGATGATCTGGAAATCCCCTCCTTCCTGCGTCGTCTCGCAAACTAGACCCAAGGACCAACTCGTAACCAGACGTCCCGGGGCGTCTGTCGTGAGGGTCAGGGTTAAGAACGTGGAAACAATTCGAAACCCGACTTTGGTTTTCGCTGGCCAAGCGCAGCGGTAGGGGTCGATATCCCGGCTCTGCGTGCCTTGCCGCGCGAGCCAAGCCTTGATGAGTTCCCGCTTGCCTCCACGCCACGATCATAGCGAACGGACGCTGGTCGCCCCCGCCATCTGTGCGGGCGTGGGCGTGCACACCGGTCAGCGGGTTCGGCTGGCGATCCGTCCGGCCCTTACCGGGACCGGCATCGTCTTTGTGCGTACCGACATCACCGACCGCGACAACCGGATCGTCGTGTCGGGTGAGGCTGTGGTCGACGCCCGGCTGAACACGATGATCGAAAACGACGCTGGCGTTCGCCTGTCGACGATCGAGCATCTGATGGCCGCCTTCTGCGCGCTCGGCATCTCCAATGTGGTGGTCGAGGTGGACGGGCCCGAACTGCCGATCCTCGACGGATCCGCCCTGCCGTTCGTTCAGCTTCTGGACCGTGCGGGGTTTCGTCGCCAGCAGGCCCCGGTTCGCTACATTGAGATCCTGCAGCCGGTGCATGTCACGGACGGGGACAAGCACGCCGCCCTGTATCCCTGCGACCGCTACGAAATGCGCTTCGAGATCGACTTCGCCACGCCGGTGATCGGCAATCAAGTGGTTGATTTTGTCGTGGATGAACAGACCTTCCGCGACGAGATCATGGCGGCGCGGACGTTCGGCTTCGCCCATGAGGTCGAGGCCCTGCGTCAGGCCGGTCTGGCCCGCGGCGGCAGCCTCGAGAACGCCGTGGTCATTGACGGTGACGAGATCCTGAACCCCGGCGGCTTGCGGATGGAACGCGAGTTCGTGCGGCACAAGGCGCTGGATGCGATCGGGGATCTGTATGTGCTGGGTGCGCCCCTGCTGGGTCGCTACGAGGGCTACAAGGCCGGGCATGCGGTCAACAATGCCCTGATCCGCGCCCTGCTGGCGGCTCCGCACGCCTGGCGCGCGGTGGTTCTGGAGCCGGAACTGGCCCGGGTCGGCTGACGGGCTTCTCCCCGACGCTGACAGTCGATAGGGTCCGCGCTTATATTCAGGAGCCTGCCGATGTCGCCTTCCTTCCGCTTTTCGACGTTTTGCGCGATCGGTGCCCTCGCGCTGGTCGCCGCCCCGTTGATGCCGGCCCAGGCCCAGGACGTCGCGACCATCGCTGCCGCCGAGAGGGTTCGGGATGCGGCGATGGCCGACAATATCGCGCTCGACTACGTCACCCAGCTGACGACGCGGTTCGGGCCGCGCCCGGCCGGGTCCCCCAGTGAGACGGCTGCTGCAGAGTGGGCGGCGGGCTATCTGCGGGATCACGGGTTCCGCAACGTGCGCATTCAGGAGTTCCCGCTGATCGGCTGGGAGCGCGGCGAGGAGAGCGCGTCCATCGTGGGCGCGAACCCGCAGCGCCTGGTGGTCGCGGCCCTGGGGCATTCGCCCGGAACGCCCGAGGGCGGCATCGAGGCCGAGGTGGCGCGGTTCAGCTCGCTGGAGGCGTTCCAGGCTGCGCCGGACGGTTCGCTGGTGGGCAAGATCGCCTATGTCGACGCCGGCCAGCTGGTGCCCATGCAGAGCGGGGCGGGATATGGCCCCCTGACACGCATTCGCGGAGCCGGACCGGGCGTCGCCGGTCGCAAGGGCGCGCTGGCCTTCATCATGCGCTCGGCCGGGTCGGATGAGCACCGAATGCCCCACACGGGCACCACCCGCTATGTCAACGGCGTCGTACCGGTGCCGGCCTTTGCCCTGAGCGCGCCGGACGCCGACCAGCTGAGCCGCCTGATCGGCTATGGCCAGCCGGTGCGGGTGCGGCTGTCGTCGACCGCCCACACTTATGAGACCACGTCGAGGAACGTGATCGGCGACCTGCCGGGACGCACCCGGCCCGAGGAAGTGATCGTGCTGGGCTCGCACATGGACAGCTGGGACCTCGGCACCGGGGCCATCGACGACGGCGCGGGCGGGGCCATCACCATCGGTGCGGCCAGGGCGATCGCCGAACAGGGGCGCACGGCCCGCACGATCCGCGTGATCCTGTACGGATCCGAGGAAGTGGCTCAGCCGACCGATACCGGCAACGGTGGCGGAGCTTATCTGCGTAGCCTTTCGCCTGCGGAGCTGGCTAACCACGTCTTCACCGGGGAAAGCGATTTCGGGGCTGACCGGGTGCACACCCTGCAGTTGCCGGTCGGGGCCCAGACAGGCGTGTTCGCCGACGCCGCGAACCGGGTCCTGTATCCGATCGGCGTGCTGCGCTCCGGCGTGCCGGAGACCGAAGGTGGGGCCGACATCGGGCCGATCGTCGAAGCGGGGGTTCCGGTGTTCGGGCTGAAGCAGGACGGCCTGCGCTATTTCGATCTGCACCACACGGCCGACGACACCCTGGACAAGATCGACCCGGCACAGTTGAACCAGAATGTCGCGGCCTGGGCCGGACTGGTCTGGTTGGTGGCGGATTCAGACGTCGATTTCCGGGTAATGGTGCCGGCTGCGTAGGCGGCTTCAGGCGGGCACCCCTCAGCCCCCAACCTCGACCGCAGGCCGTTGGAATCGGGGTGGGTTCGGCTGAGAAGCAAGGCCGACCGCAAGGTCCAGATCGACCATGACCGCACCCTCTATCGCCAGCGCCACGGGATTGAGAACATGTTCGGGCGGCTCAAGGACTTGCGAGGTATCCAGAGCCGCTAAGACCGCCGCGCGCAGACCTTCCTGTCGGCCATCGCCATCGCCATCGCCGCTGCCGTCATCATCCTGCTGTGACGAAAATCCGTCCTGAGCCCGGGTCGCCGAGGCCCGCCTTGGCTCATAGGGTAGAGGTGGCTATAGAGCCTGCTCGGCCTGCGGGCGTGGCGAAACTGGTAGACGCAACGGACTTAAGCTGAGGATTGAGTGCGCCGGGGGAAATCCCGGACGTAGAACCGCTCAAAGTCGGGGAACCCTGTCAAATGGCGATCCCGAGCCAAGCTCGACGGGCAACCGTTGTGAAGGTGTAGAGACTAGACGGGCGGCGTCTAAGGCCTTCGGGCTATGACGAAGGGATAGTCCAGACCACGAACGCTCACGTGAGCGGCGGCGAAAGTCGAAGTGGTATGAAAATCCGTCGGGCATTGCCCATGCCGGTTCGACCCCGGCCGCCCGCACCAAGCCTTCTCATCGCGCCGGAGGCTCCTCCCGACCGGGAGGCTGCAATGGATCGTGGACGATCTGTTCGACTACATCGAACCTTTCTAAAATCCGACCTACTCCCACTCGACCCTTGGCGATCTCAGCCGGATGGACTTCGAAAAGCGGGTGATTGTAGCTCAGCCGGGCGTCCACGAAACCGGGGGCGGCTTGGTCGGCCCCTGCACCGCAGGGGTGATGTGGTCAGCACTGCGTCAGAACCGCAGGCCGAAGGCCAAGCCTCCCAGCATGTAGCAGAATGCTGTTATCAACAGGATGCCGACCAGGTTCAGCACCAGTCCTCCCCGCGCCATTTGCGCCATGGTCACGGCTCCGGAACTGAAGACAATGGCATTGGGCGGGGTGCCGACCGGCATCATGAAGGCGCAGGTCGCGGCCAGGGCCGCCGGAATGAGAAGCGTCATCGGATCGGCGCCGATGCCGACCGCCACGCCGCCGAGGACGGGTATGAATGTGGCGGCGGTCGCCGTGTTGCTGGTGATCTCGGTCAGGAAGAGCACGATCGCCACCACCGCTGCGACGAGCAGCACGGTGGGAAGCGCACCGAGCCCGGTGACCTGTTGCCCCAGCCATGCGTCGAGGTCGGTGCCGGCCACCGCGCCCGCCAGGCTGAGCCCTCCGCCGAACAGCAGCAGCACGCCCCAGGGCAGGCCGTCCTCGGCGTCTTTCCAGTTCAGCACCATCTCGCGGCCGCCGCGGCCCGGCAGCAGGAAAAGGGCAGCACCGGCGGCGATGGCGATGGCGGCGTCATCCAGCTCACCCAGCAAGCCCAGGCTTCCACCCAGACCCGGGATGCTGTCGAGCACACCGGGCACGATCCAGAGGAAAGCCGCCGAACCGAAAACGGCAAGGACCATCTTCTCGCCCTGGCTAAGGCGGCCCAGCTTGCCGATCTCGCCTTCGATCATCTGCCGCCCCCCCGGAATTTCGTCCAGCTTGAAACGATAGAGAACCTTGGTCATCAGCAGCCAGCCGAGAAGGATGAAGGTCAGGGCCAGCGGCGTGCCCACGATCATCCAGTCCAGAAAGCCGATGGTGCGGCCCAGCTCCTCGGCGGCATAGCCCGCGACGATGGCGTTCGGAGGTGATCCGAGCAGGGTGCCGAGTCCCCCCATGGTCGCGGCCCAGGCGATGCTGAGGGTAAGGCAGACCCCGAACTGGCCAAGGTTCTTGTCCGGGGCGCTGTCGGCTGAGCCCTGTCCTTGGCCAGAGGCGGCGGACGCCTCCGCCTTCGCCTTAGCGAAGCGGTCCGAGACCAGCGCCAACACCGAAAGCCCGATCGGCAACATCATCAGGGTCGTCGCTGTATTCGACACCCACATGGACAGGAAGCCGGTGGCCAGCATCAGACCCAGCACGATCCTGGTCGGCCTGTATCCGACGCGAGCGATGGTCAGCAGCGCCACCCGCCGATGCAGGTTCCACTTCTCCATCGCTATCGCGATCAGGAAGCCGCCGAGAAACAGGAAGATGACGGGGTTGGCATAGGGCGAGGTCGTTTCGCTGACCGTGCGGTCCGTCAGCAACGGAAACAGCACGATGGGCAGCAGGGAGGTCACGGCGAGCGGGATCGCCTCCGTAATCCACCAGACCGCCATGAGGGTAGCGACAGCGGCGACAATACGGGCGTCCAGTCCGAGGCCTTCCGATCCTCCGAGCAGACCCCAGACCGTCAAGGCAGCGGCTATCCCGGCCAGTCTGAGCGTCCAGACCAGCACGGGCGGCCGCCCGCCCGAGCAAGACCCGCCGGTCTGGGTCTCGAACTCACCCTGATGCCGAACCGGTTCGCTCATACGTCCTGCCCCATACGTGAATACTTTCCGTGCAGGCCTGTCAGCCGGAGAGAGGGAATTGCCCGACACCCTGCCTCCAGATGGAGGGAGCGACCGGCCTTCGAACCGACGTTGCCATTTCGCGCGATGGCGTCCCGGCAGAAACAAAAAGCGTCAGACCTCATTCCCGGGACACTGCGGGCCGGAACGCCGGGTCGATCCGGCAGAGTTCTGCATAGCGTTCGACAAAAGTTTCACAGAGGGCGGCAACATCCGCTGCATCGGGCCGTTCGTCGGTCTCCAGCCATCGTGAAACAGCCTCCAGAACGGCCGCATACTGGGGCGCGCTCAGCCGACTGTGAAGAGATTCCGTCGTGAACACCTGGCTGAGCAGGTCCGATCGCCCGGCTGCAGCGACCCTCGCGGCATAGTGGGCCTCTTGCTCGACGAATGCGGTGGGGTCGTAGCGGGCGTGCAGCGTCAGGGTCGGCAGCACGATCTGTCCCGTCAGATCGCTGTCGTAGGCGAGGGCCGCGACAGCGGCCGGGTCGGCTTCGAACCGCTCTACCCCCTCGTTGAGGGCGACATCGTCATCCGATCCCCGGTAGGTCCGGCTGATGTTGGAGAAGGGATTGCGTCCGCCAAGTCGTTTCCAGACCAGGTCCTGAAACAGGGTGGTCCCCCACGCCAGATGTGCCACCAGCTGGTTCGCCTCAATGCCGGTCACCGACAGGATGTTGCGAAGCGCCGCTGACTGGGCCGGAGACCGGGCCTCTGGCGCGAGGCCCAGCCCCGTGCAGGCCTCGACGCGGGCCGCGATCCCCGCGCGCGGCATGGCGGAGCCGGCCGGCAGACCCTGCCAGACCGGATACTGCGCCTCGTCGGGACGGGGATGGTTTCCGCAGTAGAACTGGTAGACCGCCCTGAGGTCCGCGCGAAAGCCATAGGCACCGGTTCCTCCCGCAAGGACGCCGCTGGTCAGGATCACGCCATCATAGTTGCGCGCACCGTCGGCGGACACGGCGTAGAGTTCCGCTGCCTTGGCCGCGACATTCGCCCCCCACGACTGGCCATGCAGCAGGGTTCGCCCGGGTCGGCCATAGGCGTCCCACACGATCTGGCGCAGGTCATCGATATCTTTCGCCGCCATCCGCACCCCATAGCCGCCTCGCCGATAGGTCGACCCGGCCCAGGCATAGCCTTCTCGAACCATCATCGAGAACCGGTCCAGATCCTCGACCGAATCGTCGCGCAAGGGCTCGCCGGTGCGCGGTCCCCCATGGGCATGTACAATCAGGGTCCCGTTCCAGTCGGCGGGATAGGCCACCCAGTACCAGGCCCCGTCTGCGGAACGGCCTGAATGGCAGGTCGCGCCAGCGGGCAGGCTGGCGGGACAGTCCGCCGGCTCTGGCGCGATCGCCTGGGCCGAGGCGGGGGCGAAAATGCCCCCTCCTGCCCAGACCAACGCCGCAACGGCGAGGGCCGAAAGATCACGCATCGTCCCTCTCCGTCGCAAGGTCTCAAAACTCCTTGGCGAGGCTGACGTACCAGTAGCGGCCATAGGGGCGGTAAAGTGAGCCGAGATAGCCGGCCGAAGACAGCGGCGGTGCCTCATTGGTGATGTTGCGGGCCCCGATTCGGATGCGCGAGTCCGACGCCAGGCTGGCTCCGTCTTCCCACTCGTACTGGACATAGAGGTTGCCGGTGATCTGGCTCTCGACCTCCCACGGTGTGCCCGTCGCTGACAGCAGGTCGGTATCGTCCACCGCGCTGATGTACTGGGTGAAGGCCCCAACCTGCCACGGCCCCTGGGACCAGGTCAGCGACCCCGAGACCTTCCATTCTGGTCGCCCGTTCTGGGCCAGCAGGTCGCTGGTCTCGGGCAGGGGGGTAGCGGCGTTGATGGTCCCCACATCGCGGGCGGCATACAGGGCGTCGACTGCCGGTCCTCCCTCGCGCCCGAAGGCGATCAGCTTGGCTGCGTTCAGGTTCAGCCGGAAGTTGCCGATGGGCGTGTCGCGCAGACGCCAGATCAGGCCCAGGTCCATCCCCTCGACGTCTTGGGGCAAGAGGTTGACGAACCGGTCGCTGATGGAGGTGATGACCCCGACCGGCGTGATTCCGGTGCCGACGAACAGGGCGATGTCGTCGGCATTGGCGGCTGCGCGGGTCACCAGCGGGTTGGAGCGTCCTTGGACGCGGTCCAGATAGTCCTGGACGACGGCGTTGCGGCCGCCGAACAGGCCGACAATCTTCTCCTGCTGGATGCGCCAGCGGTCGACGGTGAAGGTGAAATCGCCCCAGGCCTCCGGCAGGAACTGCGGCTGGAAGACCACGCCATAGGAGGAGTTGGTGCTCTCTTCCGGCTCCAGATCCGGGTTGCCGGAGACCAGCAGCGAGGCCCCGATCGAGCGCGAGCAGGCCCCGAAGGTGGCAATCCGTCCGGCCCGCAGGTCGGCCTCGCACCGAATGTAGTCCGGATTGGTCGACAGGCGGCCGTAGGTGGCCGTGTTGACCTGTTCCAGATTCGGTGCGCGGAAGCCTTCCGAATAGGACCCCCTCAGACGCAGTCCGTCGAAGATGTCCCACGAGGCCGCGATCTTGGGTTTGGCCACGCCGCCGAAGTCCGAATAGTGCTCGGCCCGACCGGCGATCTGCAGGTTGAGCGCCCGCACCAGCGGGATGTTCATCTCGGGCGACACGACCGGTACGGCGAACTCGATAAAGGCCGAGGTGACCGTGCGCTCGCCCGAGGTGTCCGGATTCTGGCTGACGGCGATGACGTTCGACAGCTGGACCCTGCCGGTCACCGAGTCAGTGAACGGGTTGGAGCCGTCGAGGTTGGCGTCACGGTCGTCGCGCTGGGTCTCCCTGCGCGCTTCGAAACCGAAGGCCACACCTACGTCGCCGGCCGGCAGGCTGAAGAGGTCGGGCCGCGACACCTTGAAGTCATACTGGGTCAGGGTGGTGCGCGATTCCCGCTTCAGCCGGAAGGTGATGGCGTCCAGCGCGACTTGTGAGCTGGGCGTGCAGTCGCCGAAGCTGGTCTGGGCCACACAGCCGCCGTTGAAGGGGTTGTAGGCATCGGGCGTCGACAGGGCGAGCGAAGCCTGCAGCGCCGTGGTGTTGACCGCATCCGACTCATCGGTGGCCTCGGCCTCCGAATAGAGCAGCGCTGTCTCCCAGTCGAAGCCGCGCCATTCGCCACGCAGCCCTCCCAGCGCCCGCGCCTGGTAGTTGCTGACGTCCACACGCTGATAGCCGGCGTCGACGAAGCGGTACTGGTTCAGGGTGATGGCCAGGCCCGAGGCCGGAACGTTGGTGAGGCCCGAGATGCGGTTCGGGTTGGCGCGGCCATCGGCGAAGGTCACCGGCCCGAAAGGATTCCAGTAGTTCTGGGCCGGAATCGTCAGGGTGTTGAGGTTGATTACCGGCGGTTGAATGCGCTGGGTGTCGGCCTGATACCAGCCCAGTTCGCCGAAGGCGGTGATGTCGTCGGTCAGCTCATAGCGGCCGGTCATGAACAGGTTGAGCCGCTGGGTGTCCGGAAGGATTGTGGTCCCCGGTGCAGTGTCGAACCGGAGATCGCGCTGCACGCCGTTGAAGTTGAGCGCGCCCGAGCCGAGGCAAATGTCACCGTTCGGCACGAGGCATCCGGTCAGGGCTGTGGGCTGAATGCGGAAGGCTCCCGCCGCCGACGTCAGGGCCGTCGTCCCGCGACGGATCGCCGTGGTCGCACCGACCACTGCCAGGTTCGCCCATGGACCGCGCGTGTTGCGGGAGTCGGGCGTCAGGCTGGCGGCGTAGTCCGGCTCGTTCGCGAACGACGGCCGAAGATTGTCCGTCGCCGTGAAGTCCTGATCCTCAGCCCGCAGCGCGGTGCGGTCCGTGTAGTCGATGAAGAGCGAGATATTGCCGCGCTCGAAGTCCTTGCCGGCGAAGACGCCTAGGTTGAATTCCCGCAGGTGCGTACCCTCGGCACCACCGTACTGGGTGCTCATCTTCAGGCCGTCGAAGTCGTCCTGAAGCACGGTGTTGACTACGCCCGCCACAGCGTCAGCGCCGTAGATGGCCGCTGCGCCGTCCAGCAGGATCTCCAGCCGCCCCAGTCCCGCGACCGGTATGGCATTGGAGTTGTAGCTAAGGACCGGCACGGTGCCGGTGTCTGACGTTCCTTGACTGGTCGGGTGCTGCACGATGCGGCGGCCGTTCAGCAGCACCAGGGTGTTGCCGACGCCGAGCGAGCGCAGGTTCACCGAGTTCACGTCGCCCCGCGCTGCGTTCGACGTCTGGGCATTGTTGGCGGGGCTGAACAGCACGTCGCCCA
>JBBSCK010000095.1:0-10642 GCA_038250335.1 Caulobacterales bacterium
CCGTGGGTCTTGTGGCTGCCCTCCATCGTCGCGGCACCGCGTCCGATCCGGGTCTTGCAGGCGAGGAGAGTCGGGCGGTCCTGTTTCGTCGCCCACTGGAGCGCCGACTTGACCGCCTTCAAGTCATGGCCGTCGACCGCCTTGACCGCCCAGCCAGCCGCCTTGAAGCGGGCCTTCTGATCCACAGCGTCCGACAGGCTGACAGCCCCGTCGATGGTGATGGCGTTGTCGTCCCAAAGCACCGTCAGCCGGTTCAGCCGGTAGCGCCCGGCCAGCGCGATCGCCTCCTGCGACACGCCTTCCATCAGACAGCCGTCGCCCGCGACAACCCAGGTGCGGTGGTCGACCAGGTCGTCGCCGAACCTGGCCGACAGGTGCCGCTCCGCCATGGCGAAGCCGACGGCATTGGCCAGGCCCTGGCCGAGGGGTCCGGTGGTGGTCTCCACCCCCGGCATGTGGCCGTATTCAGGATGGCCGGCGGTCTTCGAGCCCCATTGGCGGAAGTTCGACAACTGCTCGGTCGTGGCGGCCTTATAGCCGGTCAGGTGCAGCAGGGCGTAGATCAGCATCGACCCATGGCCGGCCGACAGGATGAACCGGTCGCGGTCGGCCCAGTCCGGGCGGCTCGCATCGAACTTCAGAAACCGGGAAAACAGCACGGTGGCAACGTCGGCCATGCCCATCGGCATGCCCGGGTGGCCGCTGTTGGCCTTTTCCACGCCATCCATGGCCAGCACCCGGATGGCGTCGGCCATCTGTCGCGGCGTGGCTTTCTCGGTCTGGGTCTGGGCGGCGGCCACGGGCAAATCTTTCGTCTTGGGGCGGAAAAGGCGGGCGGCGCCGCTTTACCGCGCCGCCCCGGCGGGTTCTATACGAAATCTGGAGGAAACGATGGCCGATGCCACGACCGCTGCGCGCGACAGGATCGACCGGGCTCTCGCTCTGCTGGAAGGCAAGGTGCTGGATCTGAAGTCGCGTCCGGCCTCTCCCCCCGGTCTCGCCGATGACGACCTGTTCGCCATCCCGGCTGCTGGGGCCTCCGTGGACCCGGCCCGTCTCGCCGAGCTTGAGGCCGCCGGCCGTGAGGCTTCGGCCGCCCTGGCTGCCGCCGCTGCGGCGATCCGCGACGTTCTGGCCGAAGACACACATGAACCGGACAGGGCCGCCTGATGGCCACGGTCACTGTGGAGATCAACGGTCGCCCCTATGCGGTGGGTTGCGCTGACGGACAGGAGGAACGGGTGCGGATCCTGGCCAAACAGTTCGATGTCCATGTGCGTCAGGTCGCCTCCGATGTTGGCCACGTCGGCGACATCCGCCTGTTCCTTATGGCCGCCCTGGTTCTGGCCGATGAGCTGCACGAGGTCCGGATGACCAACGGGTCGGGCGCGCTGGAACCCCGGGCCGCGATGACACCCCCGCCCTCCGATACCGGCGTGGCCGAGGCGCTGAACGCGGTTGCCGCGCGGATCGAAAAGATCGCCCAGGGCCTCTGATCGCCGCTCATCCCTGTGAACAGGGAGCATTGCCCCACCCGCAGGGAGCGCCTATCTTGATCATTGGCGGGTCCTGCTGTGGCTCACGTCGAAGGCAACACATCCTCGCGGCCTTAATTCACTCGAAGGGATCTGTCCCTGTCTGACCTCGTGGGGTCGGGTACACGGAGCCCACCTGGCTACCCAGGCTCGAGAGGATTTAAACCGTCCTTCACGGCTCTCATGGCGCCGCCAACCTCTTTCCCTAAGGGCGCTACCGCTCACCGCGCGGCGGCTCGCTGCTTGAGCGCGATTGGT
This sequence comes from Caulobacterales bacterium, assembly GCA_038250335.1. Classification (GTDB taxonomy): domain Bacteria; phylum Pseudomonadota; class Alphaproteobacteria; order Caulobacterales; family Caulobacteraceae; genus Brevundimonas. The sequence continues at coordinate 1,794 of JBBSCK010000095.1, forward strand.
GAATGGTCCCCACTGACAAGGTCGCTCTTCGCGCGGCGGCTCGCGCCCTTCGTCGGCACCTTGCTGGAGCGGACCCCGGGGCCGCATCACGCGCGGCAGGGTGCCTTTCCCAACTTCCTCCGGCCGATCTTGTGGCGATCTACCGCGCCATGGGTTCGGAACTGGACCCTGAGCCGCTGGGCCAGGCGCTGATCGCGGCGGGCCGCGGTCTCTGCCTTCCCGTCGTGCTGGAACGCGACGCCCGCATGATCTTCCGCCGCTGGTCGCCCGGGGACCCGCTGGAAATGGACTCGGCCGGCTGTCCGGCACCGTTGCCGCTCGCCGATGTCGTCGACCCGGACCTGATCCTCACGCCCCTGCTGGCCTTCGATGCCTTTGGGGGACGGCTGGGGCAGGGGGGCGGTTATTACGACCGCACCTTCGCCGCGCGGCCGCAGGCTGTCAGGACCGGCTTCGGCTATTCCGGGCAGCGTGTCGCCCGCCTGCCCATGGAGTCGCACGACATCCCGCTGCATGGCGTTCTGACCGAGGTCGGCTATACCGCCGCCCGAAAGGTCTAACTCCTCATGCGTCTTGCCTTCTTCGGCGATGTGATCGGCAAGTCCGGTCGCGACGGCCTTTCCGACCACCTTCCGGGCCTCAAGCGGTTGCTGAAGCTCGACTTCGTGGTGGTGAATGCGGAGAACGCCGCGGGCGGATTCGGCATTACCGAACATACAGCCAAAGAGCTGTTCATGGCCGGAGCGGACTGTCTGACCCTGGGCAACCACTCATGGGACCAGCGCGAGGCCCTGACCTATATCGTGCGCGAGCCGCGTCTGATCCGGCCGGCCAACTATCCCCGGCTGATGGACGCGCCCGGCGCCGGTGCGAACCTGTTCGAGACCCCGTCGGGCAAGACGGTGCTGGTCATGAACGTCCTGGGTCGCATCCATATGGATCCCAATGATGACCCGTTCAGCGCCGTGGACCGCGAGCTGAACGCCTGTCCGATGGGCGTCGCAGCCGACGCCGTCATCGTCGACATGCACGCCGAGGCGACTTCGGAGAAAATGGCCATGGGCCATTTCTGCGATGGCCGCGCGTCGCTGGTCGTCGGCACCCACACCCACGTCCCCACCGCCGACGCCCAGATCCTGCCCGGCGGCACGGCCTATCAGACCGACGCCGGCGGCTGCTGCGACTATGACAGCGTCATCGGCAATGAGAAGGAAGAGCCGCTGCGGCGGTTCACCACGCGGATCTCCGGCGGCCGCTACACCCCCGCCCACGGCCCGGCGACGGTCTGTGGCGTCTATGTCGAGACCGACGACAGGACGGGCCTGGCCACCCGAATCGAGCCCATCCGCGTCGGCGGGCGGTTAAAGCAGGCGATCCCCGAAGCGGCCTAGGCCTCCACCAGCCGCGCGTCCCCCGCTTCGACGGCGAACGTCGCCCGCGTGGTCAGGGTCCCACCGCGCTCCGACACCTTGTCCAGCACCTTGAACTCGGTATGCCAGCGCTCGGGCGTCACGTCGCAGATGACATAGCCGCGCTGGCTGTTGCGAAATTTCAACTGTGGATTGGCGGTGAGGAAGGCGGCCTGATCGGCGCGCTGGTCCTGGCCGTCACCGCCGGAGCTGATCGAGGTGGTCACGAACTCGGTGGCGATCGGCGCGCCCTCCGGGTTGCGCCCGTCGATGTGCAGCTCGCCGGCGTAATTCTGGTGTTCGTCGCCGGTCAGGACGACGACATTGTCGATGCGCCGGTCTTTGATGTGGCTCAGCAGGCGGGCCCGCGGCACCCGGTATCCGGCCCAGCTGTCGGGGTTGACGCCGAACCCCTCGCCTGGGTTGCGATCCAGGTCCATGACCATGATCTGTTGCGCCAGAACTTTCCAGGTCGCCTCGGACCGGTTCAGATTGTTCAGCAGCCAGGCCTCCTGGGCCTCCCCCAGCACCTCGGCGGTCGGGTCGTTGATCCCCTCGCAGGATGAGTTGAACCGGTCGCCGCAGGGCTGGTCGGTGCGGAACTGGCGGGTGTCGAGCAGGTTCAGGTCAAGCAAATTTCCGTACTGCGCCCGACGGTAGAGCTGCATCGCCGATCCGCGCGGGAAGGACGAGCGCCGGAAGGGCATGTGTTCGTAATAGGCCTGAACCGCCGCCGCCTTGCGCAGGGCGAAGATGGCAGGATCGGTACCGTCCTGGTCCAGATCGCTGACCCAGTTGTTGTCGATCTCGTGGTCGTCCCAGACCGTGAACCAGGCGGCCGATTGACGCGACGCCTGAAGGTCAGTGTCCATCGTGTATTGGGCGTAACGCTGACGGTAATCGCTGACCGTATAGGTCTCGCCGCCCAGGTGCATCCGGGCGTTTTCCCGAGGTCCGTCTGCACCGTTGAAGACCCGGTTGCCCCGGCCCTCATAGATGTAGTCGCCGTAGCAGTAGATGAAGTCCAGGTCTTCGGCCGCGATCTTGCGATGGGCGGTGTAGTAGCCTTGCTCGTAGGCCTGGCAGCCGACGATGCCGAAGCGGGCCTGGGCCAGCGCGCTGCCGACGACGGGTGTGGTCTTTGCCCGCCCGACGCCGGAGCGTTCGCGGCCGGCGGAGAACCGGTAGAAATAGGGGCGGGCGGGCTCCAGCCCCCCGACCTCGACGTGAACGGCGTGGCCCAGCTCTGGTCGGGCAACGGTCTCGCCGCTGCGCACCACCGTCCCGAAGCCCGCGTCGGTGGCGACCTCCCAGCTGACGGCCATCGGCTGGGACGGCATGCCGTGGTCGGGCTCCAGCGGCCGGGGGCAAAGGCGCGTCCAGATCACGAAGCCGTCCGGCAGCGGGTCACCTGCAGCCACGCCCAGCTGGAACGGATTGTCCTCGAAGACGGCCTGGGCGAGGGCCTGGCGTCCGGTGGTTGCGGCGAGGGATCCGGCACCGAGGCCGGCCAGCATCATGCGGCGCGAGAGGATGGGGGTCACGGTGGTCTCCTGCGATCAGGCCGCCGGACTAGCGCGGCTGTGTGACACTTCGGTAGCGCTGTTCGTCAGAAACAGGAGGGTTGTATGATCAGACTACTCTGGTGCAAAATTGGCCGCTGTAGAACGCCTGCAAGTATGGGAGCAAACTCATGAAATCACTAATTCTTTCCGTTGGCGCGATTGCCGTCGTCATGGTCGCTTCCAGCGCCTCGGCCCAGCAGCGGGTCAACCTGCGGGCGGGCTTCCTGCCCGATCCCCAACAGGTCAGCGTCTTTTCGGGCGGCGGCAACGATGCCTCCAACCTCGGCAGATCCTGCGTCGGCAGGATTTCGGACACTCCGGATGTCGTTCTGAACTACAGCTCGTCCGGCGGACGGCTGGCCTTCAAGGTGGTGTCGAATGGCGACACCAGCCTGGTCATCAACGGGCCGGACGGCCGCTACTACTGTGCCGATGATTCCAGCGGCCTGAACCCGATCCTCGACTGGGGCAATGCCCCGAGCGGCCAGTACGACATCTGGGTCGGTGCAGTGGGCGACGCGGCCTCGGGCACCCTGTTGATCTCGGAAAGCTCCTTCTGATCCGGACGACGGCCTGGCCTCGCGGCCGGGCCGTCAGCTTTCACGCCTGCGGCTCAGCCCTCGATCCAGCCCGACATCCAGCCCTCGTGGATTTCGCGCAAGTATTTGAGCGGGATGCTGAACAGTTCGGTCCCCTGATGACCTGAGGCGAAGGCATCGCCCTTCGCATGGCCGATGACCGAGGCGTGCAGCCTCGCCTCGCGCGCCGCGGCCAACACCTCCTGGGGGTTCGGGACGGCGACCAGATAGCGGGCCTGATCCTCGCCGAACAGGAAGACGTGGGCATGGGTCGCGCTCGAAGCATCCAGCACCACCCCCGTGTCGGACGCCAGCGCCATGTCGGCTGCCGCCCCGATCAGGCCGCCGTCCGACAGGTCGTGGACGCAGGTCAGGCGCCCGGCCTCGATCTCGCCGCGCACGAAATCCCCGGTCCTGCGCTCCAGCGTCAGATCGACAGGCGGCGGAGCCCCGTCCTCGCGGCCCAGCACCTCGCGCAGGTACAGCGAGGCGCCCAGTTCCCCGACGGTCTCGCCGATCAGCACCAGGGTGTCGCCTTCGGCCATGGTCGAGAAGCCCGCGACGACGTCGTAGTTGGGCAGCAGGCCGACGCCGCCGACCGTCGGCGTCGGTGGGATCGCGACGCCATTGGTCTCGTTGTAGAGGCTGACGTTTCCGCTCACGACCGGGAAGTCCAGGGCGCGGCAGGCCTCGGCCATACCATCGATGGCGCGGACGATCTGGCCCATGATCTCGGGCCGCTGCGGATTGCCGAAGTTGAGGTTGTCGGTGATGGCGATGGGACGTGATCCCACAGCCGTCAGGTTGCGCCAGGCCTCGGCGACGCACTGTTTGCCGCCTTCATAGGGATCGTTCTGAACATAACGCGGGGTGCAGTCGGACGTGACTGCCAGACCCTTGTCGGTGCCGTGAACCCGCACCACGCCGGCGTCCGCGCCTGTGGCCGAATCCTGCAGGGTGTCGGCCATGACATGGCGGTCGTACTGCTCCCAGATCCAGCGCTTGGATGCCATGTCGGGACAGGTCAGGACCTTCAGCACCGCGTCGGGCCAGCTGTCGGGCGCCGGCACTTCGCCGGGCGACAGGCGCGGATGCAGGTCCGGCTGGACCCAGGGGCGTTCGTACAGCGGAGCGTCATCGAACAGGGGTGCCAGCGGCACGTCGCAGACGACCGCGCCGTGGTGGTTCAGCACCAGCCGGCCGGTCTCGGTCGTGATGCCGATGACGGCGGCGTCCAGCCCCCATTTGGCGAAGATGCGATGGCCGTCGCCCTCGCGACCCGGCTTGAGAACCGCCAGCATCCGCTCCTGGCTTTCCGACAGCATCATTTCATAGGCGGACATGCCGGTTTCCCGCTGGGGAACCGCGTCCATGTTCAACTCGATGCCGACGCCCCCCTTGCCGGCCATCTCGACCGACGAGCTGGTCAGGCCCGCCGCCCCCATGTCCTGGATCGCGGCCACGGCCCCCGACGCCATCAGCTCCAGCGTTGCCTCGATCAGCAGCTTTTCAGCGAAGGGATCGCCGACCTGCACCGTGGGGCGTTTGGAGTCCGATTCGTCATCGAACTCGGCCGAGGACATGGTGGCACCGTGGATGCCGTCGCGGCCTGTCTTCGAGCCGAAATAGACCACCGACATGCCGGGCCCGGGCGCGGCCGAATAGAAGATCGCATCGGTCTTCGCCAGGCCCACGCACATGGCGTTGACCAGGATGTTGCCGTTGTATCCTCGATGGAAATTGGTCTCGCCGGCCACGGTCGGCACACCGACGCAGTTGCCGTAGCCGCCGATGCCCGAAACGACACCCTTGACCAGCCGTTTGGTCTTCTCGTGCCCGATGTCGCCGAAGCGCAGGGCGTTCAGCAGGGCCACCGGCCGTGCCCCCATGGTGAAGACATCGCGCATGATGCCACCCACGCCCGTCGCCGCGCCCTGATAGGGTTCGATGAAACTGGGGTGGTTGTGGCTCTCCATCTTGAAGATACAGGCGTCGCCGTCGTCGATGTCGATGACGCCCGCGTTCTCGCCCGGCCCGCAGATCACGCGCGGCCCGGTGGTCGGGAATTTGCCCAGATGGATCTTCGACGATTTGTACGAGCAGTGCTCGGACCACATCACCGAAAAGACGCCCAGCTCCAGATGGTTCGGTTCACGCCCGAGCCGGTCCAGGATCACCTGATATTCATTGGGGGCCAGGCCGTATTCGACGGCGAGGTCAGCGATGGTCTTTGTCGGGGCGGTCATGGGCCGCGCTTCTAGCGGGCATGGGGCCGATAGGCTATATTCTAGACACACAAGCCGGCTCAAGGACGACGCGCGGCCGATCGTGGACCACTTTCTTTCAGAGTACGGCCTGACCGTGATGGCCGTCGATCAGGATCAGATGACGACCGCGTGCGAGGCCATGCTGCGGTTCGGGCGGAGCCGCCATCGCGCCGCGTTGAATTTCGGAGACTGTTTCGCCTATGCCCTGTCCAGGGTTTCGGGCGAGCCGCTGCTGTTCAGAGGGAAGGACTTCAGCGAGACCGACGTCGTCCGTGCCGCCTGAACCGCAACAGCCTGATCAGGCCTCCACCACCGCCCGGTCGCCACCTCGCCGCAAGCCCAGCGTGATCCACAGCGCGCCCCCCAGCACGATCAGCGAGGCCGCCATCGCGCCGGTCGAAAGGCTGACATTGCCCTTGTCCTGCTCCGCCACGAAGACGCCCAGCAGGCCCCAGGCGACAGGCAGGGGATAGGCCAGAAGGCGCGTTCGCCAGGTAACGAACAGGGCGAAGGCGGCGACGGTGGTCACGGCCAGCAGGGCCCATACGGTCGGTGGCAGGGACTGGGGAAGGTCGCCATTGCCTGTCGCCACCGTCAGCAGATTGACTGGCGAGGCGATCGTCAGCCATCCCGCCAGTGCCCCCAGTGGCCAGACCACCAGCCAGCGATCGCGGTCCCAGCGGGGCAGGGCCCGGATCGCCGTGGCCTGTCGCAGCACGGGGATCAGCAGCACGATCAAGGCCCCGAAGATCATCACGATCGTGGTGACTTCCCAGTCCTGGGCCGCAGCGAAGATCCACCAGCCGATGCCGAGGAAGGCCAGGACCGATGGCCAGCCGAAGGCGCGGATCATTGGGCTCTCGCCGGTGTTCGGCAGGGCCTGGCGCGCGGCATAGACGATCAGGCCCAGATAGATCGGCCCCCAGATGGCAAAGGCCCAGCCGACGACGCGCAGGGTGGCGTCGCTGTCGGCGGAGAACTCGGCCGGGGTCTGACCGATGTCGGCAAACTGCTGCAGCTGCCCGGCGACAAGGGCGAACAGCATGCCGGACAGGACGATCAGTCGCCGCGTCCAGACGGGTTTGGTCGGTTTGACGATGTTCGCCATGCGGCATGTTCCTTTGGCGGCCCGTGACACCCGCCCTTCTACTGTACGCGCGATTGTCCCGATCGTTCAGCACAAGACGGACAGACCGGAACCCGGCGCTGCGAGTGGGGTTGAACTGGCTCAACCTCGAGGAGCGAGTGGATGGCCGACAAGACCGATATCCCCACCGAAGACCCCCATTTTGAAACTGGTCCCGTCCGGGCCAACCTTGCCGTGGAACAGGGACTGGGCGTGGGTGCCCGCGAACTGGCCGCCCAGCGCGATGCCGGTGGCGTGGTCACCGGGGACGTGACGCCGCAAGAAGACGGTGCCGGCAAAGCCCAGGACGTGTTGAAGCGCGATACCGCCGTTCAGGGATCGCCCGAGACCTAGGCGGCCGCGTAGATCGACCGGAACAGGACCGCGCCGTCCGCCGAGCCCAGCTCGGCCTCGAAGGCCCGGTCCGGGTGGGGCATCATCCCCAGCACATTGCCGGCGGCATTCTGAAGGGCCGCGATGTCCCCGACCGAACCGTTGGGGTTGTCGACGTAGCGGAACACGACCTGACCCTCGCCCTCGATCCGGGCCAGGGTTTCGGCGTCTGCGAAATAGTTTCCGTCGCCGTTGCCTTGGGTCATGACCACCTCGCGCTGGCCCTGATAGCCGGCGGTGAACCGGGTCTGGCCATTGGTCACCTCGAGGGTAATCGGCTTGCAGACGTATTTCAGACCCGCGTTCCTCAACAGGGCGCCCGGCAGCATCCCGGCCTCGCACAGGATCTGGAAGCCGTTGCAGATGCCGACCACCGCCACGCCATCGTCAGCGGCCTTCTTCACCGCCCCCATGATCGGAGACTGGGCCGCCATGGCCCCGCAGCGCAGATAGTCGCCATACGAAAACCCGCCCGGCAAGACGATCAGGTCAAGGCCGGACGGCAGCTCTGTGTCCTGGTGCCAAACCATCTCGACCCGCTCCTGGGTCGAGCGTTCGATGGCGACCTTGCAGTCGCGGTCACAGTTGGACCCGGGGAAGACGATGACGGCTGCACTCATGGCGCGGGCGTTTAGCAGGGTTCGCGGGCGATGTCAGCGCGGGCGGAGGCCTACCGGCTTGCATCAGGGCTAACCGCAGGGTCGTATGGCGACGCTTTCACGGAGAACCCCATGACCGACAAGTCGCCGCCCGCCATCCTGCGCATTCTGGTCCTCATGATGCTGGCCGGAGCGCTGGTCTGCCTGGTTGCTGGGGCTTGGATGATGGCGACGGACGAGGGCGCACCGCTGGCGATCTTCATCGCCGGTGCCATGCTGGGGGCTCTGGCCTCGGTCTTCGCGGGTCGGCTCAAGAAAAAATAGCGACCGGCGTCAGTGCGTCGGATCGACCGGCCCCCCGGGTCAGTGCCGACTTCCGACATGTTGATCTCATGGCCGATCGCGGTCGGTGGCCGAAATCAGCCCCGGTTCTCGAAGGTCGCTGTGATCGAGGCCCGGGCCAGGGTGTGGAAATGCAGATTGAAGCCGAACACGGCCCCCGAGTTGTCGGGCGTGACCGGCAAGACGTCCGTGTCGACCGCGAAGACCGTGAAGATGTAGCGGTGCGGGCCGTGTCCCGGGGGCGGGGCGGCCCCGCCGAATCCGGCCGGGCCAAAATCGGTCCGGCCCTCGACCGCACCGGTCGGCACGGGACCGCCTGTGGGGATTTCGCTGACGTCGGCGGGGATGTTGGCCACCGTCCAGTGCCAGAAGCCAGAACCGGTCGGCGCATCCGGATCATAGCAGGTGATGGCGAACGACTTCGTCCCCTCCGGCGCGCCGGACCAGGCCAGATGCGGCGAGGTGTTGCCCCGGGCATAGACCTGCGCGTCCGGAAGAACGCCGCCGTCGATGATGTCGCGGGAGGTCAGGGTGAGGGTCATCGTCGTCCTATCCGTGTGTCGGGTCGAA
>JBBSCK010000096.1:0-10620 GCA_038250335.1 Caulobacterales bacterium
CCACGGAGCGATTTACAACACCTTCAATCACCAGCGCAATCTCATCAGCAGACCCACCCTTCGGCGTTTTCGCGCCGACGCGGCAACCGCGTGGGCGGCGGCCGTTGCCTGAATTCAGGCCGGGGAGGGGGTTCTTCAACTTGCGGGAGTTACCCTGACACGCCCATCAGCAGTGTCGACTGAAACCGGTGGGGATCAGTTCACACGCCCGCCAGCGAAATGCCTAGGCCGGAGACCGCGAGGTCCGACTGCAGGAGCGCGCCGGCCAAGTTCCACTCATCGGGGCGCTCCAAGTTCACACTCATGGAAGTCACAAAGATTCGGTCAAGGCCGGGGCCGCCAAAGGCCAGTTTCGTCGGACGCTCGACCGGCATGTCGTGTTGATGGGTCACGCGTCCGGAAGGGTCGAACCTGTAGAGGCAACCGCCACCAACACCCGCGATCCAGTAGCCTCCCTGCGCGTCAACGGCGGCACCGTCCGGCCGTCCGGCAAAGGCCGACATATCCACGAACGTCTGTCGAGGCGAGACCGCTCCCGTGGCCGGACTGTAGTCTGCTCGCCAGATGGTGCGGGTTGAGGGGTGAGAGTCGGAGACGTGGAGCGTTCGGCCATCCGGCGAGAAAGCCAGACCGTTCAAGGTCCAGAATCCATCGAACAGTCGCCGCCATTCTGCGCCGTCGACGACATAAAGGACGCCTGTCGGTTCGGCACCGAGTTGGCTTTTGCGCATGGTTCCCGCGATCAGGCGTCCGCGGGGGTCGACGGTCACATCATTGAAACGATGCGTTGCAGGCAAATCGGGTGGCGCCGAAAGGAATCGAAAGGCTCGCGTCGCGGGGTCGAGGTGAAACATGCCGGTCTCGCCGAACACACGTATGGAACCGTCTGCGGCCAGGGCAATCCCGCCGACCATCTCATGAAACGCAAACCGCTCGGTTTCCGGCCGGTCCAGAATGTGGCGGTTGACGGTTCGCCCCCACGTGTCGACCCACCATAGGGCGTTGCGCTCCGCATCCCATACGGGGCTCTCGCCGACCTGGTCACGGCCATCGCCGATCACCGTCCACATTGCGGCCGCCCCCAAAGTTGTTAAGTTGCCCTAACAACTTTGGGCGGACCTGTCACCCGTGAGTGAAACGATCCTGATCACCGGCGCCTCAGGGCGGATTGGTTCGCTGCTCGCGCGGAGGCTGGCAAGGCCGGGCCGCACGCTGCGGCTGACCGACCTCAAGGGTGAAGGCGAAGTTGTGGCTGCCGATATTCTCGATGCCCGGGAGATGGCGGAGCAGATTCAGGGCGTGGACGCCGTCATTCACCTGGCGGGTAACCCGAACAGCCGCGACTGGGCGACGGTCGAGCGGCTGAACATGCAAGGCGCGCGCATCGTGTTCGAGGCCGCGATCGCTGCGGGCGCGACGCGGATTATCTACGCCAGCTCGATCCATGCTGTCGGGCTGCACCCCGCCGATGCGGCGCTGACGGCGGAGATGCCCCTTGCTCCCGGCAGCCCGTACGGCGTGTCCAAGGCCTATGGCGAGATTCTGCTCGAGTACCTGTGTCGACAGCACCACGTTTGCGGATTCGCCGTCCGGATCGCCAGCTTCCGGCCGCATCCAGACAACGCGCGCGAGTTGCGGACTTGGTTGAGCCCGGCCGACATGGTTCGGCTGGCAGAGGCGTGCCTGATGGCCGATGTATCGGGATTCAACATCGTCTGGGGCCTGTCAGCCAACCGACGCGCGTTGGTGGACCGTGAAACCTGGGCCCGGATTGGCTATGCGCCGCGCGACGAGGCCGAGGACCATCTCGCTGCACTGGAGGCGGCGGGCGTCGATGTCAGCCGTGTGTCGGAGTGGCCGTTTCTGGGAGCGCATTTCGTCACCCCCGGCGTCGCGCCCTAAGTCAGGACGGGAAGAGGTGGGGCCAGCCCAGGGACAAAGATCTTGCCCGGGTTCAGGATGCCTGCGGGGTCCATCGCGTTCTTGATTGCGGCCATAACCCCGACCGCGCGTGGTCCCAGTTCCTTGACCAATTTCTCGCGCTTGCCGATGCCCACGCCGTGCTCGCCGGTGCAGGTGCCTTCCATGGCCAAGGCGCGATCCACCAGCCTGTCATTCAGGGCATGGACCTGCTCGATCTCGGCCTCGTTGTCCGGATCGACCGGAAACATGACGTGGAAATTGCCGTCGCCCACATGGCCGACAATGGGTGCGACGAGGCCGGCCGCCGCGATGTCAGCGTGAGTCTCGAGGATGCAGTCGGCAAGACGGGAGATCGGCACGCAGACATCGGTGACCAGAAGCGACGTGCCTGGCCGCAGGGCCTGGGCGGCGTGATAGGCCGCGTGACGCGCCTTCCACAGGGCGTTGCGATCCTCAAGCCCGGCTGCCCACGCGAAGTCGGTCCCACCATGGCTGGCAATCAACTCGCCAACGGTCTCGGCCTGTTCGTGGACAGCTGTGTTCGATCCGTGGAACTCGAACAGCAGTGTGGGGGTCTCGGCCAAAGTCGTGCCAGAGTATGCGTTGCAGGCGCGGACCTGGGTTGCGTCCATCAGCTCGATCCGCGCAACCGGCACGCCCAGTTGCAGGACGTCGATGACGCAGTCGACGGCCCCGCGCAGGGTGTCGAAGGCGCAGACGGCCGCCGCCTCGGCCTCGGGTCGTCCGTAGAGTTTCAGGGTGACGGCGGTGATGATCCCGAGCGTGCCCTCCGACCCGAGGAACAGCCGGGTCAGGTCATAGCCGGCGGCGGATTTTCGCGCGCGCGTGCCGGTGCGGATGACCGAGCCGTCGGCAAGGACCACCTCCAGAGACAGGACGTTGTCACGCATGGTCCCATAGCGCACCGCCGTCGTTCCGGAGGCGCGGGTGGCGCACATGCCGCCCAGGGTCGCATTGGCTCCAGGGTCGATGGGAAAGAACAGGCCGGTATCACGCAGGTGCGCATTGAGCGCCTCGCGCGTGACGCCGGCTTGCACGGTACAGTCCAGGTCCGCCGCATTGACTGCCGTGATGGCGTCCATGCGAGACAGGTCCAGGCACAGCCCGCCGAGGGGCGCAGTCACCCCGCCCTCCAGCGACGTTCCGGCACCAAAAGGGATCACCGGCACGCCGTGGTCCGCGCACGCGGTCACGGCCAGGGCGACCTCCTCGGTGGACAAGGGAAAGGCGACGGCGTGGGGCGGACGGGCAGTGTGAAAGCCCTCGCCACTGGCATGGATCTCGCGGATCGAACGGTTGACGGTCAGCCGCTCCCCGAACCGGGGCGCGAGGGCCGTCAGAACACGATCGACGGCGGCGGAAGGGGTGGGCTCTGTCCAGGCGTTCACGATCACCCCTTGCGGCGAACTTACAAATATAGACTAATGTCTCCTGATTTAACGCGCCGACGCGTCGTTCGTCAACGGATTCAGCCCGTCGGGCCTGACCGAAACGGCGCGAACCGGGTTGTAAGACCTGTGAGGGCGAGGCCGCCCGTGGGAGGAAACGATGATGCGACCTATAGCGATCGCCGGCTGCCTGACTGCCATGTCCCTCGTTACGGGACAGGCAGTGGCGCAGGCCCCGCCGCTTCAGGATCGAATCCTGATCCTGGGCGAAGTCGCGCCGAAATCAGCTGCCGAAATCGTGGACAACGACTGGTCCATCGGGACCGAGACCATCGACCGCGACTTCAGCACCCATGCCGCGTGGCGCGAGTATCTCGGGCCGCTCGGTGCCAAGCACGCCAGACTTCAGTCCGGCTGGGCCCGAACGGATGTGGGAGGCGGGGTCTATGACTTCGCCTGGCTGGACCCGATCGTGGACGACATCATCGCCCAGGGCGTCACGCCGTGGATGAGCTTGGGCTACGGCAATCCGGCCTACGATGGTGGCGGCACGCCACAGCGGGACACGGACCTGCCAGAGGGAGAGGGGCGAGCCGCCTGGCTGGCCTATGTCCACGCCCTCGTTACCCGCTATCGTGGCCGCATTGACGCATGGGAGTTGTGGAACGAGCCCGATCTGATCGAGAAATTCACCGCCGAGGAATTCGGACGCTTCGCCGCCGAAACAGCGCGCGTGGTCAAGGAGGCGGACCCAGAGGCCTATGTCATCGTCGCCGGCTACACCGGTCTGGGCGACGACAGCCGGACCTATGTCGTGAAATCGCTGGAGGCCTTCGTCGCGGAGGGCGACGCCGCGTTGGCCGACGCGGTCATCTTCCATGCCTATGCGCCAAACCCTGACTCGATCTACGCCAGCGTCGAGCCCTTCCGCGACGCCATACACGCCGTGATCCCGGGGCTTGAGTTGCGCCAGGGCGAGAGCGGTGCGCCGTCGTTGAACCAGCAGACCTTCGCCTTGCGCAATATCTGGTGGACTGAGGAATCCCAGGCCAAATTCCTTCTGCGCCGGATGCTGGGCGACGCCGCGCACCGCATTCCTACTTCGGTGTTCACGCTGACGGATCTTCACTACCCGGCGGCGATCGAAACTGCGGCCTCGTTCGCCGCAAGCAGTTCGCAGCGCAACGCCGTCTTCACAATGAACACCAAGGGTCTCCTGGAGACCCGCCGATATGCGCCCGGTACCCCAAATGAGGATCGGACAGTCGTACGCATGAAGGTCGGCTACCGCGCCATGCAGTCGGTCACCTCCATCTTCGATTCGCGATTGCAGACGGTTGACGGGGCCTGCACAGCCTCCGACGCTGGCGTCAGGGCCTACACCTTCAAGCGCGACGACGGTGCCCTGGTCGTGGCCGCATGGCGTTCAACCGATCGGCCGGGCGAGCAGGTCCAGCATCAGGATGTGGACATCTTTTGCACCGGTGTGACCTTCATGGGTGAGACCACCTATGTCGATCTGCTGACGAGCAGCGCCTATCGCGTGCTCGATCTGGTCCGGCCGACATCCAACGGCATGACGCTGACCGCTGTGCCCGTCTATGACTCGCCGGTGCTGGTTGCCGACCGGTCCCTTGTCGAGATCTGGTGAGCGCCGGGCATCCCGCCGCCCTGGTCATCGTGCAGGTGTTCGAGCGGCATCTGTGAGATTTGGATACCAAGGCAGTCTGACTTGTTGACGACGGGTCGGGCAGCGGCGACCATAGGCGATGTCGGAATCTGACCTCGCCGTTCGGCCTCGCCCCCCCGCTTCCGGCTCGCCGGCCAAGCTGAGCGATGTGGCTTATGCCAATATCTTTGGCCGCATTGCGTCGGGCGAGTATCCGGTCGATTCGCGGCTGCCGACCGAGAATGCGCTGTCGGTCATCCTGTCCGTTTCCCGGCCGGTGCTGCGCGAGGCCCTTGCGCGCCTTCGCGACGACGGCATCGTCGTGTCACGCCGCGGGTCCGGCACCTACGTCGTCCGCACACCCGAGCAGGAGGTGATCCGGCCGTCGCCACTGCTGTCCTTGGGAGACATGCGCAACTGCCTCCAGTTCAGGATCAGCTTCGAGGGAGAGGCTGCCTGGCATGCAGCGCGCGCTGGCGCAGACCGCACGCCGCTGACCCAAGCCATCGAGCGGCTGGAGGCAGGCCTGACCGCTGAGGTGATCGGCACCGACGACGATTACCTGTTCCATTACGCCGTGGCCCAGTGCACCGGCAACCGCTTCTTCGTGACGGTGATGACGGATCTGCGCGAGAGCATTATGTCCGGCATGGACATTACCCGCAGCTTCGGTTCGCTGCGGGCACGCGTTCATGCCCAGCACCTCGAAATCCATGACGCCATCCTGAGCAATGACGCGGAAGCGGCGAAGAGCGCGATGCGCCGCCATCTGGAAAGCGCCATGCGTCGTGCGTTTGAGGGCATCGGTGACTGACCCCTTGCGCCCCTGATCGAGATTTGTAAGAAGTTGTTCTCAAGTTGAGGGAGCTTTCGTGCGGATCGTCAAGGTCACCCCCTATCTGATGAACGCGGGCCCCCCGGGAGAGACTGCCTGGTCCAGCGCGGCCGGCGGGGGAATGAGCTCGGGCAGTACCCGCCACTGGTGCTTCGTTCGCATCGACACGGACGAAGGCGTCCATGGAATCGGTGAGGGCAGCGGTTGGCCCAAGGTCGTGGCGACCGCGATTGCCGACCTCTCTACTCTGCTGATCGGTGAGGATCCCCGCGATATCGACCGACTTTGGCACAAGATGTTCTCGGCACAGATGGGCCACGGCCAGACGGGTGTCATAGGGGCCGGTGCCATCGGCGCGCTAGACATGGCGCTGTGGGACCTGAAGGCAAAATGGCTGGACGTGCCGCTTTGGCAACTGCTGGGTGGACGGTTCCGTGACCGCATCCGCGCCTACTGCCACACTTCGACGATCGAGACCGCCCGAGCAGCCGTCGACGCCGGCTACGGTGCGGTCAAGGCCGGCAACGTCAAGGACGCGCTGTCAAAGGTACAGGCATTGCGTTCGACGTTCGGCAACGGGCTCGACATCGCGGTCGACCTGCATGGCCCCCCGTGGCTGACCGCGCCAGACGCCATCCGGATCGCCAAGGCTCTGGAGCCTCATGATCTCCTGTTCCTTGAAGAGCCCGTCCCGCCCGAGGATATCGACGGACTGCGTCGGGTGCGTGCTGCGACCGACCTGCCAATTGCGGCCGGCGAACGCAGTGCCTTGCTCTGGGGATACCGCACCCTGATCGGCGAGGGTCTCGTGGACATCGTTCAGCCCGACACCGGCAGGGTCGGCGGCTTGACCCAGCTCAGGAAGATCGCCGCCTATGCCGAGGCGAACTTCATCACCGTCGCTCCCCACTCCGGCACGCTTGGCCCCGTGGCCGAGTTCGCAGCCATCCACTTCCTGGCATCCATTCCCAACGCCCTGATCCACGAGCGCTTCTTTCAGGACTGGGAGGGTCGCGACCGCATCGTCACCCATTCGCTGGAGATGCAGGCCGGCCACGTGCTTGTCCCCGACCGGCCGGGCCTGGGCGTCGATCTGGTAATCGACGAGATCGAGAAACATCCGGCCGGGACCAATGTGGCCGGCGCAACAGCAGCCTACTGGAAATCCTACGAGCCCGGCACCGAGACGGAGCGGCTTTACACCCAGGCCCGTCGCGGCCGCGCCGCCTATTTCAACCCCGGCGAAGACCCGGCCTGAAGGACCGTTTTGACCGTGAAGTCCCCTGACCTTGACGAGACGACCCTGGCCCGGCTGAAACGCGCCAGCACCCCCTCCATCGCCACCCTGCTGCACAAGCGTGGGTTTCGGAACCAGTATATCCAGGGCGTGAGCTGCCTCGGTGATCAGCCGCGCATGGTCGGCCCGGCATTCACACTGCGATACATTCCCGCCCGCGAGGATCTGGATGTGGTCGAGGCCTTCCGCGATCCGTCTCATCCCCAAAGGGTGGCGGTGGAGACCGTGCCGCCGGGTCATGTGCTGGTCATGGACTGTCGCCAGGACGCCAGCGCGGCGTCTCTGGGATCGATCCTGTTCACGCGCCTGGAGGTGAGGGGGTGCGCGGGCGTCGTGACCGACGGCGGCGTGCGTGATGCGGCCCCGATCGCGGCCATGGCCACGCCCTGTTTCGCCGCTCGGCCAAGCGCCCCGACCAACCTCACAAAGCATCATGCGGTCGATATTGGCGTCCCGATCGGATGCGGCGGCGCGGCTGTTTATCCCGGCGACATCCTGGTGGGTGACGGTGACGGTGTGATGGTCATTCCAGCCCATCTGGCGCGCGAGATCGCCGAGGAGGCAGCCGGTATGGAGGCGTTCGAGGACTTCGTCCTGCTGGAGGTCAAGGCCGGTCGTCCCGTCATCGGCACCTATCCGCCCAACGAGGCGACACTGGCGCGCTTCGAGGCTTTTAAGCGTGGCGAATACACACCGAGCGCGAGCGATACACCGGTCGCTCGTCTGGAGGCCCGGGCATGAGCGAAGTCCACGGCAACTTCATCGGCGGCGAATGGAATACCCCCAAGGATGCTGCGCCTAACCTCAATCCGTCTGATCTGGATACACCGGTCGGCGACTATGCCCGTGGCGGTATCGAGGATGCGCGCGAGGCCGTCGCCGCAGCGCGCGCTGCTTTCCCGGCGTGGTCGGTGCGTAGCCCCCAGGACAGGTCCGACGTGCTGGACCGTGCAGGTACACTTGTGCTCGAACGGCGCGAAGTGCTCGGCCGGCTGCTGTCGTCCGAGGAGGGCAAGACCCTGGCCGAGGGGATCGGCGAAGTGGTCCGTGCGGGTCATATACTGAAGTTTATGGCCGGGGAGGCGATGCGGCTGACGGGCGAACGGATCGCCTCGACCCGGCCCGGTGTGGACGTCGAGATCACGCGCGAACCGGTCGGTGTTTTCGCCCTGATCACCCCGTGGAACTTCCCCATCGCCATCCCCGTATGGAAGGCCGCACCGGCCATCGCCTTCGGCAACTGCGTCATCCTGAAGCCTGCCGATGCGACGCCTGGCTGCGCCTGGGCCCTCGCCGAAATCCTGGCCGAGGCGGGGCTGCCGGGCGGTGTGTTCAACTTGGTGATGGGACCCGGTCGGGTGGTCGGGGACGCTCTCATCAGCGATCCCGGCGTGGACGGCGTCAGCTTCACCGGCTCGGTCGGAACCGGCCGCGCCATTGCCGCGAAATGTGCCGGGCTGGGCAAGCGGGTCCAGTGCGAGATGGGCGGCAAGAACCCGCTGGTGGTGCTGGACGACGCAGACCTGACCAAGGCCGTCAATGCCGCGCTGAACGGTTCTTTCTTCTCGACCGGACAACGGTGTACCGCTTCGTCCCGCCTGATCGTCACCGATGGCATCCACGATCGCTTCGTCACCGCACTGACAGACGCCATGTTAGCGCTGAAGATCGGCCACGCCCTTGACCCGGAGACCCAGATCGGGCCGGTCGTGGATCAGGCCCAGTTCGACAAGGATCGGGAGTACATCGACATCGCGGCGAACGAGGGCGGCCGTGTCGTCGGCGGCAGCGTAGTCGAAACCTCGACCCGTGGCCTGTTCCTGCAGCCTGCGCTGGTGGTCGACACCACGTCTGCCATGCGCATCAACCGCGAGGAGGTCTTTGGTCCTGTCGCCAGCGTGATCCGGGCCCGGGACTATGACGATGCGCTGCATATCGCAAACGACACCGAGTTCGGCCTTTCGTCCGGTATCTGCACCGAGAGCCTGTCGCGGGCGCGGCACTTCCTGCGCCACGCCCAGGCCGGAATGGTCATGGTCAACCTGCCGACCGCAGGCGTCGATCCCCACGTCCCGTTCGGCGGTCGCAAGGGATCCAGTTTCGGACCGCGCGAACAGGGAAGCTATGCGCGCGAGTTCTATACGGTGGTGAAGACGGGCTACATCGGGTGAGGTGATGCGGACAGCCGTGCTCCTGATGGCTGTCGCCGCGCTGCTGACAGCCTGCGCCACCGGCATCTGGCACAAGCCTCCCCGGCCGGAAGTCTGGCTATTGATGGGTCAGTCGAACATGTCCGGTCGGGGTGACGTGTCCGAACTGCCTGCTGACTTTGCCGTTCCTGACCCGCGTATCATGGTCTGGGGCAACGACGGGGGACTGGCCGTGGCGAGCGAACCAGTGGATTCTGCCGTTGGCCAGGTCGACCGGATCTCGGCTGATGTCCAGGCCGGGGTCGGCCCGGGGCTCGCGTTCGCCCGCGTGCGCATTGCCCAGCAGCCGAACCGTCGGCTGATCCTCGTGCCTTGCGCAAAGGGGGGAAGCGCGATCGCCGAATGGGCACCCGCAGACGGCCGCGACGGGCTGTTCGGTTCCTGTGTTGCCCGCGCCCGGGCTGCCGTTCGCCAAGGTCGGCTTGCCGGAGTGCTCTGGTATCAAGGCGAGAGGGATGCACGATCAGTGGATGACGCACTGGCCTGGCCCGCCCGATTTGAGAGGATGGCGACCGCCCTGCGCATCGCGCTTGCACGTCAGGACTTGCCCATCGTCGTGGTGTCGCTGGCCGATGAACCAGTTCGCGGGCCCTACGCGGGACGATATCCGGCCTGGCAGGCCGTACAGGCCGCTCAAGCCAGCCTCCGCGTGCCCGGGGTGGTCGTGGTTGCTGCCGCCGGCCTGCCGAAGGGGGAAGACGATCTACACCTTTCCACCGCCGGGCAGATCCTGCTCGGTACCCGGTTGGCGAGCGCATTGGAGCTCCAGAAATGATTCATATTGACAACTCTGTCACGCGGTCTGACTAATGTTAGCATTCCGGCTGAGATCGGAACCGACAATCAAAATCGGCATCCGGGGCAACCCGGGCAGGGGAGACTACGATGACAATGTCCGCTGGGCGTTCGGGAGCCTCGTTCCGACTCTATCTCATGGCCGGCGTGGCCTTTACGGCTGCGCTGACCTTCGCTGGCCAAGCTGCAGCACAGACCACGCCACAGGCCCAGGACGAGGACGCATCGCAGGTTGATGAGATCGTCGTCACGGGAACGCGCCGCAGCCTTGAGGACGCTCTCTCGACCAAGCGGCGCTCGGCTTCCATTATCGATTCCATCTCATCCGAGGGTATCGGGCGGCTCCCCGACCTCAACCTTGCAGAATCACTCCAGCGGGTTCCAGGCGTGCAGATCAGCCGCAGTAGTGCCCGTCGCCAGGGAACCATCTCGATCAGAGGCCTTCCCGGAGACTTCTCGCAAACGCTGATCAATGGCCAATA
>JBBSCK010000097.1:0-10545 GCA_038250335.1 Caulobacterales bacterium
CAGACCGAGGCCGAGATCGAGGCCCTTGCCGAACAGATCCGCCGGCGCGGGGCAGCACCGCCGCCGATCGACCGGTCCCAGCCGCCGCGCTGATCCCTAAAACCCTTCGCCCGGTCGAGAGAATCCGGGGATCATACCCTCAGGAGTATCGTTACATGGCTGAACAGGCCCCCGTCGCCTCGACCCCCTTTTCTGCAACATTGGCCGCTGACGCCGCCATGGTGACCGAACTGGCCGCCATCGCCTCCTGGGCCCAGATCGGGCGCGGCGACGAGAAGCATGCCGACCAGCTGGCTGTGGACGCGATGCGCACCGCCCTGAACGGACTGGATATCGACGGCAAGATCGTCATCGGCGAGGGCGAGCGCGACGAGGCCCCGATGCTGTACATCGGCGAGAAGGTCGACACGGGCAAAGGGCCGGCGATCGATATCGCTCTGGACCCGCTGGAAGGCACGACCCTGACCGCCAAGGCCATGGCCAACGCCCTGACCGTGCTGTCGATGTCCGCCGCCGGCGGCATGCTGCATGC
The DNA here is from genome assembly GCA_038250335.1 of Caulobacterales bacterium. Taxonomy (GTDB): domain Bacteria; phylum Pseudomonadota; class Alphaproteobacteria; order Caulobacterales; family Caulobacteraceae; genus Brevundimonas. Next base: position 533 of record JBBSCK010000097.1, read on the forward strand.
GCCTGACACCTATATGGACAAGATCGCGGTCGGCCCCGGCTATGCGCCCGGCACCGTCGACCTGGACATGACGCCGGGCGACAATGTGCGGTCGCTGGCGGCGGCCAAGGGCGTGCGGACCGACGAGATTACCGTCTGCGTCATGGACCGCCCGCGTCACGAGGCCCTCATCGCAGCGCTGCGCGAGGTCGGGGCCCGGGTGATGCTGATCACCGACGGCGACGTGGCCGGGGTAATCCACACGGCAGAGCCGGAGACCGGCATCGACCTGTATCTCGGTTCGGGCGGCGCGCCGGAAGGCGTTCTGGCCGCCTCGGCGCTGAAATGCGTCGGTGGGCATTTTCAGGGGCGGCTGCTGTTCCGCAACGACGACGAGCGGGCCCGGGCCGAGCGGACGGGCGTCACCGACTTCGACCGCAAATACGATCTGCACGAACTGGTGTCCAAGGATGCCGTCTTTGCCGCCACGGGCGTGACCAAGGGCGCGATGCTGGACGGCGTGCGGATGCAGGCCGGTTTCGTCACGACGCATACCCTGGTGATGGACTCCTCGACCCGGACGGTACGGCGCATCCGCACGACCCGTCCGATCTGATGGCCGACGGCGCGCCGGGATCGGGACTGACGCCGTCGTTTCTGGACGTGTCGCAATCGCTGTCCGGCCGTGCCTGGCGGCAGAGACCCGCCGACAGCGGGGTCGTTCGCGCCCACATGCAGGGTCTTGGGCTGATCGAACCACTGGCGCGGGCGCTGGCGGCCCGGGGCGTGAGCGCCGACCAGGGCGCGGACTTTCTGGAGCCGACGCTGAAGCGGCTGTTTCCCGACCCTTCGTCCTTCATGGACATGGACGCGGCGGCGACCGCCATCGTGGCAGGGCTGGAAGCCCGGGACGCGATCCACGTCTTCGCCGACTATGATGTGGACGGGGCCGCCAGTGCCGCCCTGCTGGTGCGCTGGTTCCGCGAGATGGGGGCGGACCTGCCGATCTATGTGCCCGATCGCCTGACCGAGGGCTATGGACCCAGTCCCCTGGCCTTTGACCGGCTGAAGGCGTCCGGGGCCGATCTGGTCATCACGGTCGACTGCGGTGCCGCAGCCAACGAGGCCATCGCCCATGCCGGCGCCATCGGCCTGAAGGTCGTGGTCATCGATCACCACATGATGCGCGAGGAGCCGCCCGACTGTCTTGCGGTCGTCAATCCGAACCGGCCCGGGGATACCTCGGGGCAGGGCAATCTGGCGGCAGCGGGCGTTGTGTTCGTCCTGCTGGCGGCCCTGAACCGCGAGGCCCGCCGATGCGGCCTGTTCACCGACAGGGCCGAGCCCGATCTCCGCCGCTGGCTGGACCTCGCCGCACTGGGGGCGATCTGCGACGTCACCGCGCTGACCGGCTTCAACCGGGCCCTGACGGGTCTGGGGCTGCAGGTCATGTCCGGCTGGACCAATCCGGGGCTGAAGGCCCTGCTGGCGGTAGCGGGCGTCGAACCGGGCCCGGCGAAATCCAGCCATGCCGGCTTCATCCTGGGCCCCCGGATCAATGCCGGTGGCCGGATCGGGCGGGCTGACCTCGGCGCGCGGCTGCTGTCGACGGACGACGCCGATGAGGCGCATGCCCTGGCGCAGGAACTGGACACGCTGAATGTCGCCCGGCGCGAGGTCGAACGCGAGGTCACCGAGACCGCGACCCGTCGGGTGGAGGCGACCGGCCAGCATGCGGACGGGTCCGCCGTCGTCGTGGTGGCGGGAGAGGACTGGCATCCGGGGGTCGTGGGCATCGTTGCCGGGCGGTTGCGCGAGCGCTGGCGCAAGCCTGTGGTGGTCGTGGGCATCGATGCGGTGGCGGGGGTCGGCAAGGGCTCGGGCCGGTCACAGCCCGGGATGAACCTGGGCCGGGCGATCCAGTCCGCCTGGCGAGACGGGCTGCTGATAGCCGGTGGTGGCCACGCCATGGCGGCGGGCCTGACGATCCGGCCCGACGGCATCGACGCCCTGCGCGACTTCCTGAACCTCGCCATGGCCGGCGAACAGGCGGGGGCCGAGGCGATGGACTGGGTCGAGGTCGATGCCCTGCTGGAGCCGGGTGCCGCGTCCCGTGGCCTGTTCGAGGCGTTCGAGCGGCTGGCACCATTTGGGCCCGCCAATCCCGAGCCCCTGTTCGCGCTGCACGGCGTTCAGGCCCGTGAACCCGTCCAGATGAACGGCGGGCATGTCCGGTGCCGGCTGACGGGGGCCGACGGAGCTTCGGTCAAGGCGATCGCCTGGCGCTGCGCCGACCTGCCCACCGGCCGCGCCCTGCTGGCCGGACAGGGTGGACTGTGCGTCGTCGGTCGTCTGAAGGCGGACGACTGGAACGGCCGCAAGGGCCTCCAGTTCGAGATCGAGGATATCGCCGATCCGAGGATGGCGACTTAAGGCGAAAGGCGGCTTGCGCGCCCCGGAATCGCCCGCTATATCGCCCGCTCCCGCGCAGCGGTCCCTTCGTCTATCGGTTAGGACGTCAGGTTTTCAACCTGAAGAGAGGGGTTCGACTCCCCTAGGGACTGCCACGCGGGCATTCCGGAAAATGTGATTGCCACCCTGCCGTCGGCAGGCATGACGCAGCCGCAGCCGTCCTGACAAATTGCCGCACATTGCAGCGCCCGCTTCTGCCGCAAGGGCTACTGCGGTCGCGGCAGGGTTGAAACGGGCGTTTTCCGTTTTCCCGTGTTCACAGAACCGTGTTAAACCTTACCGGTCTGCGAGGGTTTGCAGGCGGGGGGCATGACGTGTCTGACTACGAAGGGCTGGAAGCGCCGGATACCGTCCGGATTTCCGGCCGTGTCAAATGGTTCGATGTGGGCAAGGGCTATGGCTTCATTGTGCCCGACGATCCCGGTCAGACCGGGACTGCCGACGTGCTCCTGCATATCAGCAGCCTGAAGGATGGCGGCTGGGACGGGGCGGGGGAGGGCGCGTTGATCAGCTGTGATTGCGCACGGCGTCCAAAGGGATGGCAGGTCACCGTGGTCCATGATCTGGCCGAAAGCGAAGTCGAACCCGCCCCGCCGAGACGGTCCGCCTATGACGGCCTGCGCGCCGATCCGCGATCGCTGGATCGCGCGGATACTGTCCCCGTGCCCGGCGATCTCGAGGCCGCGACGGTAAAATGGTTCAATCGTACCAAGGGCTACGGTTTCGTGGTGCGCGCGACCGATCCGGGCGATATCTTCGTGCATATCGAGACCCTGAGGCGTTGCGGGCTGGACGACCTGGTCCCCGGCGAGACGGTCGCGGTGCGCTTCGCCGAAGGGCCCAAGGGTCTGGTGGTCGCGGAAATCAAGCCGGGCGGTTGAAGGATCGCCCCGAAAGGCCGGTCATGCTGTCGAGACGTTTCCTGATCCTGATCGGCCTGACCCTCGGCCTGGCGGTTTCCGGCTGTGCCCGAACGCCGACGCCGACCGACGAGGCGGGGCGGCCTCTGGAGGCGCTCACCGTCGTCACGGCCTCGGGCGAGCACCAGTTCCTTGTCGAGATCGCCGATGAAGAGCCTGAACGCCAGCGCGGACTGATGTTCCGCCCCCCGCTCGCGGACGACCGGGGCATGCTGTTCCAGTTTCCCGTCGCCGGTGAACAGGCCTTCTGGATGCGGAATACGCCCAGTTCGCTCGACATCATCTATATCGACCTGACCGGCCGGATCGTTTCGATCGCTCACCATACAACGCCCTATTCGGAGGCTCCGGTGCCTTCAAACGGCGCGGCGAACGGCGTTCTGGAACTACGCGCCGGTCGCGCGGAAGAGATCGGTGCCAAGGCCGGCGACTTCATCCAACACCCATTCTTCCGGCCCTGAAGCGATCTTGCGTTGCGGTGACGGGCGGTTGGTGGCAGAGACCTCCGCCGGAGTGTAGCGCAGCCTGGTAGCGCATCTGGTTTGGGACCAGAGGGTCGGAGGTTCGAATCCTCTCACTCCGACCATCTCTTCTTTTGATCGACGCCTGGCGGGTTGAGCCCGGTGGGAGAGAGCCTGCAATGCGTCAGGCGTCGGACAGCTTCACATAGAAGTCATCGACGTCGGACAGGGTCTCCAGCCTGCGCTCATACCCCTTTGATGTCAGCAGATCGTAGATCTTCTGGCGGGCCTCGGTGAAGTTGTGTTCGACCACGATCAGCCGAACGTCCCAGGTGTCGAAATCGAAGGTTTCGAGGATCTCCAGTTCCGAACCCTCTGTGTCCAATGACAGGAAATCGATCCGTTTCGGGGCACCGTTCTGGGACAACAGGTCATTCAGCGACACGGTCTCGACGGAGTAGGTTCGGGTGTCAGACACGTCCGGATCGACGATCGAGTAACCCTGGATCCCCGAATGGAGGCCGTTGGACTGTTCCACGAACTCAAGCTGCTCGCCCGACCGGCTCCAGACGCAACGGTCATCCACCCGGCAGGTCCGGTTCTCGCGGATCGCCGGATACCAGGAGCGGCCGGGTTCGGCCAGGATCCCGGTCCAGCCATACTCCTGTTCCAGCAGCAGGCTGTTGCTGTACTGGGTGCCGTTGGCGGCACCGAACTCGACAAAGAAGCCGCCCCGTTTTCCGCCGAGTTCGTACACGGCCCACAGGTCCTGGAAGAACTGGGAGTGACTGCGAACGCCCTGTTCCACGCAGAAGAACAACCAGTTTTCACGCTCGTTCAGAGTGTCACGGTACCGCATGAGGCGGACGGCGGAGACCATGTCGAGGATTTGCTTGAACGTGAAGCGGTTGGTCATGCCTGTACCTGTCCGGTCGGTTTCCCGCCTGACTATCGTCGGCGCGGCATCGGCGCAAAGCCAATCTCAACGGCGGCATTCCCCGTCAGAGACTGGGCCTTGGCGGCCCCTCTCTGCCGCAGTATAGGCGGCCATACCCCTGCCGACCGAGAGTTATGCCCATGCTGGCCCGCATCTATCGTCCCGCCAAGACCGCGATGCAATCGGGCAGGGCCAAAACGAGGGACTGGCGGCTGGATTTCGAGCCGGCCTCGGCACGGACGATCGATCCCCTGATGGGCTGGACCAGCTCCAGCGACATGAACGGACAGGTCCGCCTGACGTTCGAGACGCGCGGGGAGGCCATCGCCTATGCCGAGCGGCACGGCATCCCCTTCCGGCTGCATGAGCCGCAGGAGCCACCGGTGATCCTGAAGGCCTATGCCGACAACTTCGCCACCGGCCGCAAACAGCCCTGGACGCATTGATCAGAGAGGACGGCTATCGCTCGCGACGCGGTCGCTCCCTGCTTGAGCCGCGACATTGATCGAAGAGGGGCGGCTATCGCTCGCGACGCGGTCGCTCCCTGCTTGAGCCGCGACGAGGTTGCGGCTAACTCCTCCACGTCGCTTCAGCACCCATAGCTCAACCGGATAGAGCACCCGCCTTCTAAGCGGGATGTTGCAGGTTCGAGCCCTGCTGGGTGCGCCACCCCCTTCGAGAGGAAACCGATGGCCGAGTTTCGCAATCAGGTCCTGCAGGGCCGCCAGGCGCTGGACGGCAACACATTCCACGACTGCGAGTTCAGGAACGCCGAACTGATTTTCCGGGGCGGCGACCAGCCCGGCTTTGCCAACTGCCGCTTCGTCCAGAGCCGGTTCGTGTTCGAAGACGAGGCGGCCAGCACCGTGAACCTCCTGCGCGGCATGCTCCAGCCCCAGACCGGCATGCGGTCTTTCGTGCTGGGCATGATGCCCGAGATCGGCGGGGTCGCCCCGATCAGATAGCCCCCGCGCGCCAGACTGCGAGGCCCTGTGCGAGGTCGGCGATCAGGTCTGCAGGGTCCTCAAGGCCGATGTGAAGGCGCAGCAGGGGCCCTTCCGTCGCGGGCGGTGCCTGACGCCACGCCAGTTGCGGGGTCTCACAGGTGATCAGGCTCTCGAAGCCGCCCCAGGAATAGCCGAGGCCGAATCGGGTCAGGGCGTCGAGGAACATGTGCGCCGCCGCCGCGTGTCCACCCGCCAGAACCACGCCGAACAGGGAGGCAGCGCCCGCGTAATCGCGGTGCCACAGCGTGTGGCCGGGGTCGCCGGGAAGGGCCGGATACAGGACGCGGGCGATTTCCGGCCGCTCCGACAGCCATCGCGCCACCTGCAGGGCCGAGCGGGCCTGTTCGCCATAGCGCAGCGGCAGGGTCCGCAACCCGCGCAGGGCCAGCCATGCGTCGTCGGGCGAAACGCACAGGCCCAGATCCTCGATCGTCTCGGCGATGGCCCCGCGCATGCCCGAATCGCTTGCGCAGATCGAACCGAGCAGCAGGTCCGAGTGCCCACCGACGTATTTGGTCAGGGCCTGGACGCTGACATCGACGCCCTGTTCCACCGGCCGGAACGCCAGACCCGCCCCCCAGGTATTGTCCATCACCGTCATCACACCGCGTGCACGGGCCGCGGCGGCGAGCGCCGGAGTGTCGACCATCTCGAACGTGAGCGAGGCCGGGGACTCGATCAGGATGACCCGGGTCCGCTCCGAGATCATGGCGGCTATTTCGGCGGCCGTCGCATCCGGGGCATGAAACCGGGTGGTGACGCCCCGTGCCTGCAGATACCGCTCGAGGAACCGCCGCACCGGGCCGTAGAGGGCATCGGTCGTGAGGATTTCGTCGCCGGGGTGCGTCAGCGCCATCAGCGGCACGGTCACGGCGGAAAGACCGGACGGCACCAGCCACGCTTCCTCGGCCCGCTCAAGGTCGGCGAGCGCCGCCCTCAGCGCGGTCTGGGAGGCCGTGCCCTCGATTCCATAGAGGGGGCCCTGAGCGGCGTCGCGCATGGCCTCGACGGTGTCGGACAGAAGAGTCGAGGCGCGCTCGATCGGCGGATTGACCGGTCTGCGCCCCTGACCCCGGCGGGTCGCGGGCGCGATCAGCCGGGTGCGGTCTGAAAGCGGGTCCAAGGGGCGCTCCACGGGTTGCAGATGAAGCCTCAAAGGCCTCTAAAGCGGCGGGGGCGCAAGAGGCGGCGGCGAGCCGGCGCTGACGAAGGACGCGGGACCGACCATGGGCGATCAGGCCACGGGTTTCTGGATGCGGCTGACGGGCCTTGCCGGTCTGGCGCTGCTCGGCGCTTGCGGCCGGGGCGAGGACCGGGTGGCTTCAGAGATCCCGGTGGATCCCCCGCTGCCTGCGACCCGGACAACGGCCGAGGCTCCGGCCGAGAGCCCCACCCTGGCCGCCATCAAGCGACGCGGGCGACTGAACTGTGGCGTCAACCAGGGTCTGGTCGGCTTCGCCTACACGGACAACCGGGGACAGTGGCGCGGGTTCGACGTCGACTTCTGCCGGGGCCTCGCCGCAGCCATTTTCGGCGACCCCGATGCCGTCCGGTTTGTGCCGCTGACGGCGGGCGACCGGTTCGAGGCACTGGCTGACGGGCGGATCGACGTCCTGTGGCGCAACACGTCCTGGACCATGGAGCGCGACACGGGCGGGGCGCTGAGTTTCGCGGGAATCAACTATTATGATGGACAGGGCTTCCTCGTCCGGCGTTCGCTGGATCTGAACAGTGCGGCCGAGCTTACCGGGGCCAGGATCTGCGTCCAGGCCGGATCGACCAGCGCGCTGAACGTCAACGACTATTTCCGCAGCCGCAGCGTCGCATACAGCGCTGTCCTCCAGCCCACCGAGGAGGCCGGACGGCAGGCCTACGGCCGCGAGGATTGCGACGCCCTGAGCGCCGACGTCTCGGCCCTGGCGGCGGCGCGGACGACGCTGTCCGATCCGCAGCAGCATGTCATCCTGCCCGATGTCATTTCCAAGGAACCGCTCGGACCCGTGACGCGCCGGGGGGACGAGCAATGGACCGCCGTCGTCCGCTGGACGCTCAACGCCCTGATTCTGGCTGAGGAACTGGGCGTCACCCAGGCCAATGTCGAGGCCGGGGCCGAGAGCGCCCGCGACCCGCGCGTGCGGCGTCTTCTGGGCAGCGAGGGGGAATTCGGCCCCCGACTGGGCCTGTCAAGGACCTGGGCCACAGATGCGATCGGGGGCGTCGGAAACTACGGGGAAATTTTCGAGCGGAACGTCGGGTCGCAATCGCCGCTCGACCTGGCGCGCGGGTTGAACGCGCAATGGAACGCGAGACCGGCAGGCCTGATCTACGGCCTCCCGGTTCGCTAGGCCAGGCTCAGGGGCCCGGTCCGGACTGCCCACTGGCGAGCCGGGCTGACAGCCGATAACGTGACCGAATCAGCCGGGGACAGGGTCCGCCGCTTAACGTGACGGGATGCCTCAATGACCCTGGACAGCGACGCCGCCGCCGAGGACCGTCCGCGCGGACCGCTGTCCCGCTACTGGTTCGGCATCAAGCTGTGGAAGCGTATCCTCGCAGCGCTGGTGCTGGGCGCGATCGCGGGCCTGATCTGGGGCGAGGGGGCGGTGCAGATCAAATGGATCGGCGACCTGTTCGTGCGGCTGATTCAGATGGTCGTCATCCCGCTAGTGTTCGCCACCATCGTGTCGGGCGTGCTCAGCCTGGAGGACCCGAAACGGTTGGGCTCGCTGGGGCTGAAGACTATTTTTCTCTATATACTGACGACCGCGATTGCGATCGTCATCGGCCTGATCCTGGGTGCCGTCGTTCAGCCCGGTCTGGGGGTGGACTTCGCCGGTGCCGTTCCGCGCGAGCTGGAGGCGGCCCAGCCGTTCGCCGGCCTGATGGAATCCATCGTGCCGACCAATCCAATCAAGGCCCTCGCGGATGGTCAGGTGCTCTCGGTGATTTTCTTCGCCCTGATCTTCGGTGCCGGCCTGCTGACCGCAGGGGCCAAGGGCGAGCCGCTGGCGGGGGCCTTCCACGCCGGGGCCGAGGCCATGCTGCGGGTGGTGAATTTCGTCATGGAGATCGCCCCGTTCGGCGTCTTCGCCCTGATCGCTTGGGTGATGGGCACCACCGGTCCTGCGACCTTCGTCAATGTCGCGTTGCTGGCCTTCTGCGTGATCGTGGGCTGCATCATGCAAGTGCTGATTGTGCACGGCGGCCTGATCAAACTGTTGGCCCGACTACCGGCGCTACCCTTCTTCCGCGGCGTCACCGACGCCGGGCTGGTGGCATTCTCGACCTCCTCGTCCTCGGCGACCCTGCCGGTATCCATGGCGGTGGCGGAGGCCAACCTCGGGATCAAGAAGCCGGTGTTCTCGACGGTCCTGCCCCTGGGGGTGACGATCTCGATGGACGGCACGGCGCTCTATATTGCCCTGCTGGCCTCTTTCGCCGCCCAGGCCTTCGGCATTGATCTGACGATGTCGGACTATCTGCTGATCGGGTTGACCACGGTGCTGGTATCGATCGGCACCGCGCCGGTACCGTCGGCCTCGCTGTTCATGCTGGCGGCTGTGCTGCAGGTCATCGGGGTCAGCCCGGCCCAGACCGCACTGATGGTCGGGTTCATCCTGCCGTTCGACCGCATTCTCGACATGACCCGGACGGTGGCCAATGTGGTCAGCGACCTGGCCGTGGCGACCATCATCGGACGCTGGGAGAACGAGATCGACGTCGAGGTCTACAAGGCGCCGCCGGTCAAATAGCGACCGGCGTGTCGTCGCGGCCACCCCATTCTGCCCAGCTGCCGTCATAGAGGCGGCTGTCGCGGCCGAGCACGGCCAGCGCGAGGCTGAGGACGGCGGCGGTGACACCTGAGCCGCAGGTGGTGACGACCGGCCGGTCAAGATCGACGTTGGCGGCACCGAAGGCGGCCTCCAGCTCGGGCGCCTGTTTCATTGTACCGTCGGGGTTAAGGACGGCGCCAAAGGGCAGGTTGGTCGCGCCCGGCATATGGCCGGACCGCAGGCCCGGGCGAGGCTCGGGAGCGGTCCCGGCGAACCGGGCGGCGGCCCGTGCGTCAAGGACGGTTTCGACCGAGCCGAGCACGGCGCGCACCTGATCGATGTCCGCAATCATTCCCGGGCGCGGACGGGGATGGAAGGCAGCGGGCGCGGGATGGACCGGTCCGCGTTCGATGCCGCCGCCGGCGCGGATCCAGGCCGGCAGGCCGCCGTCCAGCACCTGGACC
>JBBSCK010000098.1:0-10435 GCA_038250335.1 Caulobacterales bacterium
TCCGGTGCTCGACCTTCAGATTGGGACTGACCAAAGGAAGGTTGAGCAACTGCTTTCTGCAGGCCTCGACCCGCGACTCTACCTCATCCCCACCGCCGAAGTGTCCCTGACCAATCTGGTGCGCGAGCAGATCACGCCGGAGGAGGAGTTGCCGCTGCGGCTGACCGCCCTGACGCCGTGTTTCCGGGCCGAGGCGGGGTCGGCGGGGCGCGATACGCGCGGGCTGATCCGCCAGCACCAGTTCCACAAGGTCGAGCTGGTTTCGATCACCACGCCGGACCAGTCCGACGCCGAGCACGAGCGGATGACGACCTGCGCCGAGGTGGTGCTGCAAAGGCTGGACCTGCCCTACCGCCGGATGCTGCTGTGCAAGGGCGACATGGGGTTTTCGGCGCGGAAGACGTTCGATCTGGAGGTCTGGCTGCCGTCGCAGGGGACCTATCGCGAGATCAGCTCGGTCTCCAACTGCGGGGACTTTCAGGCCCGGCGGATGGATGCGCGGTTCAAGCGGAAAGAAGGCAAGCCCGAGTTCGTGCATACGCTGAACGGCAGTGGCCTCGCGGTCGGGCGGACGCTGGTGGCGATCATGGAAAACTATCAGGACGAGGGCGGGCGGATCGCGGTGCCCGAGGTTCTGGTGCCGTATATGGGCGGGGCGACGCACGTGGGGTGAGGTTTGGCATCCTTCTCCCCTTGCGGGAGAAGGTGGCCGAGCGAAGCGAGGTCGGATGAGGGGTACGAAGACGCGGTGGAGATGAGACGGGCAGCCGATCATGGGTGGCACCGGGCGTCACCCCTCATCCGCCCCTCCGGGGCACCTTCTCCCGCAAGGGGAGAAGGAAAACTGATGCGCATCCTGCTGCCCAAGGACGACCACATCAGGGCCCGGGCCACCGGATGACGAACGGGGGGCGTTGGCGTATGCTGAGCGGGTCCCCGCCTTCGCGGGCGTGATCGGAAAAAGGGAGTCTCGCGATGAAGATGATCCTTGGCGTACTGTCTCTGTCTCTGTCGCTGTCTCTGGCCGCCTGCGCCGGCACCCCGCCGCCGGCCGACCTGACCGTTGTGGCCGGCCAGACCAGCTTTACCGGCTGGGTGCGGGTGTCCGAAGGCGAGTTCCAGCTGTATCCGCGCGAGTTCCAGGTCGGCGAGGCCTTCTCGCGCCCGTGCGTCAGCGGGGCCCTGCCGAGGAACGCCCAGCGTGCGGGCCGGGACCTGACCGGGTCGCTGGTCACCTTCACCGGCCGCACCGCGCCGTGGAGCGGGGCCACCAGCCAGATCCTGGAGTATGAGGGCTCGCGCATCGTCAACCAGTGCCGCAGCGACCTGGTGATCCTGGCCGACGCCGTGACGGTGCTGCGCTGACAGCCCGCTGACCGGCCGGCCGCCGCCCGGGGGCGGGTGTGTTTTCGAAAGGGGGCCTGGCGGAGACGGAGGGATTCGAACCCTCGATACCCCTTACAGGGTATGACGATTTAGCAAACCGTTGCCTTCAGCCACTCGGCCACGTCTCCGGCAGGCAGGCTCGATAGCGGAGGCCGGGCCGGGGCGCAATCCGGCTGAGACAACAGAAATGAGCCCTCGTCATCGCCGCCATGGATCGCGCAGGGTTCGAGGCGGAGATCGTGCCGGTCGGGCGGCTGAGGGTCGTTCGGGCACAGGACCCCAAAGACCCCGGACATCCTGGCGCGGCGGAAGGCTCTCAAGGTCCGTCCGCCCGGCCGGTGAGCGCAGTTTCCCCGACGTGATCTTGTGGGCCGGGGCGCGGAGCGATAGGGCTTGCGCTTCAACGTCCCAGGGAGACGACCATGGCTGATCTGGCCCAGGTTACCGAACACATCCGCGGCGCCGTCGGCGACAACTCCGGTCTGGGAAAGACCGTGAAGCTGGACCTGGGCGAGCACGGCAAGATCTATATCGACGGAGCCTCGGTGCCGAACTCGGTCACCAATGAGGACAAGCCCGCCGATGCCACTATTTCGATGACGTGGGACGACTTCATGGCCCTGTCGGACGGCAAGCTGGACCCGATGATGGCCTTCATGCAGGGCAAGCTGAAGATCGCCGGCGACATGATGATCGCCCAGAAGCTGGCACCGCTGCTGAAGCGCTAGTGTTCAATCCTCCCCCGTCGGGGGAGGTGGCGCGGCGCGCCTTCGCGCCGTGAAGGAGGGGGCTCACGTCGAGTTCGGTGTCCGGGGCTGGCCCCTGCCACCGCTTCGCCGTCCCTCTCCCCCGATGGGGGAGGACTACCCATGGACTTCAAACATTCCGACAAGGCCCTGCACTGGCAGGAGCGGGTCACCCGGTTCCTGGACGACAGGGTGCTGCCGCGCGCCGCTGACTACTGGGCCGAGGTCCATGCCGATCACACGGTCCAGTCGCAGACCATGGAGACGCTCAAGGCCGAGGCCCGCGAGGCCGGTCTGTGGAACATGTTCCTGCCGGGCGAACACGGCTCGGGCCTGACCAATCTGGAATATGCCCCGCTGGCCGAGGCCATGGGCCGCGCAGGCCTGTGGACGCCCGAGGTGTTCAACTGTAACGCGCCCGACACCGGCAATATGGAAGTCCTCCATATGTATGGCGACACCGCCCAGCAGGACCGCTGGCTGAAGCCGCTGATGGCCGGCGAGATCCGGTCCGCCTTCCTGATGACCGAGCCCGAGGTGGCGTCATCGGACGCGACCAATATCCAGACCTCGATCGTGCGCGACGGCGACCACTATGTGATCAACGGCCGCAAATGGTGGTCGACCAATATGGGTCACCCCAACGTCGCCATCGCCATCGTCATGGGCAAGACCGATACGGGGGCCGCCACCCACCAGCAGCAGTCGCAGGTGCTGGTTCCGACCGACACGCCGGGCTTCCGCATCGACCGGATGCTGACCGTGTTCGGCTATGACGAACGGCCGATCGGCCACGCCGAGGTCGTGCTGGACAATGTGCGGGTGCCGGTTTCGAACCTGATCGCAGGCGAGGGCCGGGGCTTCGAGATCGCCCAGGGTCGGCTTGGGCCGGGCCGGATCCATCACTGCATGCGCGTGATCGGTGCCGCCGAAAAGGCGCTGGAACTGATGTGCGGGCGACTGCTGAACCGCACCGCCTTCAAAAAGCAGCTGGCTGAGCATTCAGTCTGGGAACAGCGGGTCGGGGAGGCCCGCACCAATATCGAGATGTGCCGCCTGATGGTGCTGAAGGCGGCGTGGATGATCGATCAGGCGGGGGCCAAGAACGCCAAGTCCGAGATCGCCCAGATCAAGGTGGCGGCACCGCGCATGGCGCTGCAGATCATTGATGATGCCATCCAGGCGTTCGGCGGGGCAGGCGTCTCGGGCGATACGGCGCTGGCCGAGATGTATGCTGCGGTGCGCACCCTGCGGATCGCTGACGGCCCGGACGAGGTGCACAACCGGACCGTCGCGCGCATGGAATATGCCAAACACGGCGGCCGGCCGGTTCGCTGACGGGTTGCTGACGACCGCCCGTGAACGTGTGACGTCGTCGCACGTCCATCGGCCCGGCAACGAAACCGGATCGGCCGTGTTAGCTTAAGCTCGGATCGGCGCGGAGCGGATCCACCCGTAAACGGAGCCGCGCCCATGAACGCGACAGTGAAAATCCCGTCGGTCGCGTTCGACGACACGGTGCGTTACCAAGAGGTCAGGGCGGCGATGCCGGCCTTGGCCGTCGGGCTGTCTGCGGAGGATCTGGCGGCCCAGGCCATGCCGGACGCCAGCCCGGGGAAATGGCATCTGGCCCATTCCAGCTGGTTCTTCGAGGCCATGATTCTGGCGACGGAACCGGGCTACGAGCCGGTTGACCCGCGCCTGCAGCAGCTCTTCAACTCCTACTACGACAGCCTCGGCCGTCGGGTGGACCGATCCGGGCGCGGACTGATGACCCGTCCCTCGGTTGAGGACATCGGGTCCTACCGGGCTGAAATCGACCGGCGGATGGGTGAGCGTCTGGCGCAGGGGCTGGGCGACGGCCTTGAGCGCTATCTGTTCACCCTCGGGCTGCATCACGACCAGCAGCATCAGGAACTGTTCCTGATGGACTTGCTCAACCTGATGTCCCGGTCCCCGCTGGATCCGGCCGCCTATGACCTTGAGCCCCGCCCCGCCGGGGTGCGGCAGCCGGCGCGCGGCGGGTGTTCGCGGTTCGAGGGCGGGCTGGTCGAGATCGGTCACAAGGGCACGGGCTTCGCCTTCGACAATGAGGGGCCCCGCCACCGGGTCTGGCTGGAGCCGTTTCTGCTCGACCACGATCTGGTCACCAACGGCCAGTGGCTGGCGTTCATGGCTGACGGGGGCTATCGCCGGCCAGAACTGTGGCTGGCCGACGGCTGGACGACCGCACGGGCCGAGGACTGGGACGCGCCCCTCTACTGGCGTTGTGACGACGGGGTCTGGACCGTCTTGGGGCTGGCGGGCCGTGTGCCGGTCGAGCCCGATGCCCCGGTCCGTCATGTCAGCGGCTATGAGGCCGACGCCTATGCCCGCTGGGCCGGGCGGCGTCTGCCGTCCGAGGCCGAGTGGGAGGCTGCCGCCGCCACCACGCCCGATCTGTTTTCCAATTTGACAGGCGAGGTGTGGCAGCACACATCCAGCGCCTATGCGCCCTATCCGGGCTTCCGGCCGACCGAGGGCACGGCCTCGGAGTACAACGGCAAGTTCATGGCCAATCAAAACGTGCTTCGGGGCGGCTCCTTCGCCACGCCCCCGGGGCATGCGCGGGTCACCTATCGCAACTTCTTCTATCCGCATCAGCGGTGGGCCTTCATGGGCCTGCGGCTGGCGTCCGATGCCCCGGCGGGCAGCCCGGCCCGAATCGAGAAGATGGAGACGGCCAAGTTCCGGGCCGAGCTGATCGCCGGGCTGTCGCGGCCCCGCAAGACGCTTTCCCCGAAATGGTTCTATGACGCCGAGGGCTCGCGCCTGTTCGAGGACATCACCCGCCTGCCGGAATACTATCCGACGCGCCAGGAGGCGGCCCTGCTGCGAGACCTGGCCCCCGGGCTGACGCAGTCCTTTGGCGACAATGCCGTGCTGGTCGAGTTCGGGTCCGGGGCCAGCGAGAAGACCCGTATCCTGATTGACGCCGCGACGTCGCTTAAAGCCTATGTGCCGATCGACATCAGTCCCGACGCGCTGACAGCCGCCGCCGCCAGCATCGCCGAGACCTATCCTGCAATGCAGGTGGCCCCGATGGTCGGCGATTTCCTCAACCTTGCGCCGCTCCCCGAGCTGGGCCGAGGCCGGCGTGTGGGCTTCTTCCCGGGGTCGACGATCGGCAATCTTGAGCCCGACCAGGCCATCGGCTTCCTTGCCAATGCGCGCGAGCGGCTGGGGCCCTCGTCGCTGTTCATCCTCGGGGTCGATCTGGTCAAGGAGCCGGCGTTGCTCGTCGCCGCCTATGACGACGCCCAAGGCGTTACGGCGGCCTTCAATCGCAATGTGCTGGTCCGCGCCAACCGCGAACTGGGGGCTGATTTCGACGTCGAGGCATTTTCCCATGTGGCCGTCTGGAATGCCGGGAAGTCGAGGATGGAAATGCATCTGCGCGCCTCACGCGCCATGACGGTCCGGATCGGCGACGCTGCCATCAACTTCGAGGCCGGTGAGACGATCCACACCGAAAGTTCGCGCAAGTTCAGCCGGGCGAGCCTGACCGAAATGGCCGAGGCAGCCGGCTGGCGGGTCGCGGCGTTCGAGACCAGTCCCGCGCCTTCGGTCGCGCTGGCGCTTCTGTCGGCCTGAACCCGGGCATCGAAACGCCCGCTGAGGGACAAGAAAAAAGGGCGGCCCGCTGGTACGAGCCGCCCTTTTACCGTTTCTCGCGACAGTGCCTATTCGGCCTGACCCTCGACGTCTTCGGGGCGCTTCGATCCGTGGGAGGCTTCTCCCCCCTTGCGGCCTGCCTGGGCGGCCAGACTGCGATCCTGTGAGAAGCTTCGCTTCTCGCTGGGCACGCTGGCCCCGCCTTTGCGG
Organism: Caulobacterales bacterium; assembly: GCA_038250335.1. Taxonomy (GTDB): domain Bacteria; phylum Pseudomonadota; class Alphaproteobacteria; order Caulobacterales; family Caulobacteraceae; genus Brevundimonas. The sequence continues at coordinate 5,997 of JBBSCK010000098.1, forward strand.
GCGATCTCGCGCTGGCGGGCAGGGTCCATGGAGGCGAAGCCTCTTTTGGAAACCCCTGAGGGACGATTTGGCTGACCCTGGTCCATGCGAGGCTCCTTTTCGACTGGGTGTGCTGGCGGTTGCAGACTGAACCCGGAAACAACACCGGGGTTCCAAAGCCGGGTGATTTCAACGGGGTCCGACTCAGTCTGCGCCGGGCCTCTGGAATCCTCCGTCGTTGTCGCCTGGCTGCGGTGGCACCTCGTCCGGTGTCCCGGCGGGATCGATCTCCGGTTGCGGTGACGGCGTCATGGGAGGAGTGATCTCCGGTTGCGGGGTCGGATCTGTCATACGCGCTCTCCGGGCCCGGAATGGGCCGTCCAATGGGGAACCGCTTACCGCTCGCCGGGTTCAATTGTCAGGATCACAACCCCGGCAGGAGCCTCGCATGACTGACCTGAACCCCAACCTGGATGAACCCGACATCGTCAGCGACACCGACGACCGGCGCGCCCGGCTGGATCGAGCGGGAGAGCGCTTGATGGCGGATGCGGAGAACAGGAGTTTTGCGCGCGACGCCGGTCTGCGACAGGCGGTTCGTTCTGATCTGGAGACCGGCCGCGACTGGGCCAGGGAACGCGTCGGACAGGCCAGGACTCGCATTGTCAACAAGCCGGTGAAGGCGTCCGCCTATGCCCCCGGGCTGGGTGTCCTGATCGGACTGTTGCTGCGCCGCTGAGGCCGGCTTCGGATCAGGCTGGGCCCGTCGCGGCCCGCACCCCTCGCGCGCCTGCCACGGCGGTGTCGGACACGAACGGGTTGGTTCGCCGCTCCTCACCGAAGGTCGAGATCGGCCCGTGGCCCGGGACGAAGGTGACGTCGTCACCCAGGGGCCAGAGCTTGGCGACCACGGACTGGATCAGGGCGTCCGGGTCGCTGCGCGGAAAATCCGTGCGGCCCACCGAGCCCTTGAACAGCACGTCGCCCACCTGGGCGAAGCGCGCGGCCCGGTTGAAGAAGATCACATGGCCCGGCGTGTGCCCCGGACAATGAGCGACCTCCCAGACCGTTTCCCCCAGGGCCAGTTCGTCACCCTCGGCGAGCCAGCGTGTGGGCGTGAAGGTACGCGCCTCCGGCAGACCCCAGCGCGCGCCGTGGACTTCCAGATCGTCGATCCAGAACCGGTCATCCGGATGTGGCCCGATGATGGGGGCTCCGGACTTCTCCGCCATCTCCGCCGCGCCGCCCGCATGGTCGAGGTGGCCATGAGTGATCCAGATCTGGTCCAGGATCAGACCCCGCCGCGTGACTTCGGCCATCACCGCATCGACCGAACCACCGGGATCGATCACGGCCGCCTTCATCGTCGCTGGGCACCAGACGGTGGTGCAGTTCTGCTGCAGCGGGGTGACCGCAGTGACGAACACGCCGATCGGGGAGGGGGGCTGGGACGGGGACTGGCTCATCCTCCCGACATAGCGAGCCCGGCGTCCGTGCGAAACCGCCTCCGCGTTGACCTTTGGGGTCCATCTCGACATAAGGGCGGGCTTCGAGGTGCCGCTCCGGATGGGGCGGCCCTTTCTGCTTTTACCCATTCTTCGCGCGTGCCCCCAACCGGGCGCCGCCCCAGAGCGTCAGATCCGTCCAATGCAAGTCGTCAAAACGTCTACCGAAGGTCTCAGCCGCGTCATCACGGTGACCGTGCCCGCCAGCGAGCTGAACGCCAGGCTGGACGCCAAGCTGGCGGAAATGGCTCCCAAGATGAAGCTCAAGGGCTTCCGCCCCGGCAAGGTGCCGACGTCGCACGTCAAGAAGACCTTCGGCCGCGACATGATGGGCGAGATCGTCAACGACGCCATCAACGAGAGCAGCCAGAAGGCGCTGGACGAAGCCAAGGTGCGTCCTGCCGCGCCCGCCGAGATGAAGCTGACCTCGGACATGGACAAGGTCCTGGCCGGGTCCGACGACCTCGCCTACGAGATGGCTCTGGAAGTCATGCCCGACTTCACGCCCGCCGATCCCAAGAAGCTGAAGCTGAACCGCCCGGTCTATGAGGCCGCCGACGAGGATCTGGACGAGGCACTGAAAGAACTGGCCGGTCAGGCCAAATCCTATGAGGACAAGAAGGGCAAGGCCGTGAAGGCCGCCGACGGCGACCAACTGACCATCGACTTCCTCGGCAAGCTGGATGGCGAGCCGTTCGAGGGCGGTGCCGCCGAGGACGCCGATCTGGTGATCGGTTCCAACCGCTTCATCCCGGGCTTCGAGGAGCAGCTGAAGGGGGCCAAGGTCGGCGAGGAGAAGACCATCGAGGTCACCTTCCCGGCCGACTATCAGGCCGCCAACCTGGCCGGCAAACTGGCCACGTTCGACGTCAAGGTGAAGGCCATCAAGGCCGAGGTCGAGGGCAAGGTGGACGAGGCGTTCGCCCAGCGCATCGGCTTGGAATCGCTGGACAAGCTCAAGGACCTGCTGCGCTCCAACCTGAACCAGCAATACGCCGGTGCCGCCCGCTTCAAGCTGAAGCGCGCCCTGCTCGACGAACTGGACAAGGCCCACAGCTTCGACCTGCCGCCCAAGATGGTCGAGGCCGAGTTCGACGGCATCTGGAAACAGGTCGAGGCCGACAAGGCCGCCGGCAACCTGCCGCCCGAGGACGCCAAGAAGTCCGACAAGAAGCTCAAGGAAGAGTACCGCAAGATCGCCGAGCGCCGCGTGCGCCTGGGTCTGGTGCTGGCCGAGATCGGCCGTGCCAACAACGTCGGCGTCACCGACCAGGAACTCAACAACGCCCTGATGGCCGAGGCCCGCAACTATCCGGGCCAGGAGCGCGCCGTGCTGGACTTCTACCGCCAGAACCCCAACGCCGCCGCCCAGATGCGTGCGCCCATCTATGAGGAAAAGGTCTGCGACCTGATCTTCACCATGGCCAAGGTGACCGACACGCCGATCACCAAGGAAGAGCTGCTGAAGGACGAAGACGAGGGCTGATCGCGCAGCATCCCTGAAGCCTGAGCGGGGACTATGACGTGCTTGTAACTTAGGGTTCTCCGAACCTTGAGTTACAGTGATGCCATTAAAATTTCGGGGCGGCGGCAGGGGCGCATGACCAAGGTCTTCTCACGGACGCGCGTTGGGGCGGTGGTTGGAGCCGCCCTTCTGGCTGGTCTTGGTGCCGCAGGTCCGTCGTGGGCCCAGACACCGCCCTCTGAGCCGGGTCAGGACGTGGCAACGCCCCTTGCTGACATCGTGGTCGAGCGGCGCTCCCTGGACGATGCGACGCGCGATTTCGTCGGTGAGATAGCGGCCCCCGTCCGGAATCGCGGCCTCGCCCGCTGGCATCGCGGCGTGTGCGTCGGTGCTCTCAGCCTGCAAGCGGAAGCAGCCCAGTATCTGGTTGATCGAGTCTCGACGGTGGCTGAGGATCTGGGGTTGAATCCGGGCGATCCCGGTTGCGAGCCCAACGTGATCATAATCGGCACCGACGACGGCCAGGCGATGGCTCGCTCACTGGTCGACTTCCGTCGCCGCGCGTTCGACACCAACATCTCGGGGGCCAATCTGAGTGATCGGGCGCTGGAGGCTTTCCAGAACTCCGACCGTTTGATCCGCTGGTGGCATGTCAGCCTGCCGGTGGACTCCGAGACGGGTGACCCGGCCGTGCGCATTCCCGGCCAGTGCAAGGGGGCATGCGACAGCGTCTTTGATTATGCGCCGACGATCTCGGTGTTCGCCGCCTCCCGACTGCGCAGTCAGATTCGTGACGATCTGAGCCGGGTGATCGTGGTTGTGGATATCGACGCGCTGGAGGCGGCCTCGTTCGAACAGATCGCCGACTACGTCGCTATGGTCGCACTGGCGCAGATTGACCCCGAAGCCGAGACGGCCGGGTTCAACACGATCCTGAATTTGTTCGACCCCACTGTCGCGACGGACCGGCTCCTCACCGACTGGGACACCGCCTATCTGCAGGGGTTGTACGCCGCCGAGCAGAGCCAGATCGGCAGCCGCCGCAATGCGGGAGCCGTCGCCTCTGCCATGGCGGACCAGCGTCTGGAGACACCGGAAACGGATTGAGTTCCGATCGCGCTGCGGGGAACTTGCGCTGGCCCGTCGGCGACGCGATATGATGACGGAACCCGCGACCCTTTCGAGTCGTGTCTCAGGCCATCAGCGAGACCTCATGCGCGATCCCATCGACTACATCTCCAACAACCTCGTCCCCATGGTGGTGGAGCAGTCCAGCCGGGGCGAACGGGCCTTCGACATTTTCTCGCGCCTGCTGCGCGAGCGGATCATCTTCCTGACCGGTCCGTTCGAGGACGGTATGGCCAGCCTGATCTGCGCCCAGCTGCTGTTCCTTGAATCGGAGAACCCGAAGAAGGAAATCTCGATGTATATCAACAGCCCCGGCGGTCAGGTGACCTCGGCGCTCGCGATCTACGATACTATGCAGTACA
>JBBSCK010000099.1:0-10122 GCA_038250335.1 Caulobacterales bacterium
CATCGACGCCATAGCGGTGGAGAAGACGGCCAGTGACCTGGCCGCTGCCATCCCCAATGCTGACCGGATCGAGGTCTATGGGCCCGCCGATGCGCCGCTGGGCCTGATCCGGGGGCGGCGCAGAAAGCGGCTTCTGGTCCGCGCCGACCGCGACGTGGATCTTCAGGGCTTCCTGCGGTCATGGCTGGGCCGGGTAAAGGTTCCGGCGTCCGTGCGGCTGACCGTGGACGTTGACCCCTACAGCTTCCTGTAGGGCCATCCCGGGTCCTCGTTGGCCGGGCCGAATGCGGGCGGTCTTCCAGATGGCAGGAGCCTGACCTGGCGGCCGAGGAACTGCTTGTGGAAAGCCGCGTTCCAGTGCCCGGAGGGATACCAAATTGTTCGACAGACATCCCAAGCCCGGTGCCTCTCATGGCAGCGGAGGCATCGCCGTTCGGCGCGTCGTTGACAGTGATGTCCGGCGACTCTGGACTGCGGCCGCCCATCTCCACAAGCCGACCTTCCTGCAGTGCGCAGAACGGGACGGTTCGTTCAACGATGTTGAAGCCTGGCTGAAGGTCGAACCGGCCGGTCTGTGGGTTGCCGTGCTTGATGCGGACTCCGATGTCTTTGGCCTTGCGTTCGAGGAGTCGGCCGACGCCGTGATTTTCAGGCGGCGTTGGGGTGATTTGTTCAAGATCGTCGAACCCGCATCGGACCGGCTTTTTACCCATTGATTATCTTGCAGGCTGGCAGGGGCGGTTGAGACCCCGGTCAGCCTCGGTTTTCCGCCCGCAACGGGTTACGCTCTCTGCCCCTGGTGCTGCGGCTGCAGGCGCAGAGAGCGTAACCCGGCCTTAAGCGTCGCTGTGGCATACCGGCGGACATGCATCGTCGCGCCCTTCTCATCGCCCCGCTGGCCCTCGCCGCCACCCCCGCCCTGGCCGCCGGCGGAAAAGGAGGCGCGGCCGCGCCCACCGAATCCTACCTCCGCTACCCCGTCGTCACCGCGACCACGGTGCGCTCCGACGGCCGGCGCGGCGTCATGACGGTCGAGACCGGGGTGGATGTGCCCGACGCCGCGCTGCGTCTGCGCGCCCAGCAGTCCAAGCCGCGCATGCGGGCGGTGTTCAACATCCTCGTCCAGCGCGAGGCCAACACCCTGCTGCCCGGCCGGGTGCCGAACATCGAGCGGCTGGCTGCCCAGTTGCAGTCCGCGACCAACATCATCCTCGGCCAGCGCGGCGCAAAACTGCTGCTCGGCACGGTCATGATCGCCTGACCCCTTGACGCCCGGCTGGGGCTGGGGCCCCCATGGATCCATGCGCATCCCGGTCCTCGCCCTGATCCTTCTGCTTTCCGCCTGCGCCTCGGTGCCACCGCCCCCACCGTCACCGCCCCCCTCGGCTCCCGGCGCAGCCGTGCTACGCGACTGGCGCAGCATCGTCACCGCCATCGACCGCGATCGCTACACCCGGCGCGACGCCGCCTGGCGGCTGGCGCTGGAACAGGCGCGGCGCCAGCCCGGATCGGGGGATCTGGCCCCGCTCGGGGCCCTGATCGATCCCGGCGCGGCCCGGCGAGACGTCGCCCCGCCGCCCGGCGACTATCGCTGCCGCACCGTCAAACTGGGCTCCCAGGGCGGCGAGGCGGGCCTCGGTTCTGTCGTCTATGGCTGGTTCGACTGCCGCATCGAGGCGACCCCGCGCGGCCTCAAATTCGCCAAGACCACCGGATCCCAGCGTCCCTCGGGGCTGCTGTTCCCGGAGAACGACCGCCACATGGTCATGCTGGGGTCCATGGCCCTGGCCGCAGAGCCGCCCGCCAACTCCTACGGCCAGCGCCCCGACCGCGACCTCGTCGCCGTTCTGGAACGGATCGGCGACCGCCGCTGGCGGCTGGTCATCCCCTGGCCCCAGGCCGAGTCCAACCTCGACCTGCTCGAACTGGTCCCGGCCTGAGGGTGGTCGGGCCGGCCAGCGTCGCCATCGCCGGGGCCGGGCCGACGGGCCTGGCTCTCGCCCTGATGCTGGCGCGACAGGGCCGCAGGGTTGTGGTGCATGAGCGTTTCGACCAGCCTCGCCCCCTTGGCGCGGGCTTCATGCTCCAGCCCACCGGCCTGCATGTGCTCGACCGGCTGGGCCTGACGCCCCGGGTCGCGGCGCTGGGCCAGCCGCTGGGTCACGTCTTCGGGCGGGAAGCGCGCCGTCGCCGCATCGTACTCGACGTCAGATACGCCGACCTGAAATCGCCCCGTCCCGACGGCCTGCAGGCGCTCGGCGTCCATCGCGCGGCCATCTTCCATGTCCTGCATGAGGCCTGCCTCGCCGAGGGCGTCGATTTCCGTACCCACCATGAGGTGGTCTCGGCCTCCGACGGCCGCCTGACCGACGCCCGGGGTGAGACCGGACCCGCCTTTGATCTGGTCGTCGACGCCTCCGGTGCCCGTTCCCCCATCGCCCGCGACCTGCTGGCTCGCCAAGGCGGCCGGCACCATGAACTGGACTGGGGGGCGCTCTGGGCCACCGTTCCGTGGCCGGGCGATCCGTTCGATCCCACAGCCCTGGAACAGGTCTATCGCGGGGCCTCGCGGATGATCGGCGTCCTGCCCTCCGGGGCCCGTCCGGATAGCCCCGATCGGCTGGCGACCTTCTTCTGGAGCCTGAAGCATGCCGGGCATCCCCAATGGCTGTCTGCCGGCATGGAGGTCTGGAAGGCGGAGGTTCGCAGCCTGTGGCCCGAGGTCGCGCCCGTGCTGGAGACCATCCCCGACGCAGAGGCCCTGACCCTGGCCCGCTACGCCCATCACACCCTGCCGCTGCCAGTCGCCGAGCGGCTGGCCGTCGTCGGCGACGCCGCCCATTCGACCAGCCCGCAACTGGGTCAGGGCGTGAACATGGGCCTGCTGGACGCGCTCACCCTCGCCGGGGCGCTTGACACCCATGCCGAGCTTGACGAGGCCCTGATGGCCTATGCCCGGATCCGCCGCTGGCATATCCGTCTCTATCAAGGCCTGTCGATCGGCTTCACCCCCTTCTATCAGGACGACGGAAAGCTCCTGCCGTGGGTCCGCGACCATGTGCTGGGCAAGCTGGCTCGCCTGCCCTTCGCGGCGCGCGTGCTGGCGGCGACGGTGTCGGGCGTGCTGCTGGATCCAAGGCGCTAGACCCTCACCAGCCTCAGGTTCTGATAGTCGTAGGAGAAATCGATGTCGGGGCTGACCCCCTTCATCGTCGCCCGCACCGGCCGGCCCTCTTCGAGCGCGAAGGTGATGAAGGCGTCCTCCTCGCGCTTGTCGGGAAAGCGTGTGCGCAGCGTCTCACCGTCATAAGCTTCCAGCGGCCCCTGCAGGGCCGACGTCCGCGTAAACCTCAGCCACAGGCCGCCGGCGCGCGGTTCGATCACGATGTCGCCGTACCACGGGTCGCGCCAGGTGCCGACATAGGCCGACAGCGGCAGGGACGGGGCCGTACCCGCCGCCTGTTTCGCATCGATCTCGACCGCCGCCGCGAGGGATTTTGCCGTGCCGTCGGCCTCCAGCCGTTTCGAATCCGCGATCCAGTCAAAGCCGGCATTGCCCATGACGATGTCAGCAATACCGCTGCGAAGCGCCCTCAGCAGGAAACCTTCCTCGGCGTTCGAGAAGATGGCAAAGCCCGTGTTGCGCCCCGGGATCAGCACTGTCGCCGAGATCCCGCCGGGCGATCCGCCGCCATGGCTGATCAGCCGCTCGCCGCGATAGTCCTGGACCTGGAAGCCCATGGCGTAGGTCGCGGCGATGGCCCGCCCCGGCAGCTCCGCCGTCGGCCCGGGCGAGGAGCCGATGATGATATTGGGCCGCCACATCTCCACCGCCCGCGCCTCCGAGAACAGCCGCGTCCCGTCGGGCAGCGCCCCCATGGCCAGCCGCATCGCGATCCATTTCGCCCAGTCGGCGGCGGTCGTGCACAAGCCACCTGCAGCCCCCGCCGAATCCCAGTTCCAGATGCCGGCGATACTGTCGCTCAGAAGGGTCATCGCCCCCTGATAACGCAGAGGCGGCCCGATCCGCCCGTGCGGCAGGGCCGATTTCGCCGGGTCGGCCATTGAGGTGAAGGGCACGGTTTCGCTCATGCCGACCCGATCCAGGATGCGGGTCTGGACGAAGGCCTCCCACGGCATTCCCGAAACGCTGGCGATGACCTCTCCGGCCACCACGAACATCAGATTGCAATAGTGATAGTTCGCCCGAAACCCGTCCTCGATCGGCACATGGGGCACGGCCGCCATGATCTCCGCCCGGGTCCGGTCCGAGTTCGGCCAGAACAGCAGGTCGCCGGCCCCCAGGCCAAAGCCGGCCCTGTGGCTGAGCGTGTCGCGCACCGTGATCCGCGCGCCGATGACCGGGTCCGACAGGGTGAAGCCGGGGATATAGGTCGCCACCGGCTCGTCCCATTTCACCTTGCCCTCATCGACGAGGATGGCCAGCGCCGCCGCCGTGACGTTCTTGGTGTTCGACGCGATGGCAAACAGGGTGTGTTCGTCCGCCTGGTCGGCCCTGCCCTGTTGCCGGACCCCATAGCCCCGCGTCAGCGCAGCCTGCCCGTCCTTCACCACCGCGATGCCCAGAGCCGGCTGGTCCGGCCAGGCCGCCAGGGCCGCCTGAACAAAGGTATCGACCCGTTCGGCCAGGGAAGCGGCGTCGTTCGCCGGGGTCTGGCTCCACGCCCGCGCGGGCAGGGCGGCGGCCCCGGCCGAGGCGAACAGGGCGGAACGGCGGGTGAGGGAAACAGTCATGGCCAACTCCGGAGCAGTCTCCGACGTTAGCGCCGGGGCCGGGCGCGCGCCAGAGCAAGGCCTTCTCGGCCACTGTTCCGCCTCAACCATGACCGGGCCGTAACATTCTGAAATCATGACGTTATGACGACGATGTAACTAGGGGCTGCTTCGGTCGCCTGTTATCGGCCAGGCGTGTCGGTCGTCGGGGCGTCCCGGGACTGCAAAAGGGACTGAAGCCATGATACGACGGAAGACGGTCCTGCTCGCGGGGGCTACGCTGCTGGCCCTCGCCCCTCCTGCCCTCGCCCAGACGGTGACACCGCCCGCGTCCCGGGCCGGGCCGGCGCAGACGGCCCCCGCCCAGGGCCCACAGCCGACGCCTCAAGAGCCGGCCGAAGAGGAGAGCTCCGCCGTTGCCGACGTCGTGGTGACGGGGCGCGCGACGGATGTGCGCACCTCGATCGACTCGGTCAGCTATAGCCTCGCCAACGACCTTCAGGCGACCACCGGCAGTCTGGCAGACGCCCTGCGCAATGTGCCCTCAGTCGATGTCGATCCCCAGGGCAATGTCTCCCTGCGGGGCGATGCCGGCGTTACCATCCTGGTCGACGGCCGCCCCTCCGGGATCCTGTCGGGTGAAGGCCGGGCCCAGGCCCTGCTGCAGCTGCCGGCAAGCCAGTATGCCCGAATCGAAGTCATGACCAACCCTTCGGCCGCCTACAGCCCCGAGGGCTCCGGGGGCGTGATCAATCTGATCACCAAACCCAGCGCGCCGCGAGCCGGAACCCAGACCACCGGTTCGGTGCGCGCCAATATCGGCGACAGTGGCCGCTGGAACGTGGGAGGCAGCGGCTCATGGCAGAGAAACCGGCTGACCCTGTCCGGCGATCTCAGTTACCGCGCCGACGCGACCAACTTCGAAGTCGAGCGCTTGCGCGAGCAGCGGGGTCCCGTCACGGGGGGCGCGGTCTCGACCACGCGAACCAATCTGGCCACGGAGTCGGACAGTACCGGCACCGTCGCCCGGTTGACGGCCGAGTACCGGCTGACGGAACGCACCCAGCTGACCGGCGAACTGCGCGGCGTCGCCTTCGAGGGCGAGGGCGGAGGCCCCGGCCTGTTCGAGACCCGCAACGCGGCCGGCATGGTGACCAGCGCCTACAACCGCGACGGCCAGTCTCAATTCGAATTCCGGAACTGGGGCGCGACGGCGCGTCTGCTGCAGCGTTTCGACGACGCCGGGCATGAGTGGTCAAACGAACTGCGCTACGATGCGAACGGCAATGAGAGCGGGGGCCTGTCGATCAACCGCTACATCCTGCCGGTCGCCCCGACCCTGTATGAGCGCACCAAACAGGATCTGGACCAGGTCACCCTGGGTTTCACCAGCGCCTATGTCCGCCCGACGGCCGACGGCGGGCGTCTTCGTCTCGGCTACGAGTTCACCGACCTGCAGCCCGATCAGGACGTCACCTTCAGCCGCGGCCCCTCGCAAGGCGCACTGGCCGTCGTCGCGGGCCTGAGCAACCGGTTCGAGGCGCGCCAGATAGTCCATGCCCTGTATGGCACCTGGGAACGCCCCCTGACCGGGAAACTGTCGGCTCAGGCCGGGCTTCGGCTGGAACAGGCCGACATCGAAATCGACGACCTGACCAGCGGGACGTCAGCGTCACAGGACTATTTCCGCGCCTATCCGACGGCGCATCTGCAGTATCAGCTCTCCGACACCCAGACCCTGCGGGCCAGCTATTCGCGCCGTATCCAGCGCCCCCAGCCGGGCCAGCTGAACCCGTTCGTGGCCTATGGCGATCCCCTCAACCGGCGCTCAGGCAATCCCGATCTGGAGCCCCAGGAAACGGATTCCTTCGAAGCCATGTGGCAGAAGCGTCAGGGCCAGACCTTCTATCAGGTCACGGCCTATCTGCGCGATACGGACAAGGCCTTCACCGAAGTGGTGACCGATCTGGGCAGCGGCGTCTTCCTGACCCGGCCCGAGAACCTGGGGGGGCGCCGCGATACCGGCCTCGAAACGACCGCCAACGGCCTGCTGCACCCGACCCTTCGCTACAGCGCCAGCGTCAATGTCTTCCGTCAGGAGATCGACGCGGCCGGCATCGCCGGCGGTGACGATCGCGAGGGCACCTTCGCCAGTGGCCGCCTTAGCCTGAACTGGCAGCCGACGTCTGCCGACTTCATCCAGCTGTCGGGGTTCTGGCAGGGCGACAGCCTGCTGGCCCAGGGCACGCGCGAGGCCGGTGGCATGGTCAATCTGGGCTATCGCCGCAAGCTGAACGACACCCTCTCGCTGAACATCACCGGCCGCGACGTGTTTAACTCGTTCAGCAACACCTCGGTCTATGAGACGCCCCTGTTCCGCGAGCGCTCCGGCCAGGACATCAGCCTGCGCGCCTTCTATATCGGCCTGACGTGGAGCCTCGGCTCCGGCCCACGCCGCACGCCCGAACAGTTCGACTTCTCCACCGGCCCCACCGGCGGCTGACCTACCGGGGGCGGCGGTGGTGCCGTCACCCCCGCGTGCTCCACGCCATCCAGACCGCCACGGCCGCGATGCCCGCCGCCATCGCCCGGCCGGCCCATTGCCCCTGCATCCGCTGCAGCACGACGCCCCCGGCCGTCGCCGCGCCCAGCACGATCAGCGTATGCACCATGACGCTCACGCCGACGTGCATCCCGCCCAGGGTCAGGGCCTGAACCAGCGGCGAAGCCCGGTCCGGGCGGATGAAGGTCGGCAGCAGGGCCACATAGAACACCGCCGCCTTGGGATTCAGCAGATTGCCCGTCAGACCGCGCAGGAACAGGCCACGCAGTGTGTCCGGAGCGCGGGCTGCGTCCCTAGTGGGCTGGCCCGCCCCGACCCAGGCCTCCCACGCCAGCCACAGCAGGAAGGCCACCCCGGCCCAGCGCACCGCTTGATACAGCCAGGGAAAGACCAGCAGCACCGAGGTCAGGCCAAAGGCCGCCGCCACCATCCAGACGGTCAGTCCCAGCGTCACCCCGGCCACCGCCGCCAGTCCGGCGATCCGGCCCCGCCCAAGGGCGACCAGCGCCAGCCAGCCCATATTGGGCCCCGGCGTCAGCTCGATCAGCGAGACCGCCACCATAAACGGCAGGATGACAGACGGATCGACGGGCCAGAAGGCGGGGGACATCGGGCGACCCTAGCCTATCCTCCCGGCCGCCTCTTGTGTGTCTCGCGCGCCACACTTACTTTTGCCCCAGATCAAGGCGTCGCTTCCTTCAAGGGCGCAGCGATCGTGTCCGCCGCCTGGGGAAACCGACCCACCATGAACCTCGACCTCTATTCCGACCGCGCCAAACAGGCCGTCCAGTCCGCCCAGTCGCTGGCCCTGGCCCGCCGGCATCAGCAGTTCGCGCCCGAGCACCTGCTCAAGGTGCTGCTGGAGGAACGCGACGGCCTGGCCCGCAACCTGATCACCGCCGCCGGCGGCGACGCTGCCAAGGCCGAGGCGGCCACTGAAACCGCCCTGAAAAAGCGCGCCCAGGTCTCGGGCGGCTCGGGTCAGATCTATCTGGACGGCGACACCGCCCGCGTCTTCTCCACCGCCGAGGCCGCCTCGAAAAAGGCCGGCGACGCCTTTGTCACCACCGAACGCCTGCTCAGCGCCATCGCCCGTGAAGGCGGAGTCGCTGCGGAAGTCCTGAAATCCGTCGGTGCCACACCCGAAAAACTCGACGCCGCCATCGCCGATGTCCGCAAGGGCAAGACGGCCGACAGCGCCGGGGCTGAAGACGCCTATGAGGCGCTGAAACGCTATGCCCGCGACCTGACCCAGGCCGCCCGCGACGGCAAGATCGACCCGGTCATCGGCCGCGACGAGGAGATCCGTCGCACCATCCAGGTCCTGGCCCGGCGCACCAAGAACAACCCCGTCCTGATCGGCGAGCCCGGCGTCGGCAAGACCGCCATCGTCGAGGGTCTGGCGCTGCGCATCGTCAACGGCGACGTGCCCGAGAGCCTCAAGGACAAGTCCGTCATGGCGCTCGACATGGGTTCGCTCATTGCCGGGGCCAAATACCGGGGCGAGTTCGAGGAACGGCTGAAGGCCGTGCTGGGCGAGGTCACCGCCGCCGAGGGCCAGATCATCCTCTTCATTGACGAGATGCACACCCTGGTCGGGGCCGGAAAGGGCGACGGGGCGATGGATGCCTCCAACCTGCTGAAGCCTGCCCTGGCCCGTGGCGAGCTGCATTGCGTCGGGGCCACGACGCTGGATGAGTACCGCAAGTATATCGAGAAGGACGCGGCCCTGGCCCGGCGCTTCCAGTCGGTCTTCATCGACGAGCCGACGGTGGAGGACACCATCTCCATCCTGCGCGGCCTCAAGGAAAAGTATGAGGTCCACCACGGCGTGCGGATCAGTGACAGCGCCATCGTCGCCGCCGCGACCCTGAGCAATCGCTACATCACCGACCGTTTCCTGCCCGACAAGGCCATCGACCTGATCGATGAGGCAGGCAGCCGAGTGCGCATGGCGGTGGATTCCAAGCCCGAAAGCCTCGACGAAATCGACCGCCGGCTGGTCCAGCTCAAGATCGAACGCGAGGCCCTGAAGAAGGAGACCGACAGCGCCTCGAAACAGCGGCTGGAGAAACTCGATGACGAGATCAGCGATCTCCAGATCGAGTCCGACAGCCTGACCACCCGTTGGAAGGCGGAAAAGGACAAGGTGGGGGCCGGGGCGCAACTCCGTGAAACGCTCGACCGGCTGCGCGCCGAACTGGCGGCGGCGCAACGCAACGGCGACCTCGGCCGCGCCTCAGAGATCGCCTATGGCCAGATTCCCCAGATCGAAAAGCAACTCGATCAGGCCGAGGCCGACGAAACGACCGCCTCACCCCTGACCCCCGAGGTGGTCGACGCCGAACAGATCGCCGCCGTTGTCTCGCGCTGGACCGGCGTCCCGGTCGAAAAGATGCTGGAGGGCGAGCGCGAGAAACTGCTGTCGATGGAGGATGCCCTGCGCGGCCGCGTCGTCGGTCAGGACGCCGCGCTGGAGGCCGTCTCCGACGCCGTGCGCCGTGCCCGCGCCGGTCTCAACGACCCCAACCGCCCGCTCGGTTCCTTCCTGTTCCTCGGCCCCACCGGCGTCGGCAAGACCGAACTGACCAAGGCGCTGGCCGCCTTCCTGTTCGACGACGAGACCGCCATCACCCGCATGGATATGTCGGAGTACATGGAGAAACACTCGGTCAGCCGCCTGATCGGCGCCCCTCCGGGCTATGTCGGCTATGACGAGGGCGGGGCCCTCACCGAGGCCGTCCGCCGTCGCCCCTATCAGGTCGTCCTGTTCGACGAGGTCGAAAAGGCCCACCCCGATGTGTTCAATGTGCTGCTCCAGGTGC
>JBBSCK010000100.1:0-10031 GCA_038250335.1 Caulobacterales bacterium
CGTTAACGCCGCCCCCGATCCTCACCCGCAATCAACCAGGACCCTGACCCGTATCGCCTTTGGCTCATGCGCCAAGAGCGACAAGCCGCAGCCGATCTGGGATGCGGTGCTGGCCAGCGAGCCTGACCTGTTCATTTTCCTCGGCGACAATGTCTATCTGGACACCCGCGACACCGCCGTGATGCGGCGTAAATACGCCGAGCTGGCGGCTCAGCCGGGCTTTCAGAAGCTGAAAGCCAGCGTGCCGATCCTGGCTATCTGGGATGACCACGACTTCGGCGAGAACGACGCGGGTGCCGACTATCCGATGAAGGAGGAATCGCGGCGGCTGTTCCTCGACTTCTTCAGCGAGGCGGCCGACAGCCCGCGCCGGACGCGCGATGGCATCTACACCTCCCATGTGTTCGGGCCGGAAGGGCGTCGGGTCCAGATCATCTTGCCGGATCTGCGCTGGAACCGAACGCCCTTGGTGGCTCTTGAGCTCGGCGATCAGGACTATGACGGCTGGATCGAGAAACAGGTTGAAGCTGGCAAGCCGACGCCCGGCCCCTATGCCCGCAACCCCGAACTGGCGGCCACCCAGCTGGGCGAGACCCAGTGGCGCTGGCTGGAAGAGCAGCTGTCGGTGCCTGCAGACATCCGCGTGTTCGGCTCCAGCCTGCAGGTCCTGGCCGATTTCGCGGGCTGGGAGGGCTGGATCAATTTCGCCCACGATCACCAGCGCCTGTTGGCCGCCATCCGGGACAGGAAGGCCAACGGCCTGTTCTGCCTGTCGGGTGACACCCACTATGGCGAGATATCCCGGCTGGACGTGAACACCCCCTATCCTATCTGGGACATCACATCCTCGGGCCTGACCGAGGTCTGGCCGGTCACGCCGCCGAACGCCCTCAGGGTCGGTGAGGTCGTCCGCGAACAAAATTTCGGCCTGCTGACCATAGGCTGGGATGGCGGCGGCCCCACGGTGCTCGCCGAGGTCCGGGACGTCGCGGGCACCGTAAGGCTGGAGCAAGCCATCCGGATCGCGGAATTGAGGGTCTGATAACGCTGAAGACTGAGACCGGCATTGACGGGCTGGATTGCGAAGCCCGCTACCCCCGCCCGCGATAGGTCGGCACGCCCTGGTCCGGCAGCCACAGCCCCTCGGGGGCCACCCCGGTCTGCCAGAACACGTCGATCGGTATCCCGCCGCGCGGGTACCAGTAGCCGCCGATGCGCAGCCATTTCGGATTGAGCAGCTCGGCGATCCGCCTGCCGATCGCGACGGTGCAGTCCTCGTGGAAGGCGCCGTGGTTCCTGAACGCGGTCAGGTACATCTTCAGCGACTTGGACTCGACCAGCCAGTCGCCCGGCGCATAGTCGATGACGATATGGGCGAAGTCCGGCTGGGCCGTGACCGGGCACAGGCTGGTGAACTCCGGGGCCGTGAACCGGGCCAGGTAGAGGGTGTCGGGATGCGGGTTGGGCACGCGCTCCAGCAGCGCCGTATCGGGCGAGGTGGGCTGGACGATATGCTGGCCGAGCTGGCTCAGGCCGGAGGTGTCAGTGGTCATTTTCGGGGTTTAGCGCGAGGTCGCTTTTCTGTCTCCTCCCTGTCGCCGCAGGCGATGGGGAGGTGGCTCGGAGCGCAGCGGAGAGACGGAGGGGTGCTTCGCGGCGGCAAGAGCCCCTCCACCCCCCGCGAAGGCGCGGGCGGTCCCCCTCCCCATCGCTACGCGACGGGGAGGAGACGGCTCACAGGATTTGCCTTCCCCGGCGTCGCCCCGCTAAGCGTAGCCAAACAAGACGGAGCAAACGCCATGGCCATCCCCGCCTCTCTGCAGAAGGGTCTGAAACTGCCGGTCATCGAGGCCCCGATGTTCCTGGTCTCCGGCCCGGATCTGGTGGTCGAATGCTGTAACGCCGGCGTCATCGGCACCTTCCCCTCGCTGAATGCCCGCACCACCGAGGGCTATGCCGAGTGGCTGGTCGAGATCAAATCGCGGCTGCACCCGGACGCCGCAGCCTACGGCGTCAACCACATCGTGCACCCCACCAATCCGCGCCTGATGGCCGACATGATGGTCTCGGTCGAGCACAGGGTGCCGCTGATCATCACCTCGCTGGGCGCGGTGCGCGACGTGGTTGATGCCGTCCACGGCTATGGCGGCGTGGTCTTTCACGACATCGCCAATGTCAGGCATGCGCGCAAGGCCGCTGAATCCGGCGTCGACGGCCTGATTCTGGTCGCCAACGGCGCCGGCGGCCACGCGGGCATCATCAACCCCTTTGCTCTGGTCAACGAGGTGCGTGCGTTCTTCAAGGGCACCATCATCCTGTCGGGCTGTCTGTCGAACGGTCAGGACGTGGCGGCGGCGCTGATGCTGGGGGCCGACTTCGCCTATCTGGGCACCCGCTTCATCAACACCACCGAGGCCATGGCCCCTGACGCCTACAAGGAGATGATCATCGAGTCGGGCGCGACCGACATCGTCCACACACCGGCGGTCTCGGGCATCCCCGCCAACTTCATGATCAAGTCGCTTCAGGCCAACGGCATCGATCCGAAATCCCTGCCCGAGCACAAACTCGACATGGGCGACGAGGCCAAGGCCTGGAAGACCGTCTGGTCCGCCGGTCAGGGCGCGGGCGCAGTGCATGATGTGGTGCCCGCCGCGACGCTGATCGCCCGTTTGCGCGACGAATACGCTCAGGCGACGGAGCAATTCGCCAACAAGGTCGGCGTTGCCTAGAAGATGGGCGGATGATCCGTTCCCTCCCCTGCCTCGTCGCCTTCGCGGTCGTGCTTCCCAACGCCGTTGCGGCGCAGGACCGGGACACCGCGCGCTACAGCCCGGAGCGATCGTCGCACTGGTCGTTCGAGCTGGGTGCCGGCACCGACAACCGCTCCAAGGGCACCTCCAAGAGCGGCTCTGACCCCTATGTCTTCGGGGACGTGCAGTGGAATGCCGCCAGCGGCTTCTATGCGGATGCGGAGTTCGAGACGATCCAGTCCTCCGGATCGCGGGTCGAGACCGAGATGGAGGCCGGCTGGCAGGGCTCGGCCGCAGGGCTGGAGTTCGACACTTCCCTCTCCCACAAATGGCGGGTCGGAGCCGACGCCGGCGCGGACGCCACCACCTGGGAGTTCCAGTTCGACGTGATGCGCGACTTCGGCGCCGTCGACGCCCGCCTGCGCCTCGAGCATTCACCCGACGGCCTGGGCTCGACCCGCGAGACCACCTGGGTCGAAACGCGGCTGCGCTGGCCGCTCGCAGACCGGCTTCGAGCCAGCGTGATGCTCGGTCGGCGCGAACAGGACAATGCGCCCGACTACACCGGCTGGAACGCGGGGGTCGCCTGGGGCCTGACCGACACGACCGCGCTCGACCTGCGCTGGCACGGCACGGATGCGGCGGACCAGGGGTCCCAGTACGAGGACGCCCTCGTGGCCTCGGTTTTGATCGGCTTCTAGGCCACCGCTGCCGTCACCCTGCGGGCGGGTGCGACCTGTGCGGCGGCTTGTCGCGCGAGAGGCTGAAACGCATCCGCGACGGGGCCGAAGCCGTTTCTCCATCGGATCGCAGCAAGGCGATCGCCATGTCAGGAAACGACCCATGAAGCTCTCCGCCCTCGCCGGTGCCGTCTCGGCCGCTGCCCTGCTCGCCGCCGCCCCCGTAGCCTTTGCCGATCATCACGGCGGCATGAACCATAGTTCCGCTACCGCCGGCGGCGCGGCCAACTATGCCGACAAGACCATTGTCGAGACCGCGATTGCCTCGCCGAACCACACCACCCTGGTCGCCGCCGTCGTCGCCGCCGGTCTTGCCGAAACCCTATCGGGCCCGGGCCCCTTTACCCTCTTCGCACCGACCGACGCCGCCTTCGCCGCCCTGCCTGCCGGAACGGTCGAGACCCTGGTCCAGCCAGCGAACAAGGCCATCCTGACCAAGATCCTGACCTATCACGTCGTCGCCGGCCGCGTGGCCGCCGCCGACGTCATCGCCCTGATCCAGGCCGGCGGTGGCTCGGCTGCCATCACCACCGTCTCGGGTGACACCCTGACGGCCTCGCTGCGCGGTGGATCGGTCATCCTGACCGACGAGAACGGCGGCGTCGCCACCGTGACGACGGCCGACCTGCTCCAGTCGAACGGCGTGATCCACGTCACCGACGCCGTTTCGATCCCGAACTAGTTTCCGTGTGCGGAGGTGTTTAGCGACACCTCCGCACTTATTTTGCTTTTGTTCCCATATACAGTGTCGCACTGTCACTTTGCCGCAGGGTTGTTGTAATCTTCAAATCACGCGCCACTTCCTGTTCTCTCTGAAATCAGGAACGACAACATGGCTAACGAAACACACGACATCGTAGACACCGCCGTCGCCGCGGGCTCGTTCAAGACCCTGGTCGCCGCCGTCACGGCTGCCGGTCTGGTCGACACACTGAAGGGCGCGGGTCCCTTCACCGTCTTCGCCCCCTCGGACGACGCCTTCGCCAAGCTTCCGGCCGGCACGGTCGACGATCTGGTCAAGCCCGAGAACAAGGACAAGCTGACCGCCATCCTGACGCTTCACGTCCTGTCGGGCGCGGTCCATGCCGCCGACATCGCGGGCAAGACCCTGCACCCCGCCTCGGTCAACGGAGAAGCCCTGAACGTGGACGGAACCGACGGCGTCACCGTCAACGGTGCCAAGGTCGTTTCGGCCGACATCGCCTGCACCAACGGGGTCATCCACGTCATCGACACGGTGCTCCTGCCCAAGGGCTAAGGTCACACCGCCTGCGAATCGAAGGGGCGGCTCTCATGAGCCGCCCCTTTTTCGTTTCAGCCCAGCGCCTGATCCAGATCCGCGATCAGGTCGTCGAGGTCCTCGACCCCGACCGACAGCCGGATCAGATTATCCGTCACCCCGCCCGCCTCACGCACTTCTTTGGGCACGCTGGCGTGGGTCATGATGGCCGGGTGGTTGACCAGGCTCTCCACACCGCCCAGCGACTCCGCCAGGGTGAAGACCTGAACCCGCTCCAGCACCTGTTTTGTCCGCGACAGGTCGCCGTCCAGGAACAGGGTCACCATCCCCCCGTACCGCCCGTTCATCTGGTACGTTGCCAGTTCGTGCTGCGGATGGCTGATCAGTCCGGGATACAGCACCCGCGATACACCCTTGCGCTCCTCCAGCCAGCGCGCGACGGCCAGGGCGTTGTCGTTGTGGGCCTTCATGCGCAGACCCAGCGTCTTCAGTCCGCGGTTGGCGAGAAAGGCGTCGAACGGCCCCATCACCCCGCCGACCGAGTTCTGCAGGAACTTGATCTCTTTCGCGATCTCGACATTGCCGGCCACCAGCACCCCGCCGATGATGTCGGAGTGGCCGTTCAGGTATTTGGTCGCCGAATGCATGACGATGTCGGCCCCCAGCGACAGCGGCCGCTGGCTCCACGGCGTCGCAAAGGTGTTGTCGACCACCAGCAGCAGGCCGTGCGCCCTGGCGATCTTCGACAGAGCCGCGATATCGGCCAGTTTCATCAGCGGATTGGTCGGTGTCTCGACCCACAGCATCCTCGACTTCGGCGTGATCGCCGCCTCGACCGCCTCAAGGTCGCTCAGATCGACATAAGCGAAGTCCAGCCCCATCGAGCGCCGCCGCACCCGCTCGAACAGCCGCCACGATCCGCCGTACAGGTCGTCACCCGTGACGATATGCGATCCTGCATCCAGCAGCTCCAGTGCGGTCGACGTCGCCGCCATGCCGCTGGCGAACCCGAACCCCTGCACGCCCCCCTCCAGATCGGCGATACAGGCCTCGAACGCCTCGCGCGTCGGGTTCTTACCCCGCGCATACTCATAGCCCTTGTTCACCCCCGGGCTTTCCTGGGCATAGGTCGAGGTCGCATAGATCGGTGTCATCACCGCGCCCGTGGTCGGGTCCGGCCGCTGGCCCGCATGGATGGCGCGGGTCGAAAACCCCTGGCTGTTCTTCAAATCGGCCATGGATCTACCGGTTCAGGCTGAGGTGGTTGATCAGGTCTACGCGCGCGATCAGGCCCACGAACTTTTCGCCATCCAGTACGATCGCCACCCGGTCGCGGTCGAACAGGGGGATCAGGGCATCCAGCGGCTCGGTGACCTGAACCGTGTCGAGATCGCGGGTCATGGCCGAGGACACCGGCTTGGCGAAGCGTTCCTTGCGCGTAATCTCGTCGGTGTTCATCACATGGACCAGGTCGCTCTCGTCCAGAATGCCGACCAGACGGCCGTCCTGGATGACCGGCAACTGCGACACGTCGGCCCCGCGCATCCGCTTGAACGCCGTATCAAGCGTGTCGTCCGGCCCGGCGGTGACCACGTCGCCCTTCTCGTATTTGCGGCTGATCAGATCCGACAGATCGCCCTGGATGACGCGCACGCCCAGCCCCTGATCGGCCAGCCAGGCGTCATTGTAGACCTTGGACAGATATTTGGCCCCGGTGTCGCAGACGAAGGTCACGCAGCGCTTCGGCACGGTCTGTTCCCGGCACCAGCGCAGCGCCGCCGCGATCAGGGTGCCGGACGACGAGCCCGCCAGAATGCCTTCCTTCAGCAACAACTCACGCACCGTCGCCACAGCCTCGGCGTCGGGGATGGAATAGGCCTTGTCGACCAGGCTCATGTCCGCCGTGTCGGGCACGAAATTCTGGCCGATGCCCTCGACCGTATAGCTGCCCTCGGGTCCCGGCACGCCCTCGTTGACCACGCCCGCCAGCACCGACCCGACCGGATCGGCCAGAATGATCTCGGCGTTCGAGCCCTGGCTCTTCAGATACTGCGCCACGCCCGTGATGGTCCCGCCCGAGCCGATCCCGGCGACATAGGCGTCGATGTCGTGACCCATCTGGTCCCAGATTTCCGGACCTGTCGTCCTGACATGGGCTTCGGAGTTCGCTGCGTTCGCGAACTGGTTGACGAAATACCCGCCCGGAATCTGCTGCGCCAGCCGCTCGGCCATGTCGGTGTAGTATTCCGGGTGCCCGTGCGCGACGTCGGACCGGGTCAGGCGAACATCGGCACCCATGGCCCGCAGATGCTGGATTTTCTCCTTTGACATCTTGTCAGGGATGACCAGCAGCACCTTATAACCCTTGGCCTGACCGACCAGCGTCAGCGCCAGACCCGTGTTTCCGGCCGTCGCCTCGACGATGGTGCCCCCGGGCTTCAGATACCCCTCGGCCTCAGCCGCCGCGATCATGGACAGGGCGATACGGTCCTTGATCGACCCGCCCGGGTTCTGCGCCTCCAGCTTCAGGAACAGCCGGCACAGCCCCGTGTCCATGCGGGTCACCTCCACCATCGGCGTCTTGCCGATCAGTTCCAGCAGCGAGCCGCTCGGCGCACTCAGGGTCGGGTGTTCGGTCAGGGACATTCGCAGGGCTCCGGATTCGAGGCCGGAAGCTAGGCGCGCCGTCCCGGCCGGACAACCCGTTGCTGCTCGCGCAATTTATGGCTATATTTATGGCCATAATCTGGAGTTTGAAAATGGCCAGCTACGGCGTTGCGGAAGCCAAGAACAACTTCACCCAGCTGCTGGACCGGGTGCGGGACGGAGAGAAAATCACCATCACCCGCCATGGCAAGCCGATCGCCGAGCTGTCGGCCCCGCCCAGGCTGACGATGGAGGAACGGCGCGCGCTGATGATGGAGTTGCTGGCCAATCCGCTTGATCTGGGCCCCCTGCCCATTTCGGCCGCCGATCTCGTCCGCCAGATGCGGGATGAAGGTGCCTAGTGCCGTTCTACCTCGATGCCAGCGCGCTGGTGGCGATCATCGCTCTCGAACCGACCCATGTCGTCGTCCGCGCCGTCATCGCCGCAGACCGGGATGTCCCGATCGTCAGCGATTTCGCCAGGGCCGAGGCTTCTGCGGCCCTTATGCGTCTCGTGCGCATCCGGAACCTCGCGCGATCGGAGGTTCCCGTCGTCCTCAAGCGGCTGGATGACTGGGCCCTGACGGTCGCCGAGGCCCGAAAAACCAACGGTGAGGACATAGAGGCGGCGACCGCCTTCGTGCGTCGTCCTGAACTGACACTCCGCGCACCTGCTGCCATCCACATCGCCGCGGCCCACAGGCTCGGCGCAACCCTTCTCACGCTCGATCGTGGCCTTGCACGCGCCGCCGCGACGCTAGGCGTTCCCTGTATCAATCCCGCCGAGGCCGATGCGCCCGGTGCCCCGAAAGACTGAATGACAAAGACACCTCATAGACCCGCCGCCGGACTCCCGGACGAGGCCACCCTGCTGGCCTTCCTGCGCGATGCCGGTAGCGCAGAGAAAGGCGATATCGCCCGACACTTCGGCCTCAAGGGCGAGGATCGCCGTCGCCTGCGCGAAATGATCCGCGGGCTCGAATCCGCCGGTAAATTGGGCAAGCGCGGCAGGAAAGGCTTTTCCGAAGCCGGGGCCCTGCCCCCCGTCGGCGTGGCCGATGTGATCGAGAAGGACATCGACGGCGAACTCTATGTCCGCCTAGTCGAGGCCTCGGCCGATGCACCAAAGGCCCTGCTCGTTCCCGACAGGGGCAGGCCCGGCCCGGCACCCGGCCTCGGCGACCGCGTCCTTGCCAAATTCGAGTCCGGCCCGAACGGCTGGGAAGCGCGGCTGATCAAGACGCTGGACACCAACAACAACCGCGTCCTCGGCGTCATCCGGAAATCCAACAGGGAAACCCGCGTCGAGCCGGTCGACCGGCGCTCGAAGGACGTGCTGATCGTGCCCCCGGTCCAGGCAACCGACCTGCGCGACGGCGACCTGGTGCTGGCCGCCATCGAGAAGTCCGACCAGCGCTACGGCCACAAGCGCGGCAAGATCCTCGAGACCGTGGGCCGCGAGGACGATCCGCGTGCGGCCTCCCTGATCGCCATCCACACCCACGGCGTTCCGATGGGCTTTTCCGAGAGCGTCGAACAGGAGGCCGCCAATCAGGACCTGCCGACGCTGAAGGGCCGCGACGACCTGCGCGACATCCCCTTCATCACCATCGACCCGGCCGATGCGCGCGACCACGACGACGCGGTGTTCGCCCAGCGCGACGACGATCCGAAGAACGAGGGCGGCTGGATCGTCTGGGTCGCCATCGCCGACGTCGCCGCCTACGTCCGGCCCAATACCTCGCTGGACCGTGAGGCGCGCGCCAAGGGCAACTCGACCTATTTCCCGGACCGCGTCGAACCGATGCTGCCCGAGCGCCTGTCAAACGGCCTGTGCAGCCTGAAAGAGGGCGAGAACCGCGCCACGCTCGCGGTTCGCATGGTCTTCGACAGCGCCGGACGGAAACTGGGCCACAGGTTCCATCGCGGCCTGATGCGCAGCCACGCCAAACTGTCCTACGAACAGGCCCAGGCGGCGATCGACGGGCCAAACCCTGGAGGGGGGGAGAACGGCGGCGGGACCGACGACGCGACCGGTCCGATCATGGACACGATCCTCTATCCCCTGTGGAACGCCTACCACACCATGCTGAAGGGCCGGCTGAAGCGCGCGCCCCTGCAGATCGACAGTGCCGAACGCCGCATCCGCATGGCGCCCGACGGCGGCATTGCCTCGATCGAGAAGCGCGTCTCGCTGGAGGCCCACCGCCTGATCGAGGAGATGATGGTCCAGGCCAATGTCTGCGCCGCCGAGACGCTGGAGGGCAGGAAGACCCCCTTGATCTTCCGCGTCCACGACACGCCCAGCCAGGAAAAGGTGTTCAACCTCGCCGACTTCCTGTCGACCCTCGGCAAGCCGTGGAACAAGGGCGAGGCTCCCACGACCAAACGGTTCAACAAACTGCTGGACGAGACCCGCGACGGCCCCCACGCCGAGGTCGTCAACGAGGTCGTCCTGCGCTCCCAGATGCAGGCGATCTACAGCCCCGAGAACGTCGGTCATTTCGGTCTGAACCTTGACCGTTATGCACACTTCACCTCGCCGATCCGGCGCTACTCAGACCTCATCGTCCACCGTGGTCTGATCCGGGCCTTGGGGCTCGGTTCCGACGGCCTGACCGACCGCGAGATCGCCGAACTGCCCGCCATCGC
>JBBSCK010000101.1:0-9859 GCA_038250335.1 Caulobacterales bacterium
ATGAGCGGAGTTCAGGGGCCGGGTTCGCCGGCCACCGCCAAACTGACACACCGCCGGGCTAACCCCCGGCTATTCCCGTATACGAAGAGATTCCAGGAGCTAAGACCATGGCCGAGATCACAGCCGCCCTCGTGATGGAACTGCGCGCCAAGTCCGGCGTCGGCATGATGGACTGCAAGAAGGCGCTTCAGGAAACCGACGGCGACATCAGCGCCGCGATCGACTGGTTGCGCGCCAAAGGCCTGTCCAAGGCCGCCAAGAAGGCCGACCGCGTCGCCGCCGAGGGCCTGGTGGCTGTGGCGTCGAAGGAAGACGGCAAGGGCGAAATCGGTGCCGCGATCGAGTTCAACTCGGAAACCGACTTCGTGGCCAGGAACGAACTGTTCCAGAACGCCGCCAAGGCCTTTGCCGAAAAGGGCCTCGAGCACCACACCATCGAGGCGCTGCATGGTGCCGAGCTGGAGAACGGCAACACCATCCAGGCCGAGGTCACCAACATGATCGCGACCATCGGCGAGAACATGCAGCTGCGTCGCGCCGCCCGCCTGTCGGTCGATGAGGGCGTCGTCGCCTCCTATGTCCACAACGCCGTGGCCCCGGGTCTGGGCCGTATCGGCGTGCTGGTCGCCCTGCACGGCGGCGGCGACAAGGTCGCCCTGCGCGAGCTGGGTCGCAAGATCGCCATGCACGTCGCGGCGACGGCTCCGCTTTCGCTGAACACGGACGACCTTGACCCCGCCGCGATCGAGAAGGAACGCCACGTCCTGACCGAAAAGGCCAAGGAAGAAGGCCGTCCCGAGAACATGATCGCCAAGATCGTCGAGGGCCAGATCAACAAGTTCCAGAAGGACGTGGTGCTGACCAAGCAGCCGTTCGTCATGAACCCGGACGTCACCATCGAGCAGCTGGTTGCCGACACCGGCAAGGAACTGGGCGCGCCTGGCCTGCATCTGGCCGGCTTCGTCCGTCTGGCGCTGGGCGAGGGCGTGGAGAAGGTCGAAGGCCCGGATTTCGCCGCCGAAGTCGCCTCGATGACAGCTCCCAAAGCCTGATCACCGGGTTCTCCCTCCCCCTCGGGCGAGGGAGGTCGTGGAGCGACCGGGTGGAAACGGCCGGCGAGGCGGACACACCCCTGTGTCTCGTCGCCTTGCTGCCCCCACCCCGTCGCGGCTGCGCGACGATGACCCTCCCCCGAGGGGGAGTGAGAAATCGCGCTCGAATCCTGGCCGACCCTTCGGCTATAAGATCCCAACGAATCCCCCGAAACGAGACCCCCATGTCCGCTGACAGCGCCCCCCTGCGATACAAGAAGGTGCTGCTGAAGGTGTCGGGCGAGGTCCTGATGGGCGATCAGGGCTACGGGATCGACATGCACACGGTCGACGGCGTGGCCCAGGCCATCGCCAAGGTGGCCAAGGGCGGCACCCAGATCTGTCTGGTGATCGGGGGCGGCAACATTTTCCGCGGCCTGTCCACGGCCGCCGCCGGGATGGAGCGGGCCAGCGCGGACTATATGGGCATGCTGGCGACTGTCATGAATGCTCTGGCCATGCAGAACGCGCTGGAGAAGATCGGCGTCCAGACCCGCGTGCAGAGCGCCATTCCGATGGCGGCCATCGCCGAACCCTATATCCGCAGGCGCGCCGTGCGGCATATGGAGAAGGGGCGGGTGGTGATCTTCGCCGCCGGGACCGGCAACCCCTATTTCACCACGGATACGGCGGCAGCCCTGCGCGCGGCCGAAATGGGCTGCGACGCCTTGCTGAAGGGCACGTCGGTCGATGGAGTCTATTCGGCCGACCCGAAGAAGGACAAGTCCGCGACCCGCTACGAGCACCTGACCTACCAGGACGTTCTCACGCAGAACCTGAAAGTCATGGACGCCGCCGCCATCGCCCTGATGCGCGAAAGTGGCATCCCGATTGTGGTCTTCTCGATCCGCGAAGAAGAATCGCTGCGCAAGGTGCTGAAGGGCAAGGGTACGTTTACGGTCATCAGCGACGGTCCGGCGCCCCCAGCCTGAACAGACGAACGAGACCCAAGGAGACCGACATGGCCAAACCCGATCTGAAGACCTACCGCGACCGTATGGACAAGGCGGTGTCGTCCCTGAAGGAGGAATTCCAAGGTCTGCGCACCGGCCGGGCCAATGCCGGCCTGCTGGATCCGGTTCAGGTCCAGGCCTATGGCTCGACCTCGCCGTTGAACGCCGTGGCCGCCATCAGTGTCCCGGAGCCCCGGATGATCTCGGTCAGCGTTTGGGACAAGACGATGGTCGGCCCGGTCGAAAAGGCGATTCGTGCCGCGGGTCTGGGCCTGAACCCCATCGTCGACGGCCAGACGCTGCGCATTCCTGTGCCGCCCCTGACCGAGGAGCGCCGCAAGGAGCTGGCCAAGCTGGCCGGAAAATATGCCGAGCAGCAGAAGATTTCCGTCCGTAACGTGCGTCGCGATGCCAACGACGATCTGAAAAAGGCCGAGAAGGCGGGCGACATCAGCCAGGACGAACAGAAAAAGATGGAGACGGAGGTCCAGAAGGACACCGATGCGGCCATCAAGCGTATCGACGAGACCTTGAAGACCAAGGAAGTTGAGATCATGCAGGTTTGAGGGAGCCGTCACGGCAGCCTCGACCTCGACAGGACTGATGACGGAATGACGGCCCACCCCGCTGATGTGCCGGGCTCGCAGATCGGGCCCAGGCACGTCGCCCTGATCATGGACGGCAACGGCCGGTGGGCCCAGGCTCGCGGGCTTCCGCGCGCCATCGGTCATCGCGAGGGCGTTCAGGCGCTGAAGCGCACGGTCCAGGCTGCGCCCGAGTTC
This sequence comes from Caulobacterales bacterium, assembly GCA_038250335.1. GTDB lineage: Bacteria > Pseudomonadota > Alphaproteobacteria > Caulobacterales > Caulobacteraceae > Brevundimonas. The sequence continues at coordinate 2,827 of JBBSCK010000101.1, forward strand.
GGCATCGAATGCCTGACGGTGTTCGGTTTCTCGACCGAGAACTGGCGACGTCCGGCCGAGGAGGTCTCGGATCTGATGGGTCTGGTGAGGTCCTATGTGGCCAGCGACCTTAACCGTCTGGACCGCGAGGGGGTCCGGGTCCGGGTGCTGGGCCGCCGGACGGGCCTGCCGGCCGACATCGAGGCGATCATCGAACGCGCCGAGCGGACGACCGCCGGCAATGACCGCTTTCTTTTGCAGGTGGCCTTCAACTACGGCGGCCGCGCCGATCTGGTGGATGCGGCCCAGGCCTATGTCGACCGGGTTCTGGCGGGGCAGGCGACCGGACCGCTCAACGAGGCGACCCTGGGGGCCGGATTGTCGACGGCCGGCGCGCCGCCGGTCGATGTGATCGTGCGGACCTCCGGCGAGCAACGGCTGTCGAACTTCCTGCTTTGGGAAGCGGCCTATGCGGAACTGGTCTACCAGGACGTGCTGTGGCCGGACTATGGCCCCGAAGCCCTGGGCGATGCGGTGCGCCAGTACCGGCAGCGTGACCGGCGGTTCGGTGCCGTGGACGTCGAACCGGTCCTCGCGGCCGGCTGATGGTGTCTCTGCGAAATCTGGGGATCCGGGCGGCCTCCGCCCTCGTACTCGCCCCGCTGGCGGTGCTCGCCATCTGGGCCGGCGGCCTCTGGTTTCTTGCAATAATTCTCGCCGGTGTCGTGCTGCTTGCCCGGGAGTGGGCGGCCATGAGTGCCCCGGGCCGGCGGGATCTGATTGCCGTCGGTGTCGGCGTCGCCATCCTGGCGGCAACGGTCACGGCGAGCACGGGGGCCATGTCGCCCGCCCTCGTCGTTCTGGTGTTCGGTGCCGCCGCTGTGGCGATCTATTCGCGCAGGCTGGGTCAGGCGGGCGTCGATGCTGCCTATGGCGTGCTCTACCTTGGCTGGCCCGCCATCGTGCTGATCTGGCTCCGCGATGGACAGTCCAGCGTGGGGCTGAGCTGGACGATCCTCGTCTTCGTCGTGGCCTGGTCGGCGGACGTGATGGCCTTCCTGGTCGGCAGTCTTCTCGGCGGGCCAAAACTCTGGCCCCGCTATTCGCCCAACAAGACCTGGTCGGGCTTTGCCGGCGGGCTGCTGGCGGGGGCGGTGGCGGGCTTTCTCGTGGCGACCTACCTGCCCCTCGGTCTGTCCGATCCCCTGTGGGGACTGGCTCTGGGTCTTGCCGGAGCCTTGGCAACCATGGCCGGCGATCTGTGGGAGTCCGCCCTGAAGCGACGCTTCGGGGTCAAGGACGCGGGCGGTCTGATCCCTGGTCACGGCGGTCTGCTGGACCGTGTCGACGGCCTGATGTTCGCGGCCGTCGTCATTGCGGCCGGGCGGCTGGGCACCATTCTGCTGGAGACGTCCGCATGATCCGTCGTCGTGTCACGGTGCTCGGCTCGACGGGATCAGTCGGGACCTCGACCCTGGATCTGATGGACCAGGCCGAGCGCGGGGGAACCGGGGCGTTCGAAGTGGTGGCCCTGAGCGGCGGGGCCAATATCGTCCGGCTGGCGGAACAGGCGCGGCGCTGGCGGCCCGCGGTGGCCGTGACCGCCGATCCCGGCAGGCTGGAGGCGCTGCGCGACGCCCTCGCCGGCACCGGCGTGGAGGCCGCTGCGGGGGATGCCGCGATCGTGGAAGCGGCGAGCCGCCCGACGGATCTGGTGATGGCCGCGATCGTCGGCGCGGCCGGTCTGAAGTCCGCCTGGGCCGCAGCGGCGACCGGTGCGACCCTGGCCCTGGCCAACAAGGAAAGTCTGGTCTGCTGCGGGGCGGCGCTGATCCAGCGGGTCCAGGCCGCCGGAGGGCGGCTGATCCCGGTCGATTCCGAACACTCGGCCATCTTCCAGGTCTTCCCGGCGGAAGCGCCGGAGCGGGTCTCGCGGCTGATCCTGACCGCCTCGGGCGGGCCCTTCCGCCAGACGTCGCTTCAGGCCATGGCCGGGATGACCCCCGAACAGGCCGTGGCGCACCCCAACTGGAGCATGGGGGCCAAGATTTCGGTCGACAGCGCCACCATGGCCAACAAGGGCCTGGAGATGATCGAGGCGGCCTATCTGTTCGGAATGCCCGCCGGGCGGATCGACGTGCTGGTCCATCCCGAATCGATCATCCACAGCATGGTCGAGTATGTCGACGGCTCGACCCTGGCCCAGATGGGCCCGCCGGACATGAAGACGCCGATCGCCTGCGCTCTGGCCTGGCCCGACCGGCTGGCATGGCCGGCGCCACGACTGGACCTTGCGGCGATGGGCCGCCTGACGTTCGAGGCTCCCGATCCCGTCCGGTTCCCGGCGCTGAGACTGGCCCGCGAAGCGCTGGAGGCGGGCGGGGCCGCGCCGACCGTGTTCAACGCGGCGAACGAGGTCGCGGCACTGGCCTTCCTTGACCGCCGTCTGGCGTTTCTCAATATTGCCGCAGTCATCGCCGAAACGCTGGAGCGGATGTCGAAGGCAAGGGCGGACAGTGATTTTGACGACGCCTGCGCGGGGGCCCTGGCCCTCGATGCCAAGGCCCGTCGCATTGCGGTCAAAATCGTCGGAGACCTGGCGCAGGCCGCCTGATCTTGTTCGCGCGACGGATACGGAGACGATGACGGCATGCTGAACGCGATCGGACAGGCCCTGATCTATGTCGTGCCGTTTCTGCTTGTCCTGACGTTCATCGTCACAATTCACGAGCTCGGACATTTTCTGGTGGCGCGCGCCTTTGGCGTGAAGGTTGATCGCTTCGCCATCGGTTTCGGCAAGGCCGTCTACAGCCGTACAGACCGGCACGGCATTGAATGGCGTGTCGGCTGGATGCCACTCGGCGGCTATGTGAAGTTTTCTGGCGATCTTGACGCGTCGAGCGTGCCGGACAGCCGGGGTCTGGATACGCTGAAGTCCGAGATCATTGCCCGGGACGGCGTCGGGGGCGAGCAGGACTATTTTCATTTCAAGCCGGTCTGGCAGCGGATGCTGATCGTGGTCGCGGGGCCGGTCGCGAACTTCATCCTCGCCATCGCCATTTTCACCGTGCTGTTCTCTCTGGTCGGCGTGGAGCTGAGACCGGCCCGGGTCGCCCAGGTCTCGGCGGGGTCGCCGGCCGCTGTGGCGGGGTTCCAGCCCGGCGACCTGATCACGGCGATCAACGGTCGCGTGATCGCCGATGCGGGGGAAGTGACCCGCAAGGTCAGCCTGTCCAGCGGCGACGCGGTCCGCTTCACGGTAGAGCGGGCGGGGGGTGCCGTCGAACTGGTCGCGACCCCGGAGCGGCGGGTCGAGACCGATCCCATCGCCGGACGTATCACCGTGGGCCGGATCGGCCTGGCGCTATCGTCCACGGCCGCCGAGACCCGCCACGTCCGCTACAATCCCATCCAGGCCGTGGGACGGGGCGTTCAGGAAACCGGGGACATCCTGGGGACCACGCTGAACTATCTGGGACGCATCTTCACCGGGCGGGAATCCGGCGATCAGTTGAGCGGGCCGCTGGGCATCGCCAAGGCATCGGGGGCCCTGACCAATGCCGCAGTCGCCGCCAATCCCGATCCCGTTGCGACAGCGATGAACCTGCTTCTGACGCTGACAAGCTTCGCTGCCATACTTTCGATCGGAATCGGCTTTCTAAACCTGTTGCCCATCCCGGTCTTGGATGGCGGTCATCTGGTTTTCTACGCCTATGAGGCTGTGGCGAAGAAACCCGTGGCGGCCGGCGTTCAGGAGGCGGGATACCGGGTCGGTCTTGCTTTGCTGGCGGGTTTGATGTTGTTCGCGACCTGGAACGACCTGCAGAAGTTGAACCTGTTCCAATTCCTCGGCGGGCTCGTCAGTTGAGCGAACGCCAGCCCCCGATGGTTTCCCGAATGATCCTGACCGAACGCCACGCCGCATCGAACCCGGGCACCCGCAGCCTGCGCCGCACCTGCGCGGCGACCGCCAGCCTGCTGGCCCTCGTCGCGGCGCCTCCGGTCCTCGCCCAGACCGCACCGGTACCCACGGGCCAGCCGGGCCAGATCGTGGCTGCCCCGAACGTGACGTCCGAAGAGACCGGAACCGTCAACCGGATCCTGGTCCAGGGCAACCAGCGCATCGACCAGACCACGGTTCTCTCCTATCTGCCGATCCAGCCTGGCGACACGATCGATCCGGTGATCCTGGACGTCGCGATCCGAACCCTGACGCGGACCCAGCTTTTCGCCGACGTCCAGATCGGGCTGCAGGAGAACGGCGATCTTGTCGTCCGCATCGTCGAGAACCCGATCATCAACCAGGTGGTGTTCGAGGGCAACAGCGCGATCAGCGAAGACAAGCTGACCGAGGAAGTGACGATCGGGCCGCGCGGCATCTATACCCGTGCCCGGGTCCAGGAGGATGTCGGCAAGATCATCGAGCTCTACCGACTGTCGGGTCGTATCTCGGCGACCGTGACGCCGAAACTGGTCCAGCTGGAACAGAACCGCGTCGACGTGGTGTTCGAGATCGATGAGGGCCCCGAGACGGGCGTCCAGTCGATCACCTTCCTCGGCAACCAGGCCTTCTCCGACAGCGCCCTGCGCGAGGTCATGGTGACCAAACAGTCGGCCTGGTGGCGGCTGTTCACCAAGAACGACAACTATGACCCTGGCCGTCTGGACTACGACCGCGAACAGCTGCGCAAGTTCTACACCAACCGCGGCTACTATGATTTCCGCATCGTCTCGGCCGTCGCCGAACTGGCACCCGACGACAGCGCCTTCGCCATGACGCTGACGGTCGACGAGGGTGATCGCTACAATTTCGGCGACATCCAGGTCGTGACCGAGAACGACCGACTGAACGCGGACTTCCTCGAGCTCCTGTTGCCGATCCGGACGGGCGACCTCTACGAGAGCGACAAGATCGAGAGTTCGGTCGACGCCCTGACCTTTGCGGCGGGATCGGCGGGCTATGCCTTCGTTGACATCAATCCGACCTATCGGCCCAACCCCGAGACCGACACCGTCGACGTGACGTTCAACGTGTCCGAGGGCCAGCGCGTCTACGTCGATCGCATCAACGTCATCGGCAACACCCGGACGATCGACCCGGTGATCCGGCGCGAGTTGATGCTGACCGAGGGCGATGCCTTCAATCGCACCCTGGTGGAGCGGTCGCGCAACAACCTGCGCGGCCTCGGCTTCTTCAAGGAAGTCACCATCGAGGAGTCGCGGGGTGCCGCCCCCGACCGGTCGATCGTCAATGTCACCGTCGAGGAGCAGCCCACCGGCGAACTTTCGGTCGGGGCCGGATTCAGCTCGGTCGACGCCTTCGTGGTCAACCTCGGTATCTCGGAGCGGAACTTCCGCGGACGCGGCCAGAACGTGGTCGCCCGGGTCGAATGGGGCTCGTTGCGTCAGCAGATCGATTTCCGCTTTACCGAGCCTCGCTTCCTGGGTCGCGACGTCGGCGCGGGTTTCGATGTGTTCCACTCGCGCTACGATTTCCAGACCGAGTCCTCGTTCGACTACCGGTCGACCGGTGCCGGCCTGCGCCTGACCTATCCGCTCAACGGCTACAGCCGCCTGTCGACGCGCTATTTCATCAAGGACGACGAGATCATCGTCCCCTTTGGCTATTGCGCCACGAACGGTGTCGGCTCGCGCGCCCTGTGCGAACAGGTGGGCGCGTCGCTGAACTCCTCGGCCGGCTATACCCTGTTCGTGGACAGGCGAAACGATCCCATCCGGGCCACGCGGGGCTGGACCGGGTCGATCCGCCAGGACTTCGCCGGCCTCGGCGGTGATGTGAACTACGTCAAGACCGAGGTGGACGCGACGCTCTACTACGGCATCACCCCCAGCTGGATCGTCACGGTGGCGGGCTCCTCCGGCTATGTGGCGGGCTGGAACGGCGATGCGGTCCGCATCAATGACCGCTTCTTCAAGGGCGGAAACTCGTTCCGCGGCTTCGAAAATGCGGGCATGGGGCCGCGCGACCTGACCACCAATGACGCCTTGGGCGGCAATTTCTACGCCGTCGGCAGCGTCGAGCTGACCCTGCCCAACGGACTGCCCGAGCAGTACGGGATCCGGACCTCGCTGTTCGCCGATGTGGGTACGCTGGGCGTTCTTGATGACCGCTACACCCTGGGCACCAACGGGCTGGTGGACACCGCCATCGCCGACGATCTGTCGCTGCGGGCCTCGGCGGGTCTCAGCGTTCACTGGCGCTCGCCAATGGGCCCCATCCGCTTCGACTTCAGCCAGATCCTGAACCAGGAAGACTACGACCGCACCGAGACCTTCCGTTTCTCGACCTCCACCCAGTTCTAAGCCGGGCCCTGTCGGCCCATCAAAGGTTCCCCATGAAACTCCTCGCAATCGGCGCCGTCGCCCTGGCCTCGCTCATTGGATCGACGGCCGTCGCCCAGACCCAGGGCCCCCAGAACCCGGGTCCCGTGATCCCCGGGGTCTGTGTCTTTTTCAACCAGCGCCTGCTGGCCCAGTCCACTGTGGGCCAGGCCGTCCAGAGCCGGATGGTCCAGCTGGCCGGTGAGGTCGAGGGCGAACTCGCGCCCTATGGTACCGCCATCCAGACCGAAATCCAGCAACTGCAGCAGGGCGGCCAGGCCGCCGATCCGGACGGTGCGCGTCGCACGGCGGTGCAGCAGCGGATTCAGGAGGCACAGGGTCTTGAGCAGACCCGCCAGGAGGAACTTCGCTACACCCTGTCCGAGCAACGCCGGCTGATCTCGGAGACCGTCGAGCCTATTCTGGTCGCCGTCTATCAGGAGCGCGGTTGCGGCATGCTGCTGGACCGCGAAAGCGTGTTCATCCTCAACCCCGCCATGGATGTGACCGATATGGTGATCCAGCGCCTGAACACGGCCCTGCCGACGCTCAGCTTCTACCGCCTGCCGGTTCCGGCGCAAGCGGCCCAGTAGGCGTCTGGGCATGACGCCCGACGCCCGCTTTTTTGAAACCCTGGCTCCGGCCAGCGTCAGCGACCTCGCGGCCCGTTCGGGCGGCGAGGTCGTTCGCGCGTCCGAGCGGATGATCGCGC
>JBBSCK010000102.1:0-9836 GCA_038250335.1 Caulobacterales bacterium
CATGGCCACGACCGAGGGCATGCCCTGGCCGCCATGCTCGGGCAGGGCCGACAGGGCGGGCCAGCCGGCCTCGACCATCGCCTTGTAGGCTTCCTTCCAGCCGGTCGGGCCGGTGACCTTGCCGTCGACCCATTTGCAGCCCTCGGTGTCACCGACCCTGTTCAGGGGGGCGATGACCTCTTCCGAGAATTTGGCGCCTTCTTCCAGGATCTGGGCGACCAGATCGGGGGACACGTCCTGGAAGCCGGGCGAGTTCGAATAGCGGTCGATCTCCAGCACTTCGTTCAGGATGAAGGTCAGGTCGCGGACGGGCGCCTTGTAGGCCATGGGGTCAGGCTCTCAGCTTGAACGGATGATGATGGGGGTGGTCGAGACGGGCGCGCAGAACCGAGGCGTATTCCTCGGCCCCGGGCAGAAGATCGGGGCGGTCTTCAGCCAGACGTTCTTCCATGGCTGCGCAGGCGTCCTCGGCCATCTGGATGGCGGCGTCGAGATCCTCGCGCTGCTGCTTCAGGGCCGCGATCTGGGCCCGGTGCCGGCGCAGGGCGATGGCCATCTGATGGGTGTTGCCGTCGTTCCTGTCATACAGATCCAGCATCTCCTGGATCTCGGTCAGGGTGAAGCCGATGCGGCGGCCGCGCAGGATCAGCTTCAGCCGGGCGCGGTCGCGGGCGTCATAGACCCGGGTCTGGCCCTTGCGCGCGGGGGTCAGCAGGCCCTTGTCCTCATAGAAGCGCAGCGCCCGCGCCGTCGCCCCGAACTCGCGGCACAGCTGGCGGATCGAATAGGTGCGATGGTCATCGGCGGTCGCCATGCCGAAGCCATAACTTGACGCGGACGTAAAGGGAAGCTTTCAGGTTGCCGCAGCGGCGCTTGCGCGGGCGCACGGCCCGACGGATATGCCGCCCATGTCGCGCAAACACGTCAACAAGGGCTTGGCCCCCCGCAAGGGCAACCTGCCTCAGAAGGACTGTCCGGTCTGCAGGCGGCCCTTCGTCTGGCGGGCTAAATGGGCCCGCGACTGGGACAGTGTGAAGTTCTGCTCCGAACGGTGCCGGCGGCAAGGCGTCAGCGGCGGCCCAGCAGCACCGGGATCGTGATCGCCAGCAGGACGATGTTGACGAGGACGAGGCCCAGGTCCAGCCCGGCCCCGTGCACCGACAGCATGATGGTTTCGAGCCCGATCAGGCCTGCAGCCGAAATCAGCAGGGGCCAGCGGCCGATCCGCCACGATACGAGGGGCACCAGAAGTCCGAGCGCCAGCACGAGCTCCACGATCCCCACGCCCCGGACGAGAGGCTCGCCGACGAAGGCCGGCCAGGTCATCAGGGCCGCCAGATTGTCCAGCGGTTCGGTCAGTTTGGCGTAGCCGGCCGCGACGAAGAACATCGCGACCCATCCCTGAAGCGTCCACAGCGCCATGTTGCGATAGCCGGCAATGGCGCGGGCGCGTGCGGCCGAAACGGGCGGGCGGACGGTGGAGCTGGTCGGGAACATGGCACTTTTCGTTCGTCGGGGAGGACGGGGGTTTTGTAACAGTCGCTAGATCAGATCAGCGGTGCGGTTTTTCAAGGGCCGTGGAGCGTCACTGTAACCCAAGGTGATGAACAAGCTGTGCCGTGAGCGCCCGTTCCCGAATCATGCCCTGGAGGCCGATCGCAAGGCGTCAGGCGCGGGCCTGTCGCGCGGCGTCCAGCCGGGCCAGTTTGGCATGCAGCGATGCCCAGTTGTCGTCGGCGTCGATCGCGGACCAGATCGCCTCGACCTCGTCGATCAGCATTTCCTCCGGCTCCGGTGCGGCAAACGCAGGATGCTCCAGACGTTCCGGCCGGTCGGGCTCGTGCTCGAACAGGGCGAAGCGGAAGGCATCGAAGGGCTCGCCCTGATACAGTTTCCCCCGCAGCCCTTGCAGCGCCCGCGCCGAGGAGGAAAAACCGGCGAACCAGTCGTGGAACAGCGGCTCCCAGCGGATCGCATCGCCGCCGTCGCGGAGCAGGGCCAGGGTGGTGTCCAGCAGGCGCTGGTCGGCGGCTTCGCCCAGGCTTTTGACCCCCAGTCGTTCGAGAAAGGCGGTGCGCAGCTCGATGATATAGGCAGGACCGAACCCGTTCAGCGCCTCGGTCAGGGGCTCAGCGTCGGCGACCAGCTTCAGGCAGCCGGCCAGCTGGGTCAGGTTCCAGAACACGGCCTCGGGCTGGCGGGCGAAGGCGTAGAGGCCCGAATGGTCGAAATAGGCGGCGGTGAAGCCGGGCTCGTAGTGCGGCAGAAAGCGCCACGGGCCATAGTCGAAGCTCTCGCCCGTGACGTTCAGATTGTCGGTGTTCAGCACCCCGTGGACAAAGCCCGCCGCGATCCAGCGTGCGGTCAGCCGCGCCGAGGCGGCGACGATGGCGCCCAGCAGGCCGGGCGCGTCACCGGGGGCGACGGCGGGGTGGTAGAGGGCGCGCACATGCTCGACCAGGGTCTCGATCATGTCGGCCCGCTCGAAATAGGCCGCGCGCTGGAAGGTGCCGAAGCGGACGTGGCTGTGCTGCAGCCGGACCAGAACGGCGGAGCGGGTGGGCGAGGGCTCGTCGCCGCGCGCCAACGCCTCGCCGGTCTCGATCAGCGACAGGGCGCGGCTGGTCGGAACGCCCTGGCTTTCCAGCATCGCGGCGGCCAGCACCTCGCGCACGCCGCCCTTCAGCGTCAGGCGGCCGTCGCCGGCGCGCGACCACGGCGTGGTGCCCGACCCCTTGGTCCCCAGATCGAGCAGTCGACCAGCCGGTTGGGCGCTGGCGCTTTCGACGCGGTCGCTCGCTGCCTGAGCGCCGGTTGTCTCCCGCATCTGTGCAGCGAGGAAGCCCCGCCCGTCCCCGAGATCGGGATTGTAGTTGCGGAACTGATGGCCGTGATAGCGCATGGCGACCGGGCCAGGCTGGCCGGGCAATGGTTCGAACCGGCCGAAATGGGCAACCCATTCGGCGTCGGTCAGCGTTTCCAGACCCACGCTCGCCGCCGCCCGGTCATTGCGGATCCGTAGGCGGGTCTGCGGAAAGGTCGCCGCTGCGACGGGGTCGCCGTAGTCCTCTCCCAGAGGAGCGAAGCGAGGCTCGGGGCGATAGGCGGGGGACGGGGGCAAATCAGTCCCGCGGCAGGTGCGGCAGTTTGGCGGGCTCTGCGGCGGCCCCCTGGAAGGTTGCCCAGTCCCCGTCCCCGGGCGGCGCAGGGAGACCCGAGACGATGCCGTCGGTCGGGTTGGGGTCGATGCCATGCCCCTGACGATGCAGATGAGCCTTGGCGATCATATTGGCCGAGATCGGCGCCGTCAGCAGCAGGAAGATCGTGATCAGCAACTCGTGCGCCGACCAGCCATGGCCCGAGGCCGGGAAATAGATCATCGAGGCGATCAGGCAGGCCCCGACTCCCACGGTGGTGGCCTTGGTCGGACCGTGCAGCCGGGTCATCAGGGAGGGCAGGCGGGCCAGGCCCCAGGAGCCGATCAGGACGAAGGCCCCGCCGAGGACCAGCAGGGCGGCGATGAGAATTTCCGCGGCCAGGTTCATTCGACGATGTCTCCCCGGAGCAGGAATTTGCAGTAGGCCACTGTGGCCACGAAGGCGACCATGGCCAGCAGCAGGGCCGACTCGAAATAGGTCGTCGTCGCCTCGGCGATGCCGAACACCATGATCAGGGCGATGACATTGATGGTCAGGGTGTCGACTGCGAGGATGCGGTCGCCCGAGGTCGGCCCCCGCACCAGCCGGAACAGGCTCAACAGGATCGCCACGCTGATACAGGCCAGGGCGAACCCGAGGGACAGGGACAGGATGGAGCTCTGCACCGGCATCTGAAAGCCCAGGCCGATCCCGGAGACGGTGTCTCCCGGGTGGCTCTCATGGTCGGCCCCGGCCGTGACCGCGCTGCCCGACCGCACGGGCGGCGGCGGTTCGGTGAAACCTTCCGAGGCCGTTCCGGCCGCCGACCTTGCCCCGGTGTTGGCCGGCGCCTCCAGCGCCCCGCCCTCGATCGAATCCACCGGGGCGGTCCTCGGCGGCGGCGCGTCGTTCGCGGGCTTGATCGCGCCGCGAACCCCCTCTCTGCTCGGGACCGGCACCGCGGGGGTGGCCGGGGCCCGCGCCGCCAGCGGTGCCTCGCTGGCGGGATGGATCGCGCCGAGCTCCCACTCTCCGCTCGGGACCGGCGCTGCGGGAGAGGTCGCGGCTCGTGCCGGCGGCGGCGGCCCGTCGGCATGGATCGGATAGCGCGTTGCTTCGGGATAGCTGGCGCAGGTCGCCAGCGTCGCCGCGGCACCCAGCACCGCCAGAGCCCTGGTCACGAATCGAATCGTCATGCTGTCTCCCGCCGCTCGGTCGCGTCCCGGTGTGGCGTCACCTCGTGGTGGAACTGCTTTGCACCGATCGCATTGACGCGCAGCGGCTCGGCCAGGGTCACGCCCCGCCCCCTGCCCGACTGCTCGACCTGCGGCGCGCAGACCCGGACGGTCATCGGAACACCTTCAGCAGACGGGCCTCATAACGTTGCTTGATGCGCGCGACCTCGGCCTCGGGATCGGCGACGTCGAGGGCGTGGACCAGCAGGGCCCGGCCGTCGGCCGAGACGTCGCTGCTCACCGTCCCCGGGGTGAGACTGATCGTGCCGGCCAGCACGGTGATGGCCTCGGCCGAGCGGAGTTCGATCGGCACCACCAGCCAGCGCGAGCGAAGGTCGCGGTTGCGCCGGGTCAGGATGATCCACGCGACCTGGAAATTGGCCACGAGGATGTCGAACAGCACGATCGCGAGATAGGCCACCAGATCGGGGCCGAAGCGAATACGCGGCCGGTCCGGCCAGAAGTGGCTGGTGATCAACGGAATCAGCACGGCGAACACCGCAGCCAGGAACAGGGCACCGAAGCTCAACTCGTTGACCAGCAACAGCCAGAACACCAGCAGCAGGATGCTCAGCGCCGGGTGGGGCAACAGGCGCAGGATCATCGGCGGCCTCCCGCAGTCTCGCCGAGGACGGCGGCAATATATTGCTGCGGCTCAAACAGCTGGGCGGCGGTCGCTTCGGTGTAGGCTGTCACTGGCCCGCCCATCACGCTCAGGGCTGCCAGACCCGCCAGCAGGCCGGCCGCCGTCAGGACCCCGCCCGTCCGGTCGTCCGGGACCGGCGGGGGAATGTCGCCCTCGATCGGGGCGCTCTTCCAGAAGATCAAGCTCCCGGCGCGGGCGAAGGCCAGGACCCCGATCAGGGTGGTGATCAGGATCGTCGCCCAGATCCAGGCCGCCTCAGGGGCTGCCCGCACGCCGTCGAGGATCAGCAGCTTGCCGATGAAGCCGGACAGCGGTGGCAGGCCGACGATGCCGATCGCCGCCAGAAAAAACAGGCCGGACAGAAGTTCCGACTGACCGAACCGCGGACCCGCAGTCAGGGCGTCTCCCTGCGGTCCACGCCGCCTGGCGATCAGATCGACGACAAGGAACAGGGCCGCCCCCGCCAGCGTGGAATGCAGCAGATAGTAGAGAGCCGGCCCCATGGCCTCGACGCGGAAGACCGAGATGGCGCTGAGCAGAACACCCATGGAGCCGATCACCGACCAGGCCGCCATCTCCCTGAGGGTGCGGGCGGCAAACAGGCCGAGGAAGCCGATCACGATGGTGATCAGGGCCGCCGGCAGCAACCAGGGTCCGGTCAGGAAGGCAAGCGGGCCCGCGTCCTCACCGAAGATCAGGGTGCCCGTGCGGATCAGGGAATAGGCCCCGATCTTGGTCATGATGGCGAACAGGGCGGCGACGGCACCGGTTGTCGCTGCATAGGCCCCCGGCAGCCAGAAATGCAGCGGAACCAGCGCCGCCTTGAGCGCAAACACCACCGCGAGGATCAGCCCCCCAGTTGCAATCAGCCCCTGGTCTCCCGGCGGCGCGGCGGCGATTTTAACCGCCATATCCGCCATGTTGAGTGTGCCGGTGACGCCATAGAGCAGGCCGACGCCGACCAGGAACAGGGTCGAGCCGACCAGGTTGATGACCACATACTGCACCCCGGCCTTCAGGCGCGGCGCGCCCTGACCGTGCAGCAACAGACCGTAGGAGGCGATCAGCAGCACCTCGAAAAAGACGAACAGGTTGAACAGGTCCCCGGTCAGGAAGGCCCCGTTGAGACCCAGCAGCTGGAACTGGAACAGGGGATGGAAATGCCAGCCCTTGCGGTCCACCCCGGTGACCACGGCATAGGTCATGACCGCCAGCGCCAGAACAGACGTCAGCAGCAGCATCATGGCCGACAGCCGATCGAGCACAAGCACGATGCCGAACGGCGCGCGCCAGTTGCCGAGGGCGTAGCTCTCGACCGTTCCGCCCGAAGCGTGAATCGTCAGGGCCGCGGCGATGGCGACCAGCGCCAGGCACGAGCCGAGCGAGACCAGACGCGACAGACCCAGACGGTGCTTCAGGAACAGCAGGCTGAGCGATCCGATCACGACCGGCAGGAGCAGGCTGGCGACGACAAGGCTCGGGACAGAGGCGTTCAAGGCCGGGCCTCCCGGTCCTGGCATCCGTCGACCTGGTCGGTGCCGGTCTCAAGGTAGGTCCTGAGCGCCAGCACGACCACAAAGGCGGTCATGCCAAAGGCGATGACGATGGCGGTGAGCACGAGGGCCTGGGGAAGGGGATCGGTATAGCTTTCCGCCGCCTTGTCGTAGATCGGCGGCCGGTCGATGACGAGCCGTCCCATGGCGAACAGGAACAGATTGATCGCATACGACAGGAAGGCCAGTCCCAGCACGACCGGGAAGGTTCGCCCGCGCAGGACGAGATATACGCCGGCGGCGGTCAGTACGCCGATGGCCGAAGCGACGAGCCACTCCATGGTCATCGGCCAGTCTCCGTCGGCGCGGCGGCCGGTTCGTTGCGCCCGGGATCGATGTCCATGGCGTTCAGGGTCTCCGGGGGCGGCTGTTTTTCGGCCCGTTGCGACACCTGGGACAGCTGCGCCAGGGCCAGCATCACCGTGCCGATGACCGTCAGGGCGACGCCGATGTCGAACAGCATGGCCGTGGCCAGTTCGAACTCCCCGATCAGGGGCAGGCTGAAATAGTCAAAGGCGCTGGTCAGGAAGGGCGCGCCGAACACCATAGAACCCAGGCCGGTAGCCCCAGCGATCAGAATGCCGGCACCGATCATGGTGTGGTGGTCGGCGCGCAGGCGCTGGTCGGCGAAGGTGAAGCCCGAGGCCATATACTGCATCAGGATGGCGATCGAGAAAACCAGCCCGGCGATGAAGCCGCCGCCGGGCTGGTTATGCCCCCGCAGGAAGATGAACAGCCCGACCATCAGCGCCAGCGGCAACAGCAGGCGGGTGGCCACGACCAGCATCAGGGGATGGTGTTCGGGGGACCGGACCGTGTCGGGTTTCCAGCCGGCCAGCCGCCGGCCGCTGGCCCCCGTCCCGACGGTTTCCAGAAGGGCGAAGATGCCGAGCGCGGCGATCCCCAGCACGATGATCTCGCCGAAGGTGTCGAAGCCGCGGAAGTCGACGAGGATGACGTTGACCACATTGGTGCCGCCGCCGCCGGATTTGGCATTGTCCCAGAAATAGCCCGAGATGCTGTCCAGCGGCCGGGTCATCACTGCCCAGGCGGCACCGCCGACCCCCAGCCCCGCAGCCACCGCCAGCCCGCCGTCGCGAACCCGACGCCACGGCCGGCTCTCGACCGGTGTCTGCTTGGGCAACAGGTTCAGCGCCAGCAGCATGAGCAGGATGGTGACCACCTCGACCGAAATCTGCGTCAGGGCCAGGTCCGGGGCCGACAGATGGACGAAGGCCAGCGAGATGATCAGGCCCACGATGCCGATGTAGATCAGCGAGATGAAGCGCGCCCTGTGGCTCAGGACGACCAGGCCGGTGGCGGTGACGAGCGCGATCCAGGCCACGATGGCGGCGGGCGAGGCGGCCACGCCGGCCCGCTCGCCGGGGACGTAGCCGGCCGAGAGGAAGCCGGCGAAGCCCACCACTACGGCGGTCCCGATCAAGGCGGCCAGGGCCCGTTGCAGGGAACCGTTCTGGACGGCATCGACGGCCTTCCGCGCGACCGACGCGGCGCTCGCTACGGAGGCGTCGAACAGTCGTTTGGCGTCCGGCAGCCGCGCGGCATGCCAAAGTCGGTCCAGCCGCCCATGCCCTGTCAGCAGCAATGCGCCGATGACGATCGCCGCCACGCTCATGAACAGCGCCGGCGTCACCCCGTGCCAAAGCGCCAGCTTGACCGGTTCCGCCGCGCCGTTGGTCACCACTCCGGCGACAAGGTTCACCAGCGGCCCCGCGACAAGCGCGGGCGCCAGGCCGATGGCGACCACCAGGGCCACAAGCACCGCCGGCGGGCCCCACAGGCCGATGCCCGGATCATGCGGCTTCTTCGGATAGTCGTCGCGTCGCGGCCCGAAATAGACGTGCACGATATAGCGCAGCGAATAGGCCACCGACAGCGTCGCCCCCACGGTGGCCAGCACCGGAAAGACCCAGGCCTGGCCGAGCCAGACGGTGTCAGCGGCCTCGTACAGCATCATCTCCTTGGAGATGAAGCCGTTCAGCGGCGGCACGCCCGCCATCGACAGGCCGGCCACCAGCGCCAGCGTCCCCGCGATCGGCATCAGGCCGAACAGTCCGCCCAGCCGTTTGAGATCGCGGGTTCCGGCCTCATGGTCGACGATGCCGGCGTTGAGGAACAGGGCGGCCTTGAAGGTCGCGTGGTTGATGATGTGAAATACCCCGACCAGCGCCGCCATCGGGGTGCCGATGCCGAACAACATGGTCAGGAAGCCCAGATGACTGATGGTCGAATAGGCCAGAAGTCCCTTCAGGTCGTCCTTGAACAGCGCCACGCAGGCGGCGAACACCATGGTCACCAGACCGGTGGTGGCCACGATCAGGAACCAGGCGTCGGTCCCCGCCAGCACCGGCCACAGCCGCGCCAGCATGAAGATGCCCGCCTTCACCATGGTGGCCGAATGCAGATAGGCGCTGACCGGCGTCGGGGCCGACATGGCGTGCGGCAGCCAGAAATGGAACGGGAACTGCGCCGACTTGGTGAAACAGCCGACGAGGATCAGCAGCAGGGCCGGCAGGTAAAGCGGCGACGCCTGGATCGCCTCGCCCTGCTGCAGGATCACGGTCAGCTCGTACGAGCCGGCGATATGGCCCAGAATCAGCAGCCCCGCGATCAGGGCCAGACCGCCGCCGCCGGTGACGAACAGCGCCATGCGTGCGCCCTGCCTGGCTTCCGGCAGATGTCGCCAGAAGCCGATCAGCAGGAAGGACGACAGACTGGTCAGCTCCCAGAAGATCAGCAGAAGCAGGATGTTGTCTGACAGCACGATGCCCAGCATCGCGCCCTGGAACAGCAGCAGATAGGTGAAGAACCGGCCCATCGGGTCGGCCGCAGCGAGGTAGAAGCGCGCATAGATGATGACCAGCAGGCCGATGCCGAGGATCATCCCAGCGAACATCAGGCCCAGCGGATCGAGGAACAGGCTGGCGTTCAGTCCCAGCGCCGGGATCCAGGGCACGCTGGCCCGGACCGTCTCGCCCGCCATCACCGTCGGGGTCATGATCGCCAGCACGATCAGGGCTGTGGAGGTGACCGCCCCGGCGGCGAGGGCGGAGGCGTTCCGGCCGAACCGGATCGCGAGCGCCGGAGCGAGAGCCCCCAGCAAGGGCAGAAAAGCGAGCAAAAACAGCAAGAATCGGCCTCGGGGGTGATTGGCAACCGGGTCGCGGATCGTTCTTGTAGAGGTTCATGGCAGCGATTTCTCCCCTGCTTGAAAAATTGTCGCACACCGCCGCGCTTGCGGTCC
>JBBSCK010000103.1:0-9632 GCA_038250335.1 Caulobacterales bacterium
GAGGCCGCCGCCGCGCCGTCGGGAGCCGCCCCGGTTCCGGCCGCCGAGATCCAGCGGGTGGCGCGCATGGAGATGCCGCCGATCGGTGATGTGCCCGATCTGGACTTCCCTGCGGTCGAACGCGCCCGCCTGTCGAACGGGGTTCAGGTGGTCTACGCCCGGGTCGATACCGTGCCCGTCACCCGGGTGGCGGTCGAGTTCGACGCCGGCTATGCCGCCGACCGCGCCGACCGTCTGGGGGCCCATGCGATGATGCTGGACCTGATGGACGACGGCACCACGACGCGGGACTCCAACGCCCTGGCCGAGGCCCAGGAACGCCTGGGGGCCTCGATCAATCTGGGCGCCACCATGGACCGGACCGCCGCCACCCTGTCGACGGTAACGGCCAATCTGGCCCCGTCCCTGACCCTGCTGTCAGACATCGTCCGCAATCCGGCCTTCGCCCCGTCCGAGGTGGAGCGGATTCGCGCCCAGCGCCTCTCGGGGCTGGCCAGCGAACGCACCCAGCCGGCGGCGATCGCCGCCCGCGCCCTGCCGCCGCTGATGTATGGCACCGACAGCCCCTATGGCCGGTCCTTCACCGGAACGGGCGACGCAGCGACGATCGGGGCCCTGACCCGCGCCGACCTGATCGCCGAGCACGACGCCTGGGTGCGGCCCGACAATGCCACCGTGTTCGTGGTGTCGGATCTGCCGCTGGCCCAGGTCACGGCCCAGCTGGAAGCCGCCTTCGGCGACTGGCGCGCGCCCTCGGTAGCCAAGGGCACCAAGACCTTTGACGCCCCGATCCCGGCCTCGACCGCCCGCATCGTCCTGATCGACCGGCCGCAGTCGCCCCAGTCGCTGATCTATGGCGGGGCAGTCCTGCCGGTGTCGGGCACCGACGACCTGCTGACGCTGAATGCGGCCAACACCATCCTGGGCACCGACTTCCTGTCGCGGATCAACTCGGATCTGCGCGAGACCAGGGGCTGGTCCTATGGCGTGCGCGGCGGGCCCAACGCCCTCGAGCAACGCGTGCCCTATATCGTCAACGCGCCCGTCCAGGCCAACCGGACCGGCGAGTCGATCGCGGCCCTGATCGCCCAGTATGAGCGGTTCCTCGGCCCCGACGGGGTGACGCCGGAGGAGCGGGAAAAAACCGTCAACGGCAACACCCGCTCGCTGGCCGGTGCCTTCGAGACCTCGGCCCAGATCCTGGGGGCCCTGCGTTCCAACGCCCTGTACCAGCGTCCCGACGACTATCAGGACACCATCGCCAGCCGCACCCGCGCCCTGACGACGGCCCAGATGGACGCCGCCGCCCGCGCGGTCATCGATCCCGGCCAGTTCGTCTGGGTGGTGGTCGGCGACGCCTCGGTCATCCGGTCCCAGCTGGAAACCCTGGGGCTGCCGCTGGAGGTCCGTCCGGTCCAGTGATTGCGACGGCGGGGACGGCGAAGGCTCGCCGTCCCCGCCCGATCACCGCGCGGCCCCGCCTGCAGCCGGGCGGGACCGTGACGGATCAATCCTCCGCCTCGATGGCGTCGATGTCGTCGTCGTCGAGGCCCAGATGGTGGCCGATCTCGTGGATCAGGACGTGGGCAATGATCTCGGACAGGCCGACGTCCCCACGCTCGCACCATTCGTCCAGGATCGGGCGGCGATAGAGGAAGACGCGCGACGGCTCGACCGCAGGCCCCAACCCTTCGCGCCGGCCGATATCGACGCCGTGATACAGGCCGGTCAGATCGAACGGATCCTCAAGCCCGACCGAGGCCAGCGTCTCGTCGTCGGCAAAATCGTCAATGCGGATGACCACGTCGCCCGCCGCTGACCGGAACGGCTCGGGCAGGGCCTCGAAGGCCGCGCGCGCAATCCGGGCGAAATCGTCCAGCGAGGGCGCGGTCGGGTCGGTCGAGGTCATGGTGGCACAGGGGGCTGGTGGCTGGGGGTGCGTGACGGGTGGTTAGGCGCTCACCGCGATCGAAGCCATGCCTGCGACCGGGCATCGCCGTCGCAGGCGCACCGGGCCACCCGTCACCAGCCACCCAGGACCAGCCACTCCGCCACCGCTGTTAACCATTCCTTTCGCCAGCGGGCCGGCTTCGGCTATGGTCGCGATTCGATCTGGCGGGTGGACAGGATGGCTGAGGCCGACATCGCCTTTGCGGCGGCAGCGGGAGCGGCGGGACTGGCCCTGGCGGTAAGCGCCTGGGCCTGGCGTCTGAAACGCGCCGTGAGCCTGCGCGAATCCCGCATGGACCGCGAGCGCGTCGCGACCACGGACGCAATGGCCCAGGGCATCAGCGCCCTGTGCGCCTTCGGCGAGGTCCGGATCGGCCTGCGGGTGGACGGCCCGCCGGTCGTTCTTGGCGATCCACAGGCGATCCGGACAGCACGCCTCGCCCTGGCCGGCGAGGATGGCGACGACCCCGCCGACGACCCGGCCGATGCGCTGGTTGCCGCCGTCCTGACCCGTTTCGCCGACCGGATCGCGACCCTGAACGCGGACGGCGCGGCCTTTCTGGCGCGGGGTACCGGGGCCGGAGACTGGAGCATCGAGGGCCGCACTTTCAGCGGTGACGCCTGGCTGCGCCTGTCCCCGGAGGTCGAAAGCGGCGCAGGGGCCGGGGCCGAGCGGGAAGCCGGCCTGGGCGCCGGGGTCATCGCCGACGCCTCTCCGGCACCCGCCTGGGTGATGGATGCGGCGGGGCGGCTGGTCTGGGCCAACCGGGCCTGGCTGGGCGAGGTGCGCTGCGGCTCGCTGGAACAGGCGCGCGCGATGGAGGCCAGCTTCGATCGCGGGGCCGACCAGCTGGCGGCCGAGGCGGGTCGAAGTGGAACCCGTCAGGAGGGCTTCCGCTGGACGGCCGGAGAGGGCCGGCGCCGGGCGTGGAAAGTCCTGGCCGAACCCCTGGCCGGCGCGGGCGGACCGGTGATGTTGTTCGCCCTCGACATGACCGAGGCCGAGGAGACCCGCGACACCCTGCGTCGCCATGTCGAGGCGCATGATGAGACGCTGAACCATCTGGCCGATGCCGTGGCCATCTTCGGGCCGTCGCGCCGTCTGGCCTTCCACAACACCGCCTTCCAGACCCTGTTCAACATCGACCCCGCATGGCTGGACGAGCGGCCCACCCATGCCGAGCTGCTGGACCGGCTGCGCCAGCGCCGCATGCTGCCCGAAGTCATCGACTACGCCGGCTGGAAGGCCAATGAGCTGGAGTTCTACGGAGCCGCCGAAGCGGCCCCGGACGACAGCTGGTCGCTGCCGGACGGACGCACGCTCAGGGTCGTGCGCCAGCCCCACCCGCTGGGGGGCATCCTGCTGCTGTTTTCGGACATCACCGGCGAACTGTCGCTGCGCAGCCGTTTCAACGCCCAGCTGCAGGTCCAGACCGCGACCCTGGACAAGCTTAACGACGCCGTGGCCGTGTTCGGCTCGGACGGGCGTCTGCGGCTGCACAACGAGGCGTTCGAAACCTTCTGGAGCCTGTCGGCCGAACAGCTGGAGACGGCGGGCGAGTTCGATGCCGTCGCCGAACTGTGCAAGACCGCCCTGCCCGACGTCGCCCTGTGGCTGGGGCTCAAGGCGCGGGTGGCCGACCCGGACCCGGAAAGCCGCGTTGCGGTCTCGGGCGAGGGGCGCACGACCGACGGACGGGTGGCGGCCTGGCAGACCCGGCCCCTGCCCGACGGGGCTACCCTGGTGGCCTTTTCGGACGTGACGGCACGGCGCGACCTGGAACAGGCCCTGGCCCAGCGCGAGGCGGCGCTGTCGGAAAGCCAGGCGCTGAAGCGCGAGTTCGTCGGCTCGGTCAGCTATGAGCTGCGCACCCCCCTGACCACCATCGTTGGCTATTCCGAGCTGCTGGAAACCATGACCGACCTGCCCGAGCGCAGCCGCCAGCACGCCGGGGCGATCCGGATTGCCGCCGGCCAGCTGGCCCACTCCATCGACGATGTTCTGGACATGGCCCAGATCGACGCCGGGGAGATGGAGCTGTCGCTGGGCGACGTGCGGGTCCGCGATCTGTTCGCCGAGGCGGTCGGAACCCACAGGCCGCGCATCGAGGGGCGGGGCGCGACATTGAAGGCCGTGGCGGCGGCCAACCTTCCGGCCATTCGCGGCGACGGACGCCGGCTGGCCCAGGCGCTGGATCACCTGCTGGACAACGCCGGGCGTTCGGTCTCTGAAGGCGGGGTTGTTTCGCTGCGGGCCGAGGCCAACGCCACCGAGGTCCGCATCCGGGTCGAGGATACCGGCCGGGGCATCCCCTATCACCTGCAGGCCCATGTCTTCGACCGGTTCGTGAAGCGCGAGCGCGGCGGACCGGGGGTGGGCCTGGCCCTGGTCAAGGCCCTGGTCGAGCTGCACGGCGGCTGGGCCGAGGTGGAGAGCGAGCCCGGCAAGGGCGCGGCCTTTATCCTGCACCTGCCGCTGGAAGCGGTGGGCGAGGCAGCGGCACCGGAGCTGGCGCTGGGCTGAGGCGGGGTTGGTGGCGGGTGGTTCGTGACTGAAGCGCCGGCGACTTTGACTCCCCAGCCACCAGCCACTAGCCAGCGGTCACCCGGCCTGACAGGCCGCGACCGGACAGAGACCGATGGCTGAACTGCTCAAGACCGCGCTGATCTACGACTTCGACGGCACCCTGGCGCGCGGGAACATGCAGGAGGTCACCTTCATCCCGTCCGTGGGCATGGGCATCGGGGACTTCTGGGGCGAGGCGGACCGGCTGACCCGGTCGGCCGATGGCGACAATATCCTGATGTATATGCAGCTGATGCTGCAGCGGGCGCGCGAGAACGGCCAGCCGGTCACCAGAACACTGCTGCGCGAGCACGGCGAGGATGTGAAACTGTTCGACGGGCTGAAGGCGGATCTGACCGGCCCGGGCTGGTTCGAGCGTATCGATGCCATCGGTGCCCGATACGGGCTTGAGATCGAGCACTATATCATCTCGGCGGGTCTGGAGGAGATGATTGAGGGCTGTCCGATCCGGGGGGCCTTCCGCCACGTGTTCGCGTCCAAATTCGCCTATGACGATCAGGGCGTGGCGATCTGGCCGGCGGTGGGGGTCAACTACACCACCAAGACCCAGTATCTGTTCCGTATCAACAAGGGCGTGCTGAACCACTGGGACCACGAGCGGATCAACCGGTTCATCGCCGACGAGGCGCGACCGGTCCCGTTCGGGCGGATGATCTTCATCGGCGACGGCGACACAGACGTGCCGACCATGAAGATGATGCACACCAAGGGCGGTTTCTCGATCGCCGTCTACGATCCGCGCAACTCCGAGCGCGACCAGCAGAAGATCTACAGCCTGATCTCCGAGGACCGGGTCAATTTCGTCGCCGCCGCCGACTACCGCGAGGGCCAGCCGCTGGACCTGATCGTCAAGGGGCTGATCGGGCGGATCGCCATCAATGCCGGAACGATGGCCGAGATCGTCTGATCTGGATCAAGGCCGCGCCAGTCCGGACGCGACACTCTGGCTTCCAACAGGATGGAGCAGGCGACATGGCCGACAATGACAGTACCGACAGCGTACGCGAGGCCGTGGGCGTCTTCGCCACGGCCGAGGCCCTGCAGGCCGCGATCGATGATCTGCTGACCTCGGGCTTCAACCGGGCTGAACTCAGCCTGCTGGCGGGCGAGGACTCGGTCGTTGAAAAACTGGGGCACCGCTACAGCAAGGTCGCCGAGCTGGAGGACGAACCGCACGCCGCCACCGTCTGCTATGTGTCACCGGAATCGCTGGCCGGGGCCAAGGGAGCCCTGATGGGCGGGCTGCTCTATCTGGGGGCCGTCGCCGCGACCGGGGCCATACTGGTGTCCGGGGGCACCCTGGCCGCAGCGGCCATCGCGGCCGTCGCTGCCGGCGGGGCCGGGGGCCTGCTCGGCACCTGGCTGGCCAGGCTGGTCGGCGATACCCACGCAGAATACCTGCAGGAACAACTGGACCACGGCGGCCTGCTGCTGTGGGTAAGGACCTGGAATGCCGGGGACGAGGCCAGCGCGCTCAGGATTCTCCGCCGCCATTCGGGTCGTGACGTCCATGTGCATGGGCTGCAGCCGTCGCCCTGATCAGGAGCGCCTCCGGTTCTCAGCGCGCGCCCGGCACGTCTGCAACGGGCGGAGCCCCGCAGGAACAGGGTGGAAATCCGCAACGCCAGCGTCCCCGGCCCGGACCGGATGGACACCTTGTCGAGCGCTCACATCCAGAGCCTGATCGGCTGAAGTGGAATCGCTTCGCGATTCCGCTGATGCCGTGAATCAGGCTCCAGGTATGCGTGAGAGCTTGATTCACGCTTTCAGCGGACCCACGAACTGGGTCCACCTCAAACGACCAGGCTCTAGGTCGCGGCGAACTCGCTCAGGGCATCGATGACCGCGCGGTTCTGGTCCTCGGTGCCGACCGTGATGCGCAGACCGTCATGGATGCCGTAACCGCCGACGGCGCGGACGATGATGCCCTTCGAATTCAGATAGTCGTTGGCGGCGGCGGCAGTGCGTTTCGGATCGCGGAACAGCACCAGGACGAAGTTCCCGGCTGAAGGCAGGACCTCGAAGCCGAAGCCCCGGATGGCCTGGGTCAGGCGCGGCCGCCATGTCTGGACGAGGTCGCGCGAGGCCTTCTGATGCGCCACGTCGGCGATGGCCGCCGTTGCGGCGTCGAGGCCGGGTACCGAGACGTTGAATGGCAGGCGGATGCGGTCGACAGCTTCGGCCACCGACAGCGGCGCGTAGCCGAAGCCGACCCGCAGGCCGCCGAGCCCGTGGATCTTGGAGAAGGTGCGGGTCACGACGATGTTGGACGCCTCTCGGGCCAGGGGGATCGCCGTCTCCCAGTCCGCCTCGACCACGAACTCCGCATAGGCCTCGTCCACGACCAGAACGACATGGGCGGGGAGGGCCTCGTGCAGGCGGCGGATTTCATCGCCCGAGTTGTAGCTGCCGGTCGGATTGGACGGATTGGAGACATAGACGATCTTCGTCCGCTCATCGACCTGGGCCAGAAGCGCGTCGACCTCGGCCTTGTAGGCCGGCTCCGGGGCCAGCTTGACCTCGGCCTCGCAGCCCAGGGCGCTGATCCGGTAGGCGAGGAAACCGTACTGGCCGGTGACGATGTTGTCGCCGGGGCTCAGATAGGTCTGGTTCAGCAGGGCAAAGACCTCGTCCGAACCGTTGCCGAAGATCAGGCGGTCCAGCTCCAGCCCATGATGCTCGGCCACGGCGGTGCGCAGCTTTCCGGCGCGACCGTCGGGATAGAGATGGATCGACTTCAACGCCGCCTCATAGGCCGCGCGGGCCAGTGGCCCGGCCCCCAGGGCGTTTTCGTTCGACGACAGTTTCATCGGCTCGGCGATGCCCGCCAGAACGGACTTGCCGCCGATATAGGGGGCGATTTCGAGGATGCCGGGCTTGGGCGAGGGGCGGGTCGGGGCTGTACCGGTCGAGACGTCGGTCATTCAGGGATCTCAGAACAGGGGGGCGGCGCCGATCACGCCCTTGAGGGCGCCGGGGGCTGCCGATAGCCGCCCGTCTTCGGCCTGCACATAGCCCGCGAGCATGAACAGCTTCAAGCCGCCCGCCGATGCCAGCGGACGCGCGACGAAGCCGCAGGCCAGCAGGGCCTCGACCACGCCGCTGTCGGGCAGGCGGGCATCCGTGACCCAGAAGGTGCGGTCGTCGCCCGTCGGCCCCGTCGCAGCGGCGGCCACCCTGAGGGCGCGGGGCAGCCCCTGCCGGTCATCGGGCAGGGCGGCGATGATCCTGAGGCCGGGGCGGGCCAGCAGTTGGCCCCACCAGGGTCGCGCGGCGGCAATGTCGATCAGGGCGTGGACGCCCGCTGCCGCCGCGGCCAGGGCCGCCTCCGGATCAGCGACCGCCCGGGCCGACAGGCCGAACCGGTCGGCGGCCAGTAACCCCGCCGCCGGGCCGGCGACGACCAGCGAGGGGCCGGTACGGGCCTCGATCCGGCCCCACAGGGCCCGCAGCATGGCCGCCTGATGCCCGTCATCGGCCTCGGCCAGCAGGGCGCGCAGGGCCAGGGTCGAGGCGTCCGGCGAGGCGGCGTCCGGTGCGGTATCCTGCCCCGCCGAGAGCCGCGCCGCCAGGGCCTCGATCAGGGCCTGGTCCAGCACAAGCCGGTCGGTATCGATCCTGGGTTCGGGCAACAGCGCCCCATGCTTTCTGGCCATCGGAACCGCCCTCCCGCTCAGAACAGCTTGGGGGCCGGGGCCAGGGCGAAGGGGCCAAGGAAGGTGCGGCCGTCGCGGAACTGCAGCGACAGGCTGACGTCCTCATTGCCCTGGACCGTGCCTGCAGCAGCGGCCCCGGCGGCCCCGGCGCGGTTGACGGCCCCCGATCGCGACCCCGCGAGGCCCGAGATGGCCGCCATGGGGCGCACGGCCTGAAGCGCGACGGTGCCCTGAAGCCTCCCGTCCGGCGAGGCCGACAGCACGGCGCTGGACAGGGTGGCCCGGCTTTCGCCGGCAGAGAGCTCTCCGCGCACGGCGGTGAAACGTCCGCCGGCCCGGGTCCAGGCCGCAAACACGCCCGCGCCATCGGTAGCCTGCAACCGGTCGGCGTCCTCGACGACCGCCTCGATCTGGATCGTCATCTTGCCGTTGCGGGCCATGCTCTCGACCGGCCCGCCGGGCCGGCCCTCGGCGTCGATCAGACGGAACAACACATCCACACTGTCATCGACGCCGGGCGTTCCGGCCGGGGCCAGATGCGGGCGCAGATAGAACTCGACCCGGCCTGCGCGCGAAATCGGAAAGAGCTCGGCCCCGGCATGCGCGGTGAACTCCGGCTCGGCCAGTTCGACTGCCACATTCGGCCAGCGCTGGGTCAGGCCATGGACGCTGGCCCGGATGGCCCCGGCGCGGACCGCGACCTTGCCCTTGTCGGCCCGGGTCAGGACCAGGCCGTCGCCGGCGACCACAACCCATCTGTCCGGGTTCCAGGCGTTGGCCTCGGCCGCCAGATCGGGTGCCGCCAGAGCATGGCCGGACGGGGCAGTGAGCGAGACATTTTCCGCTTCCAGCCGGACCCGGAAGGGCCAGCCGGAGACGCCGAGGCCGGAATAGGCGACGTCCCAGCCCGCAGCCCGCATCGCCTCGATCCGCACGTCCAGCCGCTCGCGCACCTGGCCGGCCAGCACGAACCACCACACCGACCAGCCGATCAGCACGATCAGGAACAGGCCGATGGGCGCAAACAGGCCGGAGCGTTTATGGCGGGGGGGCGAGGCGTCGGTCATTCAGGCCTTTTGGCACGGATCGGGTCGAGGCGGCGAGGAGGGTGGAAAACAGGGTTCAGAGGGTGCAGATCGTGGGGACTGCCGACTCTCGATTACGATTAAACAGCAGGCGCGTCAGCATGATCGCGAAAGCGGTCATCCCCGTCACTCGCGTGATCGTGCGCTCAAGCCCTCACCCTCTGGGAGAGAGTCAGCCAAGAATTCTCGCGTCAGCTCGATCGCCTCGACCAGGCTCATGCGCCGGACCTCCGCGCCGGGCGGCAGGGCCGCAAACAGGCGGGTCGGGGTGGCGGCGTCCAGCATGACGAACACTCCCTTGTCGTCGGCGCGGCGGATCAGGCGGCCAAAGGCCTGGGCGATGCGGGCGCGGGC